>JBHAEN010000186.1:0-8840 GCA_041855645.1 Bacteroides sp. | reverse complement strand
TGTCTGCCTGTCTGCCTGCCCGATAGGCGTTCTTTCGGGCATGGGTGGAGTAAATGTGGGCCAGCAGGATGTGCGTCACTGCGCGGTCTTGGGGTTTATCCTGCTCCTCTGAGAGTCGTTCCAATCCTTTCAAATCGGTGTAGAAACTGTCGGGCGACAGGCTTTCCCTGTATTCCATACGGTAGAGATACGCTTTCATCATCTGCGGAGCGTTCTTCTCCTTTCTGCCTTTGCGGAAGATGGAATCGGTGAGTTTGACTACGGTTGCCGGCAGACTCTTTTCTTCGGCTTGCCTGACTTGCTTCCATAGAGACTCATAACTTTGGGCTTTGAGCGGAACCGTTGCGGCTAAGATCAGCCCAACGAGCAGCATGTAATGTTTACCTTTCATGGGGTTTTGTTTATATTAAGTATGGATGATTCTTTACATTAATTGATAACAAAGAAACACAATCGGGGATGAAGACCTTGCCTTTCGGGTGTTAAAAAGTAATTACTCCGGGGAAAAGAAGTGTTTGCATCCGTTCCGAAAGAGGAGGGAAGAACGGATTATCGGCTTGTGCCTGACTTGTTTCTCGGCGAAATTGTCTACTTTTGTCGCACGAGGAATCCATAATGAGGAAAGCATGATCGTACAACGGGTAAGAAACTACATCGCACGGGAGAGGCTCTTCGCCCCTGCCGACAAGATTCTGGTTGCCCTGAGCGGAGGAGCCGACTCGGTGGCTCTGTTGCGCTTTCTATTGGCCGACGGTTATGCCTGCGAGGCGGTGCACTGCAATTTCCATCTGCGCGGTGCGGAATCGGACAGGGACGAAGCCTTTGTGCGTCGGCTGTGCGAAGTACTTGGGGTGCGCCTGCATGTGCTGCATTTCGATACGATTGCTTACGCCGAGAACCGTCGCCTCTCTGTGGAAATGGCGGCGAGGGAGTTGCGCTATGCACGGTTTGAGGAACTTCGCAAGCAGATATCCGCCGACTCTGTTGCGGTGGCTCATCATCGCGACGACAGTATCGAAACCCTCTTACTCAATCTTGTTCGGGGGACAGGTATTACGGGCTTGCTGGGCATTCGTCCCGTGAACGGTCGCATCGTACGTCCTTTTCTGTGTGTCTCTCGCGAAGAGATCATGGCTTACCTGCATGACTTGAAACAACCTTATGTCACAGACAGTACGAATCTGGAAGATGAATACGTGCGCAACAAGATCCGTCTTCGCCTGCTTCCCCTCTTGGAAGAGTTCAATCCGTCCATCCGTAACAGCTTGTCCGATACGGCCGCTCACCTCAACGATGTGGCCCTCTTGTATCACCGATGCATTGCCGAAGCCAAAGAACGCGTACTCTGTCCTGAAGGTATTTGCCTCGAAGCTCTTTTCAGGGAAACGGCTCCCGAAGCCGTGCTGTTCGAGATACTCCATCCGTTGGGATTCAACAGTGCACAACTGAAAGATATCTATCTTGCACTTCGCGGGCAGTCCGGTAAACAATTCAGGAGCAAAGAGTGGCGAGTGGTGAAAGACCGTGCTCACCTGATTATCGAACCTTTGCAGACGTCGGAACCGGAATTTCCCTATCGGATTCGTCGCGAAGAGTGCGTCTGTACACCCGACTTCCGGATTCCCGCAGACAAGCATATTGCCTGCTTCGATGCCGACAAGCTCGGCGATGCTCCCGTGACCTTTCGGCTCTGGCAACCGGGCGATGTCTTTGTTCCTTTCGGCATGAAGGGGAAAAAACGGGTAAGCGATTACCTGACCGACCGCAAGTTCTCGCTTCCGCGCAAGGAACGTCAGTGGTTGCTCTGTTGCGGCGATCGTGTTGCATGGCTTGTGGGCGAACGTACGGACAACCGCTTCCGCATTGATGAAACAACCCGTCGCATAGTCATCTATTACGCCGAACCGAAAGAAGACAATCCGGAGACTTCCCGATAATCCGGGGCTGACCGGCTGACTTCTCTTCCCTGAAACCTGTCTATGCCACGATACCGACTCCAATTGACCTTCTATTCAAAAATGGGGGCATATCTATATTATCTTCGGAACTTCTTTTCCACCTCGTACTTCTATCTGATTCAAACGGATGTTTAAAGATAACGGGTAAGTATTTTATGCGGTGAGAACTCATAGCAACGAGTAAAAAAATAATCTTTTCTTTGTATTGAACACGCTGATAAAGCGATATTTTTATGTAAGTTTGCCAATAATTTGCAATCATGAAAAGAAGCGCATGGGTTCAATAGATTGGCATTATTTTATCAGCCTTATTCTCCAAGTGGCTTTCGATATTGTCTACTTCGGTATTGTGGCAGGTACGATTATTGTGATTCTGCTCGACAATCGCAATCCGGTAAAGACCATCGCGTGGATTTTGGTGCTTATCTTTCTGCCGCTGATCGGGCTTATCTTTTACTTTTTCTTCGGGCGAAGCCGACGCAGGGAACGTATCATAGGGCGAAAGCGTTATAACCGTTTGCTCAAGAACCCAATGACAGAGTATTTGGCTCAAGCCGATTTGCCGCTTCCCAATGAATATGCCCGTTTAGTCCGGCTCTTTCAGCAAACCAACCAGTCATTTCCGTTTGACGGTAATCAAGTGGCCGTTTATACTACGGGGCTCTCTAAATTGCAGGCTTTGTTGCGTGCACTTCAGAAAGCCAAGCATCACATTCATCTGGAATATTACATTTTTGAAGACGATGCCATCGGGCGCATGGTGCGTGATGTGCTCATTGCCAAGGCTGCCGAGGGCGTGAAAGTGCGACTCATCTATGATGATGTCGGCTGCTGGAATGTACCGAATGCTTTTTTTGAAAAAATGAGTGAATCGGGCATTGAGGTTCGGAGTTTTCTCAAAGTCCGTTTCCCCTTGTTTACCAGTCGCGTAAACTATCGCAATCACCGGAAAATTGTGGTAATAGACGGGTGCGTGGGTTTTGTGGGCGGCATGAATCTGGCCGAACGATACATGCGCGGAGTGTCGTGGGGTATTTGGCGTGATACGCACATTCGCCTTGAAGGCAGAGCGGTTCATGGTTTGCAAACGGCTTTTTTGCTCGATTGGTTCTTTGTCGATCAAACGCTCATTACCGACGCCTCGTATTTCCCGCGTATGGAAACTTCCGGCGAATCATTGGTGCAGATTGTTACAAGCGACCCCGTCGGTCCGTGGAAGGAAATCATGCAGGGACTTACCATGGCTCTCGCTTCCGCCCGATCTTATTTTTACTTGCAAACCCCTTACTTTCTCCCGACCGAACAGGTGCTTGCGGCGATGCAGGTGGCTGCGCTGTCGGGTGTGGATGTGCGTTTAATGCTCCCGGAACGGACAGACAGCCGGCTGACTCATTTTGGCTCCTGTTCCTATATAGAAGACATGTTGAGGGCAGGTGTTAAGGTTTACTTTTATCGGAAAGGTTTTCTGCACTCGAAACTCATGGTTTCCGATGATATGTTATCGACCGTCGGTTCCACGAACATCGATTTCCGTAGTTTTGAGCATAATTTTGAAGTCAACGCTTTTATTTATAACCTGTCGGTGGCGTTGGAGATGAAAGAAGTTTTTTTAGCGGATCAACGGCATTGCCGGCAAGTGCTCCTGAAAAGCTGGAAGCGTCGCTCATGGAAACAAAAAGCAGCCGAATCGGTTGTTCGCCTGCTTTCTCCGCTCCTCTAATCGGCAGCGTGTTGGGAAGAAAAATAAATCATCGGGTAAAGAAAGAGAAGTTGACGCTGCCGTATGCCCTGTGTTCCGTAAAATGTGGCTCTTGCTCAAAACTTAAATTCTTGCCGTGTTCCAAGACAAAGAGACCTTTTTCTTTAAGCAGACCTTTTTCGAAAATCAGCCGGGGAATGGACGAGAGTTCGGGCAAGTCGTAGGGAGGGTCTGCAAAAATGAAGTCGAATGTTTCGCGACAACTTCCGATGAATTTGAAAACATCTCCCCGAATGGGCACGCACACATCCGTCTTGACCTCTTTCATGATTTTGCAGATAAACGCATGATGTGCCGCTTCCTTCTCTATACTGACCACACGACTGCATCCTCTTGACACTAATTCGAGGCTGATGCTTCCCGTACCGGCAAAAAGATCGAGAGCCGAAGGCGAGTCGTCGAAATCGAGATAATTATTAAGCACGTTGAAAAGGCTTTCTTTGGCAAAATCCGTGGTGGGGCGTGCTTTGAAGGTGCGTGGCACTTCAAATCTTCTTCGTTTGTAAAGTCCGCTGATTACTCTCATGGGTCAGAATTCAAACTGATTGATGGAAGGCATGATGAAAATATGCCTGATAAATTTGTGAAGCTCACCGGTCAGCCATTCTTTGTCGGTCAATGTGCCGATAAGGTGCAGTTCATCCTGTTCCTGCTCAAGCTCCAGTTGTTTCCACGTGTGGAGCAGGTAGTACAGCCTGTCTTCGGATTGTGTGCATCCGAACGAATTGCAGAGCAACAATTTGCCTTGGCTCAGGCAATAGATGTCTATGGCTTGAGGGTGAAGCATTGCATACATCCTTGTATTGGGGCTCAATCGGCTTTGAATGGAGAAATGTTCCAAAAGGGGAGTGACATAAGCATAAAATTCCGCTTCGGGATATCGTTCCGAAAGAAAAGTATGCACGCTATTGTCCATGCCGAAAATCACTACGGCATTGTTTTTGGACAGAATGTTATAACAAACCTTCTCATTGTTGACCGGCGTATAATTGTGATGGAACAACTGTTCAGTCAGTTCGTCTTCAAACAATTCGAAGGGAAGAACGGTGAATCGATGGGTCGTCAGCACTACTTTTACCCGCTTATAAGAAAGTTCGGGAAAATCCGTGTGCTGAAAGATACGGCGCAGGTTGACAGTCATGGACAAAGAGGGATCTATCTCTTTTCGTATGACCGTTGCCGCCTCCTTCTGATCGGAATTATGGATAGAAAAAGAAAATCCATCCGTGCTAAGACGGATGGATAATGTATTTTGTTTATTCGGCTTTTGTTCAAACATTATTCCCAGTTTCCTGCACCGTTGTTCGGGTTATCAATGGAACCGATCATCAAACCGCAATAACGAGAAAGTTTCGTTTGCTTATCTTTCAGGTTGATGATTTCTTGTTCGTCCAAACCTTTCAGGTAAGTGTCGTAAGACGCCTTGACTTCATACAAGAATACGGGAGCTCCGGATTTGGCAGTGTCGTTTTTCGTGAGCATTTCGAACTGAGCACCGTTTCCGAAAGGAATAAATCTCAAAGAGTCGGGGTTAAAGCCTTTGGGGAACAGCGTATCCATTACGGCAACCCACATCGTGTCGCGCTTGAAGCCCATCAGTCCGGCCGCTTCTACCGGTTTCCAGTTACCGCTCTTCTTGGCGGCATTGATCAGAGCCATTGCTTTTTTCTCGGTCAATCCGTCTTCCATCTGTTTGTCGGTAAGTTGTCCTTCTTTCATTACGAAAGGAAGTTTCTGATTTTTCACGAAATCAATCAGGTCGTCAAACTTGCTGGCGAATTGTCTATCGTGCATGGTGGCATACGATTGTTGTGCTTTACGAATGTCGATCAGACGGGCAATAACTTCTTTCTCTCTCGCTTTCTTTTGGTCTTCAAAGTCGATGGGGCCGGTAATGCTCCGATAGCAAATGTACACCAAGGCGAGAGCACAAATGACCAACACGATATTAAATACTGTTCTCATGATAAAATTATGTTTTTAGTTGTTATATTCGTCTCGCAAAAATAGAACAAAATATTGAAATTCGATAATTCACTCTACTTTTTTCTTGTGCAAAAATGATAAATAAGTATTTAGAGAGCCAAATTAAACAAAATTTCCGCTATCAACTCACTTCGGAGCAAGAAAGGGTGGTTGAAATGTTGTCGGAATTTCTGCTTTCCACCTCCGGCGAAGAGGTTTTTCTGCTTCGCGGTTATGCCGGAACGGGTAAAACGTCCTTAGTGGGAGCCTTGGTGAAGACTCTTGATGAATTGCAGCGGAAAACGGTTCTGCTTGCACCCACCGGACGGGCGGCTAAGGTCTTTGCCGATTATGCGGGACATCCGGCTTTGACCATTCACAAGAAGATTTACAGGCAAGTGTCTTTTTCCAATGAAGTGGATAAGTTTTCCGTCAACGATAATCTCCATACGCACACGTTGTTCATTGTCGATGAGGCATCTATGATTTCCAATGACGGACTTTCGAGCAGCCTTTTCGGTACGGGGCGTTTGCTGGATGACCTGATTCAGTTTGTCTATTCGGGCGAGGGATGCCGCCTGTTGCTTATGGGGGATACGGCTCAGTTGCCTCCTGTGGGCGAGGAGCAGAGTCCCGCACTTTTTACCGGGGTGCTGAAAGGTTACGGACTCACCGTATACGAAGCCGATTTGACACAGGTGGTTCGACAGGAACGGGATTCGGGGATTCTTTGGAATGCCACACAACTTCGTCGTCGGATTGTTGAGGAAGAGTTCGGTGATCTGCCCGACATCTCATGGGGCGATTTTACCGATATCAAAGCATTGCCGGGTACGGAACTGATTGATGTGCTGACTTCCTGCTACGATCGTGACGGTAAAGATGAAACGATTGTGATTTGCCGTTCCAACAAACGCGCCAACCTTTATAACAAGGGGATACGTTCGCAAGTGTTGTGGTATGAAGACGAACTGACTTCGGGAGATATGCTTATGGTGGCTAAAAATAATTATTACTGGACGGAAGCTTATAAAGAAATGGAGTTTCTGGCTAACGGTGAAATAGCTGTGGTGCGTCGCGTTCGTCGTACTTACGAGTTGTATGGTTTTCGATTTGCCGACGTTACGCTTTGCTTTCCCGATCAAAATGATTTCGAACTCGATGCGAAGATCATTCTCGACACCCTGCATTCCGACGCTCCGGCCTTGTCGAAGGCCGATAACGATCGCCTGTTTTATACCGTTCTGGAAGATTATGCCGATCTTCCGCTGAAGCGTGACCGGATGCGAAAGATGAAAGCGGATCCTCATTACAACGCTTTGCAGGTGAAGTATGCCTATGCCGTGACCTGCCATAAGGCGCAAGGCGGACAATGGAAACATGTCTTTCTTGATCAGAGCCGTCTTTCGGACGAATACGTAACACCCGATTACTTTCGTTGGCTTTACACGGCTTTCACGCGAGCCACGCAGTCGCTCTATCTGATCAATTATCCGAAAAAACAATAGAAACGGCGGCAGAATGGCAACCGCTATGAAAGCAACAAGCCCACAGACAGCAAAATCCCCATCAGCAACATGTTGCGGGACGTTTCTCCAAGAATGAGATTCAACGCTTTTCCGGTGTGAATGCGTACCATTTTACGCCATGTGAAGAAATGCGGAACAAGATACACCGACGGAAGCAGAGCGGCATATTT
The DNA here is from genome assembly GCA_041855645.1 of Bacteroides sp. Taxonomy (GTDB): domain Bacteria; phylum Bacteroidota; class Bacteroidia; order Bacteroidales; family Bacteroidaceae; genus Bacteroides. The sequence continues at coordinate 1,459 of JBHAEN010000186.1, read as the reverse complement.
ATTCCCCTGTGCGAAAAAAAAGAAGAAACACAGCAGAGTGGCCACAATTCCCAACGCAAGATACAATGCCGAACCGAATCCGGCTCCGAAACGCACGACCACGGTCTGTTTTCCGCTTAAGGCATCGGCTTCTCTGTCGCGGTAATTGTTGACCACCAGCAGTGTGTCGATTACCAGACCGCAAGCCAAGGAAACAACGGTGACGACGGGTGTCCATGTCAGCGTTTGAACATAATAGGTTCCTCCCACGGGCACAAAACCGAAAAACACAATCACCAGTACGTCGCCCCACCCCCGGTACGATAATGGGTAGGGGCCTGCGGTGTATAAAAAGGCGAAAAGTACACAGAGCAGACCTACCCACAACAATTCCGCTCCTGCGACAGTCAGCAGGAGGCTTCCGACGGCGCAAGCCAGTGTCAAGGTGATGATAATGCCGTTACGCATGGCTTGAGGAGAAATCCATCCCTGCGCACAGGCGCGTTCGGGCCCGAGGCGGTCGGAGCGGTCGGAGCCTTTGCGAAAATCGAAAAGATCGTTGATGAAGTTGGCACTTATCTGCATCAAACAAGCGAACAAGAGGCAGACAAGGGCCGGAAACCATTGAAATTTTCCGTCGGCGACGGCTATGGATGTGCCTATCATGACCGGAACAATGGCTCCCGTCAGCGTTTTGGGGCGTGAGGCCGATAGCCATGCACGCAGGGAATGAGGCTTGATAGCTTTCATGATTCGGGGCTATTCGGGGAGGGGATGCGCGTTGATCGCTTCCCATACGGCCGGATGAAGAAAATAGCGGATGTCTTTACCGGCTTTCAGGGATTGGCGGATAAATGTGGAACTGATCTCGAATACCGGCGAATGAACGAGGCGTACGTTTTGCGGCAACCGGCTTTCGTCTACCGGAAAACCGGGACGTGGATATATCCGGATGGAAAATTCGTTAAGAATACGTTCGGATTCATGCCAATGATCGAAATTCTGCCAGTTGTCCGCACCGATAATCAAGTGGAAAGTCCGTTCGGGATAGGCGGCATTCAACTTCTCCAATGTATGGATGGTGTACGACGGACGGGAAAGTCCGAACTCGAAATCCGAAGCCCGAAAACGGGGATAGGACGAAACGGCAAGTCTCACAAGATGCAGCCGGAAATCATCGTCCCACAATTCGGATTCCTTCTTCAGCGGATTCTGAGGACTGACCATAAACCATACCTCGTCCAATCCTTCATACTCGCAAAGGTAGTTTGCCAATGCCAGATGCCCGATGTGAATGGGATTGAACGAGCCGCTGAAAATGCCGGTTTGCAGTTTGCCCATGACAGAACGCCGCTTTTATGAATTAAGGAAAGAACGGACAACATTCAAGGCTTCGGCTTTAGCCTGCTCAAGATCGTTGTTGACGATGATCCGGTCGAATCGGGACTCAAAACCGAGTTCGTATTCCGCTTTGGCTATC
>JBHAEN010000185.1:0-13063 GCA_041855645.1 Bacteroides sp. | reverse complement strand
GATCATTTACAGTCTATTACATGCTTAACCGCGAATGTTAGGGAGATCTAATGACCGATTTGGGTTAAAAAGAAAAAATCAGAAGTTTTTTCGTCTCATCACCGTCCGTAACGTCGCTTGGAATATACGTATCGGCAAACTGCTTTCGATGCTCTCTTTTTTTGATATAAATTCCTCGATTCCCGAATCGTACGAAATTCATGTGATAACCTTGAGTATTTCAGGCATTAATCACGCATGTTTCAGACTTTAACCGCACGATGTTAGGAAAAGGCCATCAGAAAGGCCCTGAGAGTCGTTTGAAATTTCGGTCGATTCAGAAACCGACATCATGAAGAGGGTTGAAGTAACTTTACAAGCGTTGGTGGGCGAGTGCGTATAGGCATTGGATGGGTGTCGGTCGTAGAAGAGTGCAATTCTCTAAATTACCCATGTTTCGCACAGATTGGCTAATGGCCATATGGGTTGTAATGATATTGCATGCAAAATAACGAAGGCAAGGGCAATGGTAAGTGCCTGATGTTTCAAGAAAAATGTTTTTATAACATTCTTCTTGGATTCTTGCATACGTTCGTTTGGTTTCATGCTGTTTCGGCTTTGGACATCGCCAAGCGAATGTGCGGTAGCCCATGTTTGTTTCCTCTGTCTTTATTCACATTGCGGTCTTCTTCCGGGATCGGGTTATATTCTTCTAAACCATTCGCCGAAGATGACAATTTTAGGGAGTGCGGGTGTCGACACCTCCTCCCGAAAGGGTGTTACGGTACGTCCGAAGTCTTTCCGTAAAGCATTTCGGGGCGATTGCTCTTTCCGGGCTTGGCATGGGATTGTTTTCCCCGCCTCTACCGTTCTCCTTGTCTGCACACCACGTTGCGGATTTTTCCTCTGAAGCCGTTGCGGCTGTCGCCCATCTTTTCCAGCGGGAAGATGAGCGTTTCCTGATACGTCATCTCGTCCATGCGGTTGCGTGCGGAGTTATATGCTTTCATCGTCCGGCCTTCGAGGCGTTCCTGCAACTGTCCGTTCACGTAGAGCGACGTGCCTTTGTAGTCGCCTTCGATGCGGATGGATGTCCATTCGCCCTTCGGCAGTCGGTAAGACGGGAACGAGAACGTGTAGCCGTCGCGCGAGAAAGCGATGCGTCCGGTGTTTTCCCAATTCGTGTAGAGCGTGGAGTGAGGTCCTTTGAAGAGCACTCCGCTGTTGTTGTCGACGGTATCGGGGCAGATGTCGAACGAAACGGCATAGGGATAGCCGGCTTCTTTCAGCGAGGTGGGTATTTCGTTCGCGCCGTTCAATGACAGTTCTTCGCCTTCGGCGGTCAGCTGCGTATGGGCAGGCACTCTGGCCAGCAGGTTGATTCCGGGGGCTTCGGGCATGCGCCGGCACAATTCTTCAAACTCCTCGTAGGCGACGTCCGGGTTCGTGCCTTTCCACAGTTTCTCCGAAAGCACCTGTACGGCAGGCATGAAACGGTAGTGCACATCTTGTTGGGAAATGCCGTTTCCGCATTTATCGTTCCACACGGCAAACATGCCGCCCAATAATCCCGGGGTGCTGTCAGGCAGCGTCTGTTTGTGATTGAGCTTTCCGGGCGTCCATTCTTGATAGAGCCATTTTCGGTCGAGGAAGTCGCGGTAGTATCCCGCGGCGGGCACTATATATAAATAGGTGTCGCAGGTGTTGATGAGTCGGTAGCCTTCTTCGAGCGACTGAACCGGGTCGATCCAGTCGTATGCCCAAGCATTGACGATGACGCCTTCGGACTTCACGGGCGTTTTTCCGTCGAGCCATTTCAGTCCGCCCCACATGCGCGGACGCTTGCCGTAGCTTTCCACAAATTTCAGGTAGCGATCGGTGAAGTAGCGGAAGCGTTCGGCCTCTTTCTTGTTATACTCGTCCGTTCCGATGTGGAGGTCGGGGCCGATGAAGACGGGGTTCTCGCCGCCAAGGTATTCGTCGAGCAGCGTGTCCACGAACCGATAGGTTTCTTCTTTATACAGGTCGAGATGATCGAAACCGTATTCCTCGCTGGCGATTTCGGGTTTATAGTGCGTAAAGGCGAGCGAGTGGGCGGGAATGTCGATTTCGGGTATCACGTTGACCCCATATTGCATGCCGAGGCGTTGCAGGTCGGTAAATTCCCGCTTCGTGTATGATCCGTCTTTCGCCGTCAGTCCCGGAAATCGTGTGCTTTCGAGCCGGAAGGCGGAGTAGGTACGGTTCCAGTCGTTGCCGAAGAACTGAGGAAAGCCGTTGTCGTTGAGATGCACCTGCAATTCGTTCATCTTGTAGAAGGATAGCACTTTGACCAGTTGCCTCAGGTAGTCCATCGTGAAGAACTTGCGTCCTACGTCGAGCATGAATCCCCGGCTCTTGTATATCGGGCCGTCCATGGCCACCCCTCGCGGGAGCGTTCCTTTTTCGTTGCAGAGCATTTGCAGGAGTGTGCGCGTGCCCCAGAAAACGCCTTGTGAGGTTTCGCCTTCGATGACGACGCGGTTGCTCACCGTCAGGTTGTACGATTCGGGCAGGAAGGCTTTGCTCGGAGTCGTCCAAAAGGCAAGGCAGATGTCGCCTTTCGCCGGCTTTCCGAAGCGTACGGCATAGTCCCATCCCATCAACTCTTTCAGGTCGACCGACAGCGTGCGGGCCGTCGCTTCCAGCGAGTTTCGGTCTTCGGGGCGGATGGTGATGAAGCCTTTGGCGGGCAGGGCGATTGTTCCTTTTCCTCCTTTCCATTCCTGAATGGCGGGGATGACTCGGGGGCAGGGTTCTTGTGCCAACCCCGTGACGGCAGCCGCCAAGAGGCAGCAAGAGAGAAAGAGTTTCTTCATGGTTTCATGGATTTGATTCGTGTTCGTGCGGTTCGGATTTTCCGGAACGGCCGTCGGCTCCCCACATCATTTTCGTGCGCAGGGTGCTGAAGAAGACGTGATTGCACCGCTTCACCACTTTTATCCGATAGTCGGCCTTGCGGATGGTGAGTTTCGTGCCTTCCTTGCAGGTGTTGCTTCGTCCGTCGACGGCCACGAGGAAGTTGTGGCTCCGGCTTTCCACATCGAGCGTAATCTCCAGGTCGTCGCGTATCACGATGGGACGCACGCTGAGGCTGTGCGGGGCCACGGCCGTTATGGCTATGGTGGGCGAGTGGGGGACGACGATGGGGCCGCCCACGCTGAGCGAATAGGCCGTGGAGCCTGTCGGCGTGGCGATGAGAAGACCGTCGGCCTGAAACGTATGCAGATAGGCTCCGCTGATGGCGGTGTGAATGCTGATCATGGACGAGCTGTCGCGTTTGAGCACGGCAATCTCGTTCAGCGCGTAGGGCGATTCCGAGAGCGGAACCCCGTTGCCGAGCACTTGCAGCACGCTCCGTTCTTCGACGTTGTAGCGGCCGGAATGAATTTCTTCGAGCACTTCTTCCATCTCCTCCGGCGAAATGTCGGCGAGAAAACCCAGCCGGCCGGTGTTGATGCCCAGCATGGGGATTCCTTTTCGTCCCACACGGTTGGCGGTTTGCAGGAAGGTTCCGTCGCCTCCGACGCTGATCACCATGTCGGCGGTGAAGTCGTCCGCCTCGAAAAGCCGTTCGGGGCGTATGTCCGATTTCAGTACCTTGGTCAGGTAAGTATGGAACTGTTTGCACACGAAGACCTCCGCATCATACTTGTCGAGCAGATGGAACAGTTTGGCGGCATGAATGCTTTTGTGACTTTGATGGGTGTTTCCGAAGACGGCAAATCTCATAACGGTTGATTTACCTCGCAAATTTGCATGTTTTTTCCGAAAATACCATCATTCCGATGCCATAATGTTGCAGAAACGGATGGCTCAAGGGTAAATGGGGAGCTTTTATTTCTTTAAATATTCTGCTTATGTTTCCTGTCAATCCGCTTTATATCCTTATCAAAATCGGATTCAAACAAACGGTCTTGTACAATGCGGTATTTTTCAAATTCGCTTTCGGCAAAGTCTTTTGCCATTAGTGCGGTTACCTTTCCGCTGTTCTGTAATATTTCGCGTTCATCGGCTTCCAGAAATTTATCAAGGCGTTTCGCCCAATCTTCCATGGTCATGGGGATACGCCTTTTCGCACGTTCTTCCGCTAAGTCCAAGTATGCATTGACAATGCGCCCCAATGATTCCAGTTCGGTTTCGGTCAAGTAATTCTTGGCAATGGCAACATCGGTTTTAACGACTTTCTCATTGGGGCTTTTTCCCCATGACGTCAAGCCCATGTGTTCTTTCTCTGCATTGGCTCTCGCAATAATGAGTTCGGCGGCGGTATGACCATGAACGGCGTAATGCAGTTTGTTTTGGACTTTGGCAAAGAACTCTTTCGTAATTACCGCATCCTTGTTGTAGTCCATTGCAGTGGCGTAAATATCGGTTATCTTTTGGTAGAAGCGGCGTTCGCTCAATCGGATTTCGCGGATTTCGGTAAGTAGATGTTCAAAGTAGTCTTCATCGAGAAACGTGCCGTTTTCCATGCGTTTTTTGTCGATAACATAACCCCGAATGGCATAATCCCGCAGAACAGATGTTGCCCATTGTCGGAAAGCTGTTGCCCGCTTGGAATTGATACGATACCCGACGGCAATAATGGCATCCAGATTGTAATGCTTCGTTCTATAGGTTTTACCGTCCGATGCAGTTACCGAGAATTCCTCGGTAACTGAATTTTCGTCCAGTTCGTTTTCTTTGAAAATGTTTTTCAGATGTAGTGATATGTTGTCCGTCGAACAGTCGAACAAAGCGGCCATTAACTTTGGGCTTAGCCAAATCGTTTCGTCCTGAACACGCTCGCCGATAAACGGCTTCCGGCGTTCCGATTTTTTTTGACATGATTTTCCCGCCGCGACAACCTTTCGCCATTCGCGCGACAACTGTGCGCATTTCACGTCTGAAATGCACATGTTTCGGAAAACGCCTTCACAAAGGGCTGAGAAGGGGCGGAAGTCTGTGCGGTTTCGGAAGCGCTCTCTTCTCGGGCATTCAAATAACATTACAAAGCGAAAGAGAACGGACAAAGATGAATGCCCTGCTTGGGCCCGGCGGAAGCCAATCGGGAAGGCAATGGATCGGCCGAGCTTCTTCGGCAAATTCGCCATGGAAATACCATTAAACAAATAAACCCGATTCTGTGACGATTATAATTTGTATTTATCAGGCCTTTGGTCTATCTTTGCGGCAAAACCTAATTAAATCTCTAAACAAAATGATTCGCAAACTCTTCTCTACCTTATTTCTCGGATTCGCCCTGACGGCTGCGGCCACGGCTCAGACAGCATCGGCGAAATTCTCTCCCATTGTCGTCGAAACCCCCGAACGTCCTGCCGGACAGAAGGACGTATTGCAACTCGTGACGCCGAAACTGAACACGGTTCGCGTCGGTTTTATCGGACTCGGCATGCGCGGTCCCGGCGCGGTGGAACGGTTCATGCACATTCCCGGCGCGGAAGTGGTGGCTTTGTGCGACGTTCGTCCCGAACGCGTGGCCAAGGCTCAGGAAATCCTGACGAAAGCCGGACGCAAAAAAGCCGCCGAATACTCCGGAAGCACGGACGCGTGGAAAAAACTCTGCGAACGCAAGGATATCGACCTTGTGTATATCGTGACGGACTGGAAAACCCACGCCGAAATGGGCGTATATGCCATGGAACAGGGTAAACACGCCGCCATCGAAGTGCCCGCGGCCATGACGCTGGAAGAAATCTGGAAACTCATCGACACCTCCGAACGCACACGCAAACACTGCATACAGTTGGAAAACTGTGTGTACGACTTCTTCGAACTCACCACGCTGAACATGGCGCACGAAGGAGTTTTCGGCGAAGTGCTCCATGCCGAAGGGGCTTATATTCATAACCTCGAAGACTTCTGGGCATACTATTGGAACAACTGGCGATTGGATTACAACCGCGAATTTCGCGGCGACGTCTATGCCACTCACGGCATGGGGCCGGCCTGCCAGCTGCTGGACATTCACCGCGGCGACCGCATGAAGACACTTGTGGCCATGGACACGAAAGCCGTGAACGGACCTGCATACATCAAGCAGAAAACCGGAGAAGAGGTGAAAGACTTCCAAAACGGCGACCAAACCACGACGCTGATTCGCACCGAAAAAGGCAAGACCATGCTGATTCAGCATAACGTCATGACACCGCGTCCTTACAGCCGCAAGTATCAGGCGGTGGGAACCGACGGTTTCGCCGACAAATATCCCGTTGAAATGTACTGCCTGCGTCCCGGTCAGGTGGCTTCGGACGTGGCTCCCGATCACGAAAAGCTGAACGCTCACGGTCCCGTCTCGGCCGAAGTGAAGAAAGCGTTGATGGAGAAATACAAACACCCCATTCACCGTGAACTGGAAGAAACCGCAAAGAAAGTGGGCGGACATGGCGGCATGGACTACATCATGGACTATCGCCTCATCTACTGCCTTCGCAACGGTCTGCCCCTCGACATGGACGTGTACGACCTTGCCGAATGGTGCTGTCTGGCCGAATTGAGCCGCATTTCCATGGAAAACGGATCGGCTCCCGTGGCCATACCCGACTTCACCCGTGGAAACTGGGATAAAATACGGGGGTACAGACACGCTTTCGCCCAATGAAAACCGCAAGAAATCGCACACATTGAGAGATAAATCCTGAAAAACAATTCCCCAACATGAAAAACTTTCGCCTCACACTGACAGCAGCCTGTGCCGCTGTCGGTGTTGCGTTGTGTCCGCACGCTTATGCCGACAACGATAAATTGCCCTATTGGAAAGACATTCAAGTCGTTTCCGTCAACCGCGAAGCCGCCCGCACCGCTTTCATGAGCTACGCCGACCGCGCTGAAGCCCTCACCGGAAAATACGAGAAGAGTTCTTTCTACAACTTGCTCAACGGGACATGGAAGTTTCTCTACTTCGACAGTGAGAAACAAGTGCCGGCCGGCATCACCGACGCTTCGGCAAACACCGCGTCGTGGAACGACATCAAAGTGCCCGGCAACTGGGAAGTGCAAGGATACGGAACGGCCATCTACACCAATCACGGCTATGAGTTCAAACCCCGCAATCCGCAACCGCCCGCATTGCCCGAAAACACACCCGTGGGGGTGTATCGCCGCGACATCGACATCCCGGCCGAATGGATGAACCGCGACATCTATCTGCATCTGGCCGGGGCCAAATCCGGTGTGTATGTTTATGTCAACGGCGAGGAAGTGGGGTATAGCGAAGACTCCAAAAACCCCGCCGAGTTCCTGATCAACCGCCACGTGAAAGCCGGCAAGAACGTACTGACACTGAAAATCTACCGTTGGAGCACGGGCTCTTACCTCGAATGTCAGGACTTTTGGCGCATCAGCGGAATCGAACGCGACGTATTCCTTTACACCCAGCCCAAAGCCGCGGTGAAAGACTTCCGGATCAAGTCCACGCTCGACGACCGTTACCGCAACGGAATCTTCGGCTTGAGCGTCGATCTGCGCAATCGCGAAGCCGCTCCCACCCAACTGACACTGACCTACGACCTGCTCGACGCACAGGGAAAAGTCGTGGCCACCGACACGAAAACGGCCCATCTTCCCGCCGGCGAAGTGCGCACCCTCGCCTTCGACAAGACGCTCGACGACGTGCGTACGTGGACTTCGGAAAGTCCCTACCTGTACAAAGTCATCATGACGCTGAAAGAGAACGGCAAGGTGAGCGAAGTCATTCCTTATAACGTCGGTTTCCGCCGCATCGAAATCAAGCAACTCGCCGACCGGGTCATTAACGGCAAGCCGGTGATCTGTTTCTTCGTCAACGGGCAACCCATCAAACTGAAAGGAGTCAACATTCATGAACATAACCCCGAAACGGGACACTATGTGACCGAAGATCTCATGCGACGCGACTTCGAACTGATGAAACGGAACAACCTGAACACCGTGCGCCTGTGCCACTATCCGCAAGACCGGAGATTTTACGAACTCTGCGACGAATACGGACTCTACGTTTATGACGAAGCCAACATCGAAAGTCACGGCATGTATTACGACCTGCGCAAAGGTGCTTCGCTGGGCAACAATCCCGAATGGCTGAAGCCGCACATGGATCGGACCATCAACATGTTCGAACGCAATAAAAACTATCCGAGCGTCACCATCTGGTCGCTGGGCAATGAAGCCGGAAACGGATACAACTTCTATCAGACTTATCTTTGGGTGAAAGAAGCCGACAAGAATCTGATGAACCGCCCCGTGAACTACGAACGCGCGCAATGGGAATGGAACTCCGACATGTACGTGCCGCAATATCCGGGAGCGACGTGGCTGGAAAACATCGGAATGAACGGAAGCGACCGCCCCATCGTACCCTCGGAATACTCGCACGCCATGGGCAACTCTTCCGGAAACATCTGGGGACAATGGCAGGCCATCTACAAATACCCGCACCTGCAAGGCGGATACATCTGGGACTGGGTCGACCAAGGCTTGTTGCAAAAAGATAAGGACGGACGTGAATATTGGGCATACGGAGGCGACTTCGGCGTCGATGCGCCGAGCGACGGAAACTTCCTGTGCAACGGACTGGTGTCTCCCGACCGCACTCCCCATCCCGCCATGGCGGAGATCAAGTACGTGCATCAGAACGTGGCTTTTGAAGCCGTGGATGCGGCTAAAGGCGTATTCAACGTGGTCAACCGCTTCTACTTCACGAACCTGAACAAGTATCAACTCCGTTATGAGGTGCTGGCCAACGGAAAAACCGTCAAAAGCGGACGAACGACTCTGGACATCGCGCCGCAGGAATCGCGCCGCTTCAACGTGCCCGTGGGCGGATTGAAAGCGAAGGGAGGCACGGAGTATTTCGTCAACTTCCAAGTCGTTACGCTCCAACCCGAACCGCTCATCCCGACGGGACACGTCATTGCCCACGATCAGTTCCGCCTGCCTCTCGACGGGGAAAAAGCGGTCTATAAAGCCGGAGGAGGCCGACTGAATACGGAAACCACCGCCGACGAACTCATCGTTTCCTCACCCGGACTGCGTTTCGTGTTCAACAAAAAAAGCGGACTCGTGACTTCCTACCGCGTGAACGGCACGGAATACTTCAGCGAAGGATTCGGCATTCAGCCCAACTTCTGGCGTCCCCCCACCGACAACGACTACGGAAACGGAGCACCCAAACGCCTGCAAATCTGGAAACAGTCGAGCAAGGACTTCCGCGTGACGGACGCCCAACTCTCTGCCGAAGGACATACCGCCCTGTTGAAAGTCACCTACCTGCTGGCGGCCGGAAATCTCTATCACGTGCATTATAAGATATACCCCGACGGCATTGTGAACGTACAGGTGCAGTTCACCTCCACCGACATGCAGGCCGCCGAAACCGAAGTTTCCGAAGCCACCCGCACAGCCACCTTCACGCCGGGCAATGACGCCGCACGACGCTCCGCCTCCAAACTGGAAGTTCCGCGCATCGGCGTTCGTTTCCGTCTGCCGGCGGAGATGAACCGGGTGAACTACTTCGGCCGGGGTCCGGAAGAAAACTATATCGACCGTAACCACGGAACCGCGGTGGGCTTGTATCAAAGCACCGCCGACAAGCTGTATTTCCCCTACGTGCGTCCTCAGGAGAACGGACATCACACCGATACCCGTTGGCTGACGCTCAGCGAGAACGGAGGCAAGGGGCTGGCCATCGTGGCCGATACGCTCATCGGCTTCAACGCCCTGCGCAATTCCATTGAAGACTTCGACACGGAAGAAGCCCGTCACCGCCCGTATCAGTGGACCAACTTCACGCCCGAGGAAGTCGCCAATCACGACGAAAATGCGGCCCGCAACACGCTGCGCCGCATGACACACGTCAACGACATCACGCCGCGCAACTTCGTCGAAGTGTGTGTGGACATGAAACAGCAGGGCGTAGGCGGATACGACAGTTGGGGAGCCCGTCCTGAGCCTTTCCACCAGATAGCCGCCAACCGCAACTATCGCTGGGGATTCACCCTCGTTCCCGTTCGTTCGGTCGCTCAGGCCGAGAAAGCGGCAGGCTACCGTTATTGACACCTCATTTAACAGAAACAAACATGAAAGATCTTCATTCCATCATCGACCGCTTCCGCATCGCCGGAACGGTGGCAGGCATCGAGCCTCTGGGCAACGGCCTCATCAACGATACCTACAAGGTGCGCACGGCCGAAACCGATGCGCCCGACTACGTGTTGCAACGCATCAATCATGCCATATTCCGTGACGTGGACATGCTGCAAGCGAACATCGCGGCCGTCACGGCACACATCCGGCGCAAACTGACGGAGGCCGGTGAAACGGACATCGACCGCAAAGTGCTGACGTTCGTCGAAACGTCCGAAGGAAAGACTTACCGGTTCGACGGTGAGAACTATTGGCGCATGATGGTGTTCATTCCCCGTGCCCAAACCTTCGAGGCGGTGACGCCGGAATATTCCCGTTGTGCCGGACGTGCCTTCGGACACTTTCAGGCGATGCTGGCCGACCTGAACGACACGCTGGGCGAAACCATCCCCGACTTCCACAACATGGAGTTCCGCCTTCGTCAGCTCCGGGAGGCCGTCGCCGCGGATGCCGCCGGTCGGGTGAGCGAAGTGCGGTATTTTCTCGACGAAATCGAACGGCGCGCCGACGAAATGTGCAAGGCCGAGCGGCTCTACCGGGAAGGCAAACTGCCCAAACGCGTATGCCATTGCGACACGAAGGTGAACAACATGCTGTTCCATGAAAACGGAAAGGTGTTGTGTGTCATCGACCTCGACACGGTAATGCCCAGCTTCATCTTCTCCGATTACGGCGACTTTCTCCGCAACGGAGCCAATACGGGAGACGAGGACGACAAGAATCTCGACCGCGTGGGCTTCGACATGGAAATCTTCAAGGCCTTCACCGAAGGTTATCTCGAAGGCGCCCGCCCGTTCCTCACGCCCGTGGAAATAGAAAATCTGCCCTATGCCGCCGCCCTCTTCCCCTACATGCAGTGCGTGCGCTTTCTGGGCGACTACATCAACGGCGACACTTACTACAAGATTAAGTATCCCGAACACAACCTCGTGCGCACGCGTGCTCAGTTCAAGCTGCTGCAAAGCGTCGAGGAGCATACGCCCGCGATGGAGGCTTTCATCCGGGAATGCCTGAAGGGATAAGGCCGCAACAACCTCATGGAGAGATTTGAACCCGACGTAGAGTTCAAATCTCTTTTTTTATACACGAAAATCCGGTCCGAAGAAAGAGAAACAGCCAAGATTTCCGGCCATGCCCGAAGGTGAAAGGGAGGTTTTCTTTATCTTTGTCAGACACAAGAGAGAAAGATCATGACTCATTTGGAGCAATTATACCGGGCATTCGGCTTTTTGCGACGGCTGACCGACGAAGAACGGACGGCACTCGAAGCCGTGGTAAAAACGAGAACATTGCGCAGACGACAGTATATATTGCAAGCCGGAGACGTCTGCCGTCACTATACGTTCGTTGCGGAAGGCTGCTTGAGAATGTATCAGACGGACGAGCAGGGCAGGGAGCATTGCATGCTTTTCGCCGTGGAAGAAGAATGGATAACCGATATCGGCAGCATGCACAACCGTAAGCCTTCCCACTTTCACATTGAGGCCGTGGAGCCTGCAACGGTGTTGCAGATAGCGCGGGAAGACTTGTGGCAGCTATGGAACCGGTTTCACGTCTTCGACCGCTACTTCCGCGTCATTACCGAAGACGCCTATTCCTCCCTGCAACAACGGCTCGTGATGACGCACAGCCTGAACGGGGCGGAGCGATACCGGCTCTTTGCCGAAGCGTATCCGCAGCTCGTCCGCCGTCTTCCCGCCACACAAATTGCCTCTTACCTCGGCATCACTCCCGAATTTCTAAGCAAGATCAAAAGCGATTTCCTCCGTCGGAAATCCTGACCGCCCGCTCCGGTGCAATCCGTTGCCGTCCTTTTCGATGTCCGGGCGACAGTCGCCAAGGGCTCTCGAAGCCTCTTTCGCAGGGGCTTCTTCTGCTTCGTGCCGAGTTTCCGCTTGCGTTTGGGTTAATGTAGATTAAGTTCGATTCTTAAAACAGTTCATTGTTCCGAGGCCGGAGAAGGCCCTACCTTTGCGGCATCGAATCCAACCAAAGAATACTGACTTATAAAAAAAACAGAGTATGACAACAATGAACAAAAAAGTAGCCGTCATCGGCTTGGGAAACATCGGATCGGCCATTGCGGACAACTTGGCCAAATCATCGCGCAGTTTTATCGTGGCAGGACGGGACGTGAACAAAACCACTCGTCTGGCCGCTCGTTGGGGATTGGCGGCGGAGGTTGCGGAAAGCATACCCGCAGCCCTCGAACAAGCCGATATCATTATCCTCGCCATACCCTACGGCGAGATTATTCCGTTCGTCGAAGCTCATGCCCGCTTGCTTTCGGGAAAAACAATCATCGATCCTTCCAACCCCATCGCCCCCGACGGACAGGGCGGCTTTGCCAAAATCATCCCGGCCGATCGATCTGCCGGCGAAACCATCGCGGCGGCCCTGCCCGAAGGCGCGCGTTTGGTCAAGGCATTCGGCACGCTGGGTGCGGCAACCCTGTCGGGAGCGGCTTTCGCCACACCGCTCAATACGCTGTTCTACGCAGCCGGATGTCCAAGCGTGCAAGCGGAAGTCGAGCCTCTGATTGCGGATGCCGGATTTGCTCCGCTCTATGTCGGCGGACTTGAAAACAGCCTTAAATTGGAGGTTTTCGGCAGCCTGCACGAGTTTGGCGCATTGGGAAAGGCAGTCGGCTTGGAGGAAGCCAAAGCCGCGCTTTGATTTTTTTGAAAGGAGAAGCCCTTCTTTTTCCGGCGAACGGCCGATGGTGCATTTTATCGCCTGCTCTGCAACCGACGGTCTCTCCATGTGCATGCGCCCTCACGCATCGGTATTTTGTAAAATTCTTTCAAATGTTTTTGCAGGGCCGGTTTCGGAATCGGTCGGGATTTCGACCCTCTCCAAAGCCCCATGGGAAGCGGGTTTCCGAAATGCGTGCACTTGACGTCTGAAATGCACCCACCTG
>JBHAEN010000184.1:0-4595 GCA_041855645.1 Bacteroides sp. | reverse complement strand
TCCCGTTGTGTCGAGCCGGCTCAGGCGAACATCCATGCCGATTCCCAGATAATTCATCAGCCGCGAAAGGGTTTGCCCTTTGTCCGCACTCCCGATAAAGTGCATGCCGGTTTCAAACTTTACGCCCCGGCGGGAAAAACATTGCAGGCATCCGCCGATCTGCGTGCCCTGTTCGAGCACGGTAATCTCGTAACCGTTTTTGGCCAGCATCACTCCACACGACAGGCCCCCGAGTCCGCTCCCAATAATGACACACTTCTTATTCATGACACAGTAAAGTATTTAGGATGCGCAACTTCGGGCGGAAGATCGGCCTTATCCGACAAGACCCAGCATTCCCCGGCGGGAGGAAACGCGGAGAACGAGGTTTCTTCCGTCCAGCGAACGAAATGAAGATTGGCAGGAATACCCGTGCAACAGGAAGCAAGCAGATGAAGATCCTCATCTTTCTCAAAGGCATAAACCTGTGCATCACGGTGAGTGAGGGCGTAGATCCACGCCATTTCTCCCTGGCCGCTGTGAAGTATCCACACCGTGGCCGGCCTTTCTTCAAATTGTGCCGCGGCCGCCCTCAGGGCTTTCAGCGTTTTCCGACAACGGAAGGCTACGCCGCTACCTTTATACATGTATTTATAACGGACGTAAGGGATGCAGTATTCCACTCCTTCGCGAAGCCTGCGTATCTCGTCGAATCGTTTGATGTAGTAACGATGCCAAGCCGAAGTCTGTTCCTTAAAGGTGTTTCCCATCGACGTATCTCCGAAAGGCACGCGCCGTTGCACCTCCATATAGATTTGTCCTTCGCGAAGCATGAAATCTTTCTTGGGAAGCACATGCCCCGCACCATGCACAAAAACGGGAAGCACATCGAGTTTCAACAGCTCCGCCAAATAGAACGCCCCGCGATGAAAGCGCAGGATGGAGCAATCGGCAGAGCGGGTTCCTTCGGGGAAGATCACGACCGAATATCCCCGATCAACCAACGACTGCAGACGGGAGAGGTTGGCGTCGATGCCGTCGGACACGGGATAGAACTCGGCATAACGGATGAGCAAGCCGTAGAAAGGATTATTCCAAACCCAGTCGTTTGTGAGAATGACGAGCTTCGGGGTGAGCATCATTAAGCACATCAGGTCAAGATGCGACTGATGATTACAGATAATCATCGCAGGTTTGTCGAACATTTCGCCGTGCGGATTGCTCCACGAGAATCTCACCCCGGGCACGCGACGGATGACGAATGTCGCAAAACCTTGCAAGAGCCGATGATAACGCAGGCGTTTCGTTTCCGTGGTTTTGCCTATGGCGAAGTAGACCATGACGCACGGAGTGACGAGAATCATCGTAATCAAAAAGAAAACGAAAGCGAAAAGCGAGTAAGTCAGACGCTTCAACGTGACGGGAACCTGCCGCCATTCTCCCCCGCTCCGGGTAAGACGATCGAAAACCAGAGGAGGCAAATAATAGGTCATAATCACCACGGTGGCCATGCCGATAATGGTGACTTCCGCCAATGAACGCATGGCGGGATGCTTGCCAAGAATCAGCGTACCGATGCCTATGAACATTATCAGAGCGGAAAGAGCGACGCTGTTCTTGTACGAGTCGAGTGTTTTCTTGCCATACGCGTACTCGTACATCAAACCTTCGGTGATGAAAATCGTATAGTCGTCGCCCTGACCGAAGATGAATGTCGCCAGAATGATGTTGACAATATTGAACTGCACACCGAACACCTGCATCAGACCCAGTATCCATATCCAGCTCACGGCAAGCGGGAGGAAGGAGAGAAAGCCGAGTTCCACGCGACCGAAAGAAAGCCACAGAAAAGCGAACACCACGAATCCGCACATGAGCCCGATGAAATTGAAATCGTCGGACAGGATGGACACCAACTGACTGCTCACATCTTCCGCATCGAATGCGAAACACCCGGGCGACAAGCCATTGAGCGTTTCCTTCAGACTTGCCGCTTCTTCGGCAGGAATCTGCACGTAGTTGACAATGCGTATCGTGCCGTCTTGCTCCTGAACGAAGTTCTTCCCAATGGTTTGCATAAAGGGGCCGAAATGGGATATGTCGCGCGTCTCGTAACGGGTGGCGGTACTTTCCAGAAAAGGAGAAAAGGCGTTTTCGGAAAATCCCTGCCGGCGGCATTCCTCGCGAAAAGCGGTCAGCGTTGCCGCATGCTCCTGCCGGAAGCGTTCCCACCGCTCAAGACGTTTCCGCTGTTCCACCTGTGAGGGAAGAAACGTCCCGATGCCGTCGTTTGCGGGAGCCGCTTTGCTCATCAGTTCTTCGTTGTTTCGGAGGGCCTGTTCCATGGTTTCGCCTTCGGCCACGGCGTAAATCCGTTTTGTGCCGTCCTGTTGCCGGAGGCTTGAGGAGAGCAGCGACAAGTCGGAACGTTGCCGGGAGGTCATGTAATTGATGTGCTGCATATCCGCATCGAACGATGTGTTCAGGCTGAAATATCCCAACACTGCCGTAATGACCACCAACGGCAGAAAGAACAGTTTCCGCTTCTTCAACCGGAAGGGAACAAGACGGTCGAGATTGAAATGGTAAACCGTTCGTGCCGCTTTCCGCTGCGCCGCCAACACGGGCAGGAACACCAATACGAACAGAATGGTGCCGACGAGCGTCAGCGAACCGAACAGCCCCAAATCGTGCATGGCCTCGGCATCGAGAAACAACAGGCAGAGGAATGCGCTGACCGTGGTCACGTTGCCGATGAGCAACGGGGGGATCATCTCCTTCAATGCCGTCCGCTTGTTCGGTTCGTGCTTCAGATGGTCGAGGAAATGCAGCGGATAATTCACGGCGATGCCGATGATCACCGAGCCGATGCCCAACACGATCATCGAAATGCTGTCTTTATAAAGCGAAATGCAGGCCAGCGCGAAAAGCCAACCGAAACCGGTGGAGGCTGCAATCCACCAAAGGTCGCCGATCCGGCGAAAGGCGAAAAGCAACAACCCCAGTATAAGTACAACGGCGAGCGACACGGAAAGCAAGCTGTCGGCCTTAATTTGCCGTGCATTGGTCACGGCGATAAGTGGCGCGCCGACGGCCGAAACCGAAATTTCGGGATGTGCAGCCTCCGTTTGCCGCGCAACGCTTTCGATCATCTCCGCCAGTTTTTCGTTCTGCCCCGACTCGCTGATGCCATACGGCGAACTGAAGAATACCAATCCCTTGCCGCTTTCCTTGTCGAAGAGATAGCCGTCGGCCACACGATAACGTTCGGTCAGTCCGAAGGTTTGCAGTTTATTCAAAAGGGGTGAAAAGAGCCGCAACGGGTCGTACCGCAGGTTTTCGCTCAGGAAACCTCCCGCAGGCAACATCAATAACCGCTTGTTTTCTTCGAGACAATGTGCCACGTAGTCCGGCCGGGACAGCAGAGAGTCGATTCTGGAGTAATCGGCCTCCGTCAGGAAATAAGGGTAGTTAGCGCGAACGAAATCGAGCAGTTCCATCATGCGTTCCTCGTCCACCCTGACTTGCATATCCGTAACGCACGAGTCGGTATCAGCCTCCGCCCACAGCCGCCCGAAGGTTTCCATAGCCGGAGCGATGCGGTCTACCGCTTCATCGCCGGGAACCGAGTCACCGGCCTGCGTGAATATCACGGCAATCTTGTTCTGTCCGCCAAGTTTGGCGTAGACCGATTCGTACTTCCGGCTCTGTTCGTTCTGTGGCAGAAAGTCGGCGATGTTTTCCTTGTAGTGCATGCGCATCACAAGCATACCGCAAACCGACAGGACAATCAGCAGCAGTGCGGCGGTCAGTCGGCGACGGCGGGAAAGGGCATCGTACAGGGTAAGGAAAAACGTGGTCATCGGCGTGTGCAGCGGTTAAACATTCGGTATATTCTCAAGGGAAGTCCGTAGAACACGGCTCCTATACAAAGCACCGTGTTCAGCAGGCTGATGCGGAAAAAATCCATTCCGGGGCGGAAATGACTCACCCGCTCCTCCGCCGGCGGATAGTAGACACGCACGGGAACGGAGATCAAGGGCACGCCGTGCCATGCCGCAAAGACCAACAAGGCCAATTCCGCCTCGTAACGGGAGGTGATGCCACTCAAGCCCGCGAGCCGTCGCAGGGGATAGAGGCGATAGCCCGTTTGCGTATCGGCCAGTTGCCGCCCCGTCTGCACATAGAACCAAAAGTTGGAAAACCGGTTGGCGAAGGTGCTTTTTCCCGGCATGTTCTCGCTTCTCAGGTTACGGCTGCCCACGATGAGCGAACCGGGATGGCGTGCAACGGCATCGATAAACAACGGAATGTCGCCCGGATAATGCTGTCCGTCAGCGTCGATCGTTATGGCATAATCGAACCCCAGCCGCACGGCTTCGGCAAAGCCCTTTCGCAAGGCATGTCCTTTACCGCGGTTCCGCTCATAAGCCACCACGGCACGGAGCGGAGGCAACTCCTCAATCCGCCGAAGCGTATCGTCCGTACTGCCGTCTACCACCACGATGACGTCGGGTGTGTGCCGAAGTATGCCGCGAAGCACTTCGCCCACCGTTCCGCCGTTGTTGTACGTGGGTACGATCACACAGACGCGTTCCGTCTTCGGAAGGTTATCG
>JBHAEN010000183.1:0-7274 GCA_041855645.1 Bacteroides sp. | reverse complement strand
TACACGAAAGCAAAAGACCGGATAACATCAGATAACCGGTTCGTTTCAAAAATTGTTTCATGACATTAAAACTATTACAGGATGAATAAAAACGATATTTAATTTTAATAGGTTTCACGCAGATGTTTGATTTTTAAGCCGATTTTCTCGCCTTTTCGGATGGCGGGCGACGAGATGACGACCGTTTTCTTTTCTCCCGGCCGGAGATCGAAGAAATTGTCGCTGAACCGTGCGCCTTGAATAGGAACTTCCATGAAGACGTCTTTGGCAAACCGAGACGACCATAAAGTCACTTCACACCGGCCGTTCATGGACTTGATCGAATATTTGACGTCGGTTTTCGGAAGCGACATATCCTTGGGTTTACAAAAGAAATACAAGGTTTCGGCCATCTTTTTGCCGGAATGTTCTTTCAGCGTAAGCGTCAAGTAACAGCGGTGATGCGCTTCGGCCGGCAGCAGTTCGTCTGTTGAAACACGATATATGCAAGGAGAAGCATTCGACGGAAGCCTGATTGCGCGAACTTCTTTCTTCTTGCCCGCGATTTTCCCGTCAAAGTGGCCGACTGCCAATTCCAACGTGAGATTTTCCAGAGGAGTCAGCCTGTCCGAAAGCAGATAGACGCTCAAACTGTCGCCTTGCCGGAGCACATCGACCACCACCGCCTCAAACGCCCGCTTCGCCTGATAGTGCAAAGCTTTCCAGTTGCCGTAATAATCGATCCCCGACCAAGACACGACGGGCCAGCTGTCATTGAGTTGCCAATAGAGCGTTCCCATGCAGTAAGGACGGTTTCGCCGATGGGCTTGCAATCCTGTACGGATTCCATGACCTTGCAATACCGAACTGACATAAACGAAATCTTCAAAACTTTCCGGAACGATATAATCACGTTCCATGTAAGTCCGAATCAAAGCATTGCCGATGTTGCTTTTCTGATGAGCATTCATCACGGGAGATTCTATCGCATAATCTTTCGGATCGGCAAAAGCGGCGATCGTTTTGAGTTCGGGGAAAGACTGAAAGCCAAACTCGCTCATGAATCGGGGAATATCGGCATTCAACGACTCGAAAGGCTTCTGACCGTACCATACGCCCCAATTATGACTGTCTCCCACCCCCCACGTGGCAGGTCGTCCCCAGTTGGCTTCGTAAGGCGAGGAATGAACATAGAAGCGGTCGTCCCATTGTTTCACTTTTTCGGGCAGCAACTCCCGGAAGAGCTTGTCGTAATTTTGAAGCATAAGCCTATAGACATCCGGGGTGTATTTCTTTTGATACCCCCAGTAATTCAGAGCTTCACGGATTTCGTTATTGCCGCACCAGATGGCCAGTGACGCATGATTTCTCAGGCGGCGGATGTTGTAGTCGGCCTCCGCTTCCACTCGTTTCAGGAATGCAGGATCTGCCGGATAGGGCGTACAGGCGAACATAAAATCTTGCCATATCAGAATGCCGTTCTCATCGGCCAAGTCGTAAAAACGATCGTCTTCGTAAACACCACCGCCCCACACGCGTATCATATTCATGTGAGCCGCCTTTATGTCACGGAACAAGCGTTCATAACGCTCTGTCGTGACCGACGGCAACAAGGGGTCTTGCGGGATGTAATTGGCGCCTTTGGCAAACATTGGGATGCCGTTTACTTCAAAAAAGAAAGATTCGCCATCTTTATCTTTTTCGTTGACCACACGTATCGTACGCAGTCCGATGCGATGTGTTTTTTCGGCCACGACGTTTCCTCTCGAAAGAACCCGCGCCGAGAAACGGTAAAGCACGGCCTCTCCCCAACCGTTGGGCATCCATCGCACGGGAGAAGCTATCGTCGAGGCCATCGCAATGCAGTTCAGCCCCGGCTTCAGCATGACGTCACACTTCTCCGTGGCTTGCGTGTTTCCTTTCAGCGACACGTGAATTTGCACTTCGGCTTCCACCGAATCGGGCAACACGTTAATCACTTCCAATTCGTTCCGCAAAACGGCTTGCTCATCGGTCAGCGAGAGCTGTTTCACGCAGTAATCGCCGATTACGGCCACATCCTCAAACCGAATCGCCACCGGCCGCCAGATGCCCGAAGTAACCAGACGAATTCCCCAGTCCCAGCCATAGCTGTACGGTGCCTTGCGGGAAAACACGCTGAGGTGTTTCTCGTGGTGGTCATTATCGGCGGGATAATTGAATCCGTTCGACTCGAATTGGGGCAATGTCTTGCGGATAGGAGAATGAAAATAGACACGCAAACGGTTTTCTCCCTCGCGAAGCACCTGCTTGACAGGAATCGAATGGCCCACGAACATATTGTCGGCCCGCAGCAACAGACTACCGTTCAAGTAGACATCGGCATACGTGTCAAGTCCCTCAAAGATCAATGAAGCGGCATCGTGACTCAACTGTTCCGAAGTAACCGTAAATGTAGTCCGGTATTCCCAGTCTTTGTCTTCCACCCATTGCACCTTTTCTTCGTTTTTCCCATAAAACGGATCGGGGAGCAGGCCATGCCGCAAAAGATCCTGATGGATTGTTCCGGGCACTTCGGCTCTTCTCCACTCTTCCGTACCCGCCTCGGCAAATTCCCATCCGCCGCTCAGCGGGAGCACGCGAAGAACCGCATCGCTCTGTGCCTGCAACAGGACGGAGCCACACAATAGATAATATGCCATAAAGATGATTCGCAGTGTTCTGTTCATTACCATATCGGTGGGCAAAGTTGGGAGAATACAGGTTAAACAACTAAAAAATCAGCGCATTGCATTGGCGGACAAGGCATTAAAAGGTTCGGTTTCTTCGTATCGGATTCAAACCGGACACAACCCGTATGCAATATTCGTCAAAATGAACGATATATGCAAACAATTCGGGCAATACGTCGCTTCCCGGCTTGTTCCGAATCGACCATACGCCTCCCGTTTACACATTCATTCAACCGCCACCTTTCGCATCTTTTCATTGGAAGGGGACTTTTTCCGTTTGGATATGCAGCTAATTTGGAAACAGCGCAAGAGAGACAAGCCGACGGGGGCGGCCAAGGATGCGTAAATATGACTCTGCCAACGAGTCTTTTGGACAATCCGACTCAAATCAGGCAAGTCAATATGAAACGGTTGCTCTGAACGTAGAAGCCGGCAACAAGTCGCTGTTAACCAAGTTGGCGCGCGTAAAAGGCTGCCATCCGTATCGCACATAGCGAGGACGATCAACCTCTTTACAAGACAGCCTTATCCGGTCACCCTCCACCACCGCAACGGCCGGATAATACAATCCTTCCGTTTCGGCCACTTCAAAAGTGCGCAGGGGCTCACCGTCCGAGCTTCTCATCCCTTTGCCGTAATCGAACGAAAGAAATACACTGCCATTGCTGAATTCCGCGACGCGAAAAAGCGGACCGGAGGGGGTCAAGTCTGTGTGATGGTAAGTCTGCCGCAAAGCCCATCTTGCCAAACGCTCTCCGATCGGTTGCTTACAAACGGGATGCACATCCAGCGAGTCTCCGTAATCGGTCGACACCGCCATTCCGGTATGAGGTATGGCTTGCATGAGTCTTCGCTGACTGTCTCTGAACCATGTCCATGAAGGACGATTCAGGCCGGAGAGCTGCACGTAATAGAAAGGTAATTGCTCATTATTCCAATTTTTCCGCCAACTGCCCACCAACAGTTCGAACAACTTTTTGTGCGCCTCACGATTATGAGCATTCGATTCTCCCTGATACCAAATCACTCCTTTAATGGGGTATCGTTGCAGAGGCAGAATGCCCGCTTCATATAGATAGCAGGGCTCATACGGATGACGCTGATGGGCATTCGTCGCTTTCTTGAGATTCAGGACGGCACGCCCACGTACCCAATCCTGAATAAAGTCGTTCGTTGTCCAATTGGACAGGATGGCCGGAAAATCATATTCCAACGTTTGTCTGTCGATCCATGATTCGGTCGGCGAACCGCCCACCGCATTGGCAATCAATCCTACGGGAACTTGCAAACTGTCTTGCAGCATGCGGGCGAAGTAATAAGCCACGGCAGAAAAATCGGACGCCGAAACCGAAGTGCAGACCTGCCATCGAGGCGAATGAAAATACTGAAGGGCATTGACGGAGTCGAGGGCGGATGCGTCCCATTCCACCGCTCTCGTCAGCCAACGGGCTTTCATGTCAAACAGACGGATATTCGGATTGTCGGCCAAGGGAATATCGCGTGCTCCCGTATCGGCTTGCTTCAGCATGAACTCCATGTTCGACTGTCCGGAACAGAGCCAGACTTCACCGACCGCCACATTCTTATAACTCAACTTGCGGTATTTGGTCGACACTTGCAGCGTGTACGGTCCCCCGGCTTTCAGCGGCTGCAAGCGCACAGACCATTTCCCATCCGGTCCGGTCTTGGCTTGCAGGTTTTGTCCTCCCACGCTCACACTCACCTGATCCGAAGCGTTGGCGATGCCACTCAGAGTCAGTTCGACATCCCGCTGCAAAACCATGTTGTCCGTGTATGTCACAGGCATCCGCAGCCCCCCGTAATTACCGGTTATGGCAGAATAGACGACCTGAGCAATTTTGGCCGCCCCCTCCACGTTGGGATGTATCGCATCGGGCAGCAATCCCGGAAAAGGATAGAGCGGTTCATGAAAATCGATGAGCTGCACACCGGCATAGCGAGACACTTGCCCGATCATTTCTTGTATCTCTCTATGCCAATCGCGGGTTCCGGACAAAAAGCGCGCATGACGATGAGCGATCGGTGTCATACGGGCAATGAGCACCCGCACTTTCGGATTGGCCAACCGGCAAGAGTCGATCAAGGCCAGATAATCTCTGAAGAAATCGTCCCGATGGTTCGGCCAGTTGCGCGGGTCGGTATCGTTGATGCCCAGATGAATCACGGCAATATCTCCGGCAAACTCCATCGCTTTGCGAAATTCGACCTGCCGCATGTACGGACGATGCCCCTTGTTCAATAAAGTCGCGCCGGACTTTCCGAAATTCCCAACTTCATAGCCCTCTCCCAACATGCGTTGCAACTGAGCCGGATAAGAGTCGGTCGACGGATCGGGCAAGGTGTAGCCAAAGGTAATGCTATTGCCTATGCAGGCTACTTTCACCGGCTTTACGGGGTGTTTGAAAACCGCCATTGAGAGTACGGGAACGCACAGGAAGCAGGTCAATAACAGCAGTGTTTTTTTCATGAGAGAAGACGTATTATTTCTTTTTTTCGGGAGAGTAAATCAATCCTTCGACAGCACGTTCGCCGTCAAGTGTTACGAAAACAGCCGTAAACATCCATTTTACCAAACGCACTTGTTCGGTGGAAAACTTTCCGACGGGTAATTTGATCAAGACTTTATTCCAACCTTGGTTTAACTCCACGGGAAGCGGCGGACGTGCCACGGCATTTTCATTGCCCAAAGCGATCTCGGCACTCTTTACCGTGTGAGTGGCCGTCCATCGGGGAGGCAATATTTCATGATCGTTCACCCAAATGCGGCTTTCTTTATAATCCCACTTCCCCTGCAAAGGAGGCAAGTCATTTTCCGACCGCCCATAATTCTGGAATTCCACCCACAAGCCCGCAACTTGATTCCGGGGAGAGTACACATACGTATAAGCATAGGCCGTATGATTCTCCTGAGGTTCTTTGTAAAAGGAAGCCACTGTCTTCCCCCACACGTGGCGAAGATATATCCCCGCTCCGATGGCCGGGCGCACATGGTAGGTTTTTCCTTCGTAAGAATAAGAGTCGGCCACGCTTTCTTCGGGTGGGAAACGCTTGGTCAAATCACCGCCATTGGGGAAGGCATCGGTGATATTCCATTTCATGTGGGTCTGCCTGACGTAGGCAAAAGGATAGCCTTTGAACCATCTTTCTTTGTACGCGAGCATTCGCCGCTCGAAGTCTGCAAAATCCAGAAATTGTTTCGATTTCGTATCGGTGGGCAAAATAGTGCCATACTTATCGAAATATTCCGTTCCTCCTCCCTTCCACGAACGTTCGGCAATGGCCAACATGTTGGGGTAGAAATTATTCTCCAGAATGATGTTCCATTCTTTTTCGACCAGACGGTCATTCCATACGGCCATAATCACCCCCGCCAAGTCGTCGCTGCCTTGTTCGGCATGATAGATCCGACTGTTGTACAGTCCGATAATATCGCCGAAGGTATCGTAATGGTTAATGTAATGAAGTCGACAATCGATGGCGGGAATACCTTTCTGAGCCTTCCCCCGATAGCTCCAGAGCTGGGTCATGTCAATTTCACCGGGCCGATAGTTCCATCCGGGATTCCACGAAATGACCTTTTTCCCTTTCGCCCGTACATAGGCCACCATTTCGGGGACGAACGCGGGGTTCGTAAAGCCGACTTCGTCGGTTCCGATATGAATATAAGGAACATCGAAAGTCTCGCAAACCTCATCCATCAATAATTTGAGGATTTTCATCCCTTCCGGACTCTGCATGTCGTGACGAAAAGCGCGAACAAAAGCCGCACTATGCCCGGGCATATCTATTTCGGGAATGAGAAGCACTTGATGCTTTTTGCAGAAATCGACCAACTCCTTTGCCTCTTCCTGCGTATAGTACTTGCCGGGCATACGAGTCATGTTCGCGCTGTCGTTCAGCATCGGAAACACCTTGCTTTCCAATCGCCATGCCTGATTTTCGGTAAGGTGCCAATGGAAAGTATTTATCTTGAAACGGGAAAGCATGGCAATCTCGCGTTTAAGCTCTTCCACGGAGATATAGCTTCGTCCCACGTCGTGCATAAACCCGCGAATGCGGAAAGCGGGCCAATCGGTAATGGAACAGCAAGGCAGCCGGTCGCGAGAGCTTCCCCACGAGGCGAGCTGGGACAATGTCTGCATGGCCCAATATACTCCGCGTTCGCTTACCGCTTCCACCGTGATCTTCCGGGGCGTTACGTACAGCCGATAGGCCTCCTCCTTGTTCAAAGGAACTTCTTCCAAATCGGCAACCATACGGACCACAATCCGTGCTTCGGCCCGTTCGTTGACCGTTCCTCCCCTATCGGTCACCCACTGCCTCCAATCTTCCATGAGTACGGGCGAGTCAATCCCAACCTTTCCCATGACGAAGATTCCCTTCTCTGCTTTATATACCTGAGGTTCGGGAAGCAAAACCGAACGGGTCGAAGCCCCCGTCAGGACATGAAAAAACAATCCGAGGCCGATTAAAAAAGCCTTCTTCATGGAATCAGATCTTTCAGTTTAATGGTCTGGAAGGTCATGTGTGCCACACTGCTTTCGTAAAGAATGCCGATGGTTT
>JBHAEN010000182.1:0-3347 GCA_041855645.1 Bacteroides sp. | reverse complement strand
CCGCTCATGACACAACGCTCACTTTCATCTGACAGTTCTTGCAATCGAAATCGAGGCGGAAACGCTTGCCGTCGCCCGACACCAAATAGTAAGGCTCCCGATACGGAGAACGTACCCGCTGATGTATCGGACACCAGCCCATCGTATAACGTATGCAGTGCTTGCAAAACATCAGCACGGCGTCTTCCACCGATTCTTTTTCAAAAGCCGGGGCAATGCGTTGCACGCCGTGCGCACGGTAAAACGAAGCGGCCCGGTCGTTCATCACGTTTCCCAAATAAGAAAGCGAGCTTTGCGGAAAGGCATGCGTCGTCGGTTTCCACACGACAATCTCCCGACGATAATTCATCTGCCGCGCGGCGATCAACTTTTCAATGGCTTTCCGACGCCAATCGGCCAATATCGAAGCCGGCAGAAACCAATTCTCGGAAAAACGAATCGCAATGTCTTTCACCTCGAAAGGCGTATTGCCCAACTTGCCCAACAGAGTGCGGAGGTTTTCTTCCTGCGAACTTCGTGCCGGCTCTTTCCGATGCGGAAGCGAAAGTGTCACGCTTTGCTTATCTTCGTCCGTCAGGGTAAGGGCAAAGCCGAAAGCGGTATCGTAGAGTTCCATGTTCACACTCAGTTTCCGTTCGGCGGATGGTCGTGAAAGAATCCGCTCAAACTCCTGATCGAAATTGCGGTAGATTACCGTCCGCGGTTTCACGCGGGGCAT
This sequence comes from Bacteroides sp., assembly GCA_041855645.1. Taxonomy (GTDB): domain Bacteria; phylum Bacteroidota; class Bacteroidia; order Bacteroidales; family Bacteroidaceae; genus Bacteroides. Next base: position 2,629 of record JBHAEN010000182.1, on the reverse strand, counting down.
TTCCTGCGGAAAAAGCCTGTTGCCTTCCACCCTATTTACCCGAAAGCCTTGCAGTCGGCCTTCTTCATCGATGAAACAAAGTCCGTCGCCGTTATTGAACGGCTTCAGTCCGGAAACAGTCAAATGATTGCCACGCACTTCTTTCACGACGCCCATCTCCTCGCCCAACGATTTGGGCGTATCGGGAGAGACCATCCCCTGCTCACGCCCGTGCAGAAAGTACGAAGTAAACCCACGGCTGAAACTCTTATCCGGTTGCGGACTGAAAGACAAGCGGGATTCTCCCGATGAAGCGCGCACAAACTCAGGCCGACGTGCCAGAATGGCGTCCAGCTTCTGCCGATAGGCCGCGGTGATGTTTTTCACGTACGACACGTCCTTGAGCCGTCCCTCTATCTTGAACGAAGAAACGCCGGCATCGAGCAAGGCTTCCAACTCCTCGCTCCGGTTGAGATCTTTGAGCGAAAGCAGATGTTTGTCTTTCACGATGGTTGTACCCTCGGCATCCACGAGATTAAACGAGAAACGGCAGAACTGAGCACACTCTCCGCGGTTGGCACTGCGACCGAAACAAGACTGACTGACGTAACACTGTCCGCTGTAACTCACACACAAAGCACCGTGTACGAACACCTCGAGCGGAACATCGGGGCAATCCTCATGGATCTTCCGAATCTCGCGAAGGGTGAGTTCGCGCGCCAGAACGACCTGACGAAATCCCGCTTGCGCAAGGAAACGCACCTTCTCCACCGTCCGGTTATCGGTCTGCGTGCTCGCATGCAGGGGAATGGGCGGAAGATTCAGTCGGGTAATGCCCATATCCTGAATGATGAGCGCATCGACCCCGATTCGGTAAAGCTCGTGAATCAGGGCTTCGGCTTCCTTGAGTTCTTCTTCTTTCAGGATGGTGTTGATGGTGACGTAGATGCGAACACGATACAAGTGAGCGAACTTCACCAGTGCTTCAATATCGGCCAACGAATTGGCCGCAGCCGCCCGCGCGCCGAACTTGGGTGCACCGATATACACGGCGTCCGCACCGTGGAGAATGGCTTCCATGGCGCATTCCGCATTCTTGGCCGGAGCCAGCAACTCTATGTGACGTCGTTCCTTCATTCTTTCCTCTTCGGGGCAACCGGTCTCATTTGCCGATGTCTTCTATATTATACGGAGTTTCCTGATAAACAAAGTAATTGAGCCAATTAGAGAAAAGCAGATTGGCATGAGCTCTCCAACGGACTATCGGCTCAAGATCGGGATTATTGTCTTTATAATAATTACGGGGCGGGTCGATGGGCAATCCCTTGGCCTTGTCGCGGCGGTATTCGCCGTCCAACGTCAGCGGGGAATATTCCGAATGGCCGGTAACGAAGAATTCCCGTCCGCCCCGAGCCGTAACCATGTAGACTCCGGCTTCTTCCGACTCGGAAAGCAGAGTCAGTTCAGGAACACGCAATATGTCTTCGCGCCTCACCTCCGTATGCCGGCTGTGAGGAACATAAAAACAACTGTCGAATCCCCGGAAAATGGGATTCAACGCATCGGTCACCGTATGCTCGAAGATTCCGAACTTCTTCTCCGCAAGCGAATATTTCGGCACTCCGTAGTGATAGTACAGACCGGCTTGTGCCGCCCAGCAGATATAGAAGGTGGAGGTGACATGAGTGCGGGCCCAGTCGAATATCTCCGTGATTTCTTTCCAATAGTCCACTTTCTCGAAATCCATGTGTTCCACGGGTGCTCCCGTAATAATCATGCCGTCATACTTCTGTTGCCGCATAGCTTCAAAATCCGTATAAAACGCCTGCATGTGTTCCACAGGTGTATTCTTCGGCGTATGACTCTTTATCTTCATGAACGAGATTTCCACTTGCAAGGGCGTATTGGAGAGTAAGCGGATAAGATCCGTCTCGGTCGTAATTTTAATGGGCATCAGGTTCAGAACAACGATGCGGAGCGGACGAATATCTTGATGAATGGCTCGGGAAGTGTCTATGACAAAGATATTTTCTTCCTTGAGCAATTCGATGGCCGGAAGTTTGTCGGGTAAGTTTAAGGGCATATACTTGATTTTCCTTTCATTATTTCGGTGCAAAAGTACGAAAAAGTAAGTAGAATGTCGATTGCCATTTTATTTAGAACACATACAAATTACTCCTTTTCAACGGGGAAAGCGAATGCAGATAGGATAAAAGCCTTACATTTGCAGTACATTTATACTAATAATTAAAATTCTGATAACTATGGCTTATGTAATTAATGACGATTGTATCGCTTGCGGAACTTGCATTGACGAGTGTCCCGTAGAAGCTATCTCTGAAGGCGATATCTATTCCATCAACCCCGATATGTGCACAGACTGCGGTACGTGCGCTTCGGTTTGCCCTTCTGAAGCGATTCATCCGGGAGAATAATAGTATTCTCGATCGAGAGAAACAAAAAAAGGCTGCTCTTCGCACGAAGAGCAGCCTTTTTGCCATATATACGAATACGAAAACGCATGAGGTTTGAAGTAGGGAATCCGGCATCGCAAATTTCCCGTTTCGATATTCATTTCCGAAACGTGCGACATCAACGCGTGAAGTATGCAATGTTCAGGTCTGAAACGTATGATGTTCAGACCTGAACT
>JBHAEN010000181.1:0-5556 GCA_041855645.1 Bacteroides sp. | reverse complement strand
GAAGAAACTTCCGCAGCTCACGCAGGCCACCCGCATGCTGGTTTGCGGCGAAGACCTCGGCATGATTCCCGCTTGCGTGCCCGCGGTGATGAACGAACTGCGGATTCTCAGCCTCGAAATACAACGTATGCCCAAATCGCCCCGGCAGGTTTTCGGACTTCCGGAGCACTATCCCTACTTCTCCGTCTGCACCTTCTCCACCCACGACATGACGACGCTGCGCGGCTGGTGGGAAGAAGACGAAGAACAGACACGGACGTACGGCGAAGCCTTTCTTCCGCATGCAGACCCGCTGCCCGACACCGCCACGCCCGAAGTTTGCATGGAAATAGTCCGCCGGCAATTACAGAGCCGGTCCATGCTCTGCATTCTCTCATTGCAGGATTGGCTCTCGGTCGACGGAAAACATCGCCGCGGGGATGTCCATGCGGAACGAATCAACATCCCGGCCCATCCGCGACATTATTGGCGTTATCGCATGCATCTGACCATCGAAGAACTGTTGCAATGCGACGAGTTGAACGAACGAATGCGCAAGGAAATCGAAAGCACGCACAGATGTTGGACATAAGGCCGATTAAGCCTAACTTTGTCACTCGAAAATCCCGACGAGGGAAAAAACAACTTAATCTTCCGACTCATGAAACTGACCGACCATTGCATTTCGCTGAAAGGCCTTCGTTTCTTCGCCCACCACGGTGTGGCTCCTCAGGAGCGCGTCGTCGGCAACGAATACATCCTGAACATTCGTCTGCAAGCCGATTTGCAAAGAGCCTCCGAAACCGACGACGTGGCGGATACGGTGAGCTATGCCGACGTTTACGAAGTCGTCAAAGCCGAAATGGCGATTCCTTCCCGCCTGCTTGAACACGTGTGTGCGCGCATCATTCATCGTCTGCTGGCTGTCTTCCCTCAAGTAGAATCCGTCACCGTGTGCCTTGCCAAACGCAATCCGCCGATGGGCGCAGACATCGAAGTTGCCGAAGTGGAAATGCGGGGAGAAAGATAACCGCACGGAATCGCCTGTAATCCGCCTCCATATCACTTCGAACTCACCTTACACTTACTCAGCATCATGAAAAGAAGAAGTTACCACCCGCGCAGAAGAAGAACTTCTACCTCTTGGGGCAGCCTCATCGGTATGTTGAAGCGATTGTTTACCAAAGAAACGGGCATCCCCACCGGACGTGCCGGCGCGGAACGCCGGCTGGGACGGATGATTATCGACCTGATCACCGGCAAGAAAAAACGATAGGAACGAAAAACAGACGGCAGACGACGCAGGCATACGCACGAAGGCACGGATTACGCCCGCGCATGCCCCGCGCAACGTAACCCGTGCCCGAAAAAAATGTCCGAAGCTAAAGAATGCCTTGCGCCATCATGGCCTTGGCCACTTTCATAAAGCCGGCCACATTGGCTCCCTTCACGTAGTTGATGTATCCGTCGGGTTCGGTTCCGTAGGTCACGCAGGCCGTGTGTATGCTTTGCATGATGCTCTTGAGCTTTTGATCGACCTCTTCCGACGTCCATGAAAGTTTCATCGAATTCTGCGTCATTTCCAGCCCCGACACGGAAACACCTCCCGCATTGGCCGCCTTGCCCGGCGCATAGAGCAGTTTGGCCTCCTGAAACACTTTAATCGCTTCGGGTGTGGAAGGCATATTCGCTCCTTCGGACACAGCGATGCAACCGTTCGCCACAAGTTGGCGGGCATGGTCGCCGTTAAGTTCGTTCTGTGTGGCCGAGGGAAGAGCGATGTCACACTTCTCGCCCCAAGGCTTGGCACCTTCGACGTACTTCACCTTGTATTTCTCGGCATATTCGCGAATGCGTCCGCGATAAAGATTCTTCAGCTCCATGATGTAATCGAGCTTCTCGCGATCGATACCGTCGGGGTCGTAAATATAGCCGTCGGAATCGGAGCAAGTCACCACTTTCCCTCCCAGTTCGATCACTTTCTCAATGGTGTATTGAGCCACATTTCCCGAGCCTGAAACCAGACAGACTTTGCCTTTCAGGTCCATGCCTCTCGTTTTCAGCATTTCAAGCAGGAAGTAGATGTTTCCGTATCCCGTGGCTTCAGGACGGATGAGCGATCCGCCGAACTCGCGTCCCTTGCCGGTGAATGTGCCGGTAAACTCGTGCGCCAGTTTTTTATACATGCCGAACATAAAACCCACTTCGCGACCGCCCACTCCGATGTCGCCGGCCGGAACGTCCGTTTCGGGACCGATATGCCGCCACAACTCAAGCATAAAAGACTGTACGAAGCGCATCACTTCGGCGTTCGACTTACCGCGCGGAGAGAAATCCGATCCTCCCTTACCGCCGCCCATGGGCAACGTGGTCAGCGAGTTCTTGAACGTTTGTTCAAAGGCCAGAAACTTCAGGATGGAAAGATTCACGGAAGAGTGAAAACGAATACCGCCTTTATACGGGCCGATGGCGTTGTTATGCTGTATGCGGTAGCCCATGTTCGTCCGGATATTTCCCTTGTCGTCCATCCACGTGACGCGGAACTGATAGACTCGGTCGGGAATGCACAAGCGTTCGATCAGATTGGCCTTGTCGAATTCCGGGTGTTTGTTGTACTCTTCCTCGATGGTGGCAAGAACTTCTTCGACCGCCTGATGATACTCCGGTTCATTGGGGAACCGTCTTTTCAACTCCTCTAATACCTTAATTGCATTCATACATCTTTTCTTTTTTACAGTTGATACAAAAATGTACGCACGGACGTCATTCGCGCGAACACGAACGCAAAAGTAAGGAAAGATTTGAATAATACAATCAAATTATAAACAAAATCGAATATTTTCTGCTATTTTGATAGAATAATGAATATAAATAGATAAAAAAAGATATTTATCGCTTTCTTTTTAATGACTTATAGATCGGAATAAACACCAATGCCGCCGAAAAGGCTATCATGACTATGGTCATGCCGTCAATTCGCTTCGAACCGGTCAACAAGAGGTAACAAAGTGCCAACCACAACAAGCTGATGCAAACAATTTGCGATTTGGATAAAGGTTTTCTCATGCTTATATTTTTTGTTTCTTTTTCTCCACTATGGCGTCGATGACGGCAACGGCCGTGATATTGACGATTTCGCGAACGGAACTCTCGAAGTCGGTAAAGTGTATCGGTTTATTGAGCCCCATCTGAATGGGACCGATAATCTCCGTTTCGGGTGCCATTGCCTGAAGCAGCTTGTAGCCGGCATTGGCCGAACTGAGATTTGGGAATATCAACGTATTGACGTCTTTGTCGCGAAGGCGGGTAAAAGGATATTTGGCATCGCGCAGAGTACGGTTCAGAGCCACATTGACCTGCATTTCGCCATCGACGGCCAATTCGGGATATTCGCGCTGCAAAACCTCCACGGCTTCGTGCACCTTGGCCGGGCTTCCGGTGCTGTCGGCTCCGAAATTGGAATAGGAAAGCATCGCCATGACCGGAACGTGATTGAAGAAGCGCACCGTTTTCTCGGCCAGCTTCGCGATGTCCGTCAGGGTATCTTCATCGGGATGACGATTGATAAGGGTGTCGGCAAGGAAGAAGGTTCCTTTTTTCGAGTTTAGAATGTGCATCGTCGCGAAATGCGTGAAGCCATGTTGTATGCCGATGACTTCCTTCGCCACCTTGATGGTGTTACTGTACCGGGTGTACAGTCCGGTGATGAGAGCGTCAGCCTCACCGGTTTCGACCATCATCATACCGAAATAGTTGCGCTCGAACATCTTGTCAACGGCCTCGTCGAGCGTGAAGCCTTCGCGTGCTCGCTTCGCGGCAAGTATGCCCGCATAGCGTTCACGACGCTCGGACTCGTCGGGATGGCGCAGGTTGACGATTTCCACGCCTTCCAAACTGAGATCGAGTTCCTGCGCCAGTTTGCCTATCGTTTCGTCATTGCCCAACAGAATGGGATGGCATAAACCCTCGGCTTTGGCTTCCACCGCCGCCTTGAGCATGTTGGGATGCGTGGCTTCCGCAAAGACCACACGTTGCGGATTGCCGCGTGCGGCGTCGTAAAGCTGGCGAGTAAGTTTCGATTCATACCCCATCAGTTCGCGCAGGTGGAGTGCATAGGCATCCCAATCGGTGATCGGTTTACGTGCCACTCCGCTTTCCATGGCCGCCTTGGCCACAGCGCACGACACCTCGGTGATGAGTCGGGGATCGACGGGCTTGGGTATGAAGTATTCGGGGCCGAAACTCAGGCTGTTCACCTCATAGGCGGCATTCACCACGTCGGGAACGGGCTGTTTGGCCAAACCGGCGATGGCATGCACGGCCGCTATCTTCATGGCCTCGTTGATGGCGCCGGCCTGAGTGTCCAACGCTCCCCGGAAAATATAAGGGAAACCGATTACATTATTGATCTGATTCGGATAGTCGGAGCGTCCGGTCGCCATGAGCACATCGGGACGGGCGGCCACGGCTTCGTCGTAGGCGATTTCCGGCGTGGGGTTGGCCAGTGCGAAAACAATGGGGTTGGCCGCCATGCTGCGTATCATGTCCTGACTCAAAATGTTGCCTTTCGACAAGCCGAGGAACACGTCGGCTCCCGCAATGGCTTCGGCCAGCGTACGGATGTCCGTTCGCGCGGTGGCAAAGAAACGCTTCTGTTCGTTGAGGTCCGTACGCGAGCGGCTGATGACTCCTTTACTGTCGAGCATCACGATATTTTCGAGTTTGGCGCCGAGCGACAGATACAGACGCGCACACGACACGGCCGACGCTCCCGCTCCGTTGACGACGATTTTGACTTCGGCAATGTCCTTTCCCGCCACTTCAAGGGCGTTGAGCAATCCTGCGGCCGAGATGATGGCCGTTCCGTGCTGATCGTCGTGCATTACGGGAATGTCCAGTTCCGCTTTCAGCCGTTCTTCAATTTCAAAACACTCGGGAGCTTTGATGTCTTCGAGATTGATTCCTCCGAAGGTGGGAGCTATGGCCTTGACGGCTTGAATGAACCTCTCCGGATCTTTCTCATCCACTTCGATGTCGAACACATCGATGCCGGCATATATCTTGAACAGCAGTCCTTTTCCCTCCATCACGGGCTTTCCGCTCAATGCACCGATATCTCCCAATCCGAGCACGGCCGTTCCGTTCGAGATAACCGCGACAAGGTTTCCCTTTGCCGTGTACCGATAGGCGTCGGCGGGATTCTGCTCGATGGCCAGACAAGGCTCGGCCACACCGGGCGAATAAGCCAACGAGAGGTCGTGTTGTGTACTGTGAGGTTTCGTAGGAACCACCTCTATTTTCCCCGGTTTGCCTTGCTCGTGATAGTGCAAAGCCGCTTCTTTCGTGATCTTAGCCATATATTTCCGTCACCAGACTATAAAATTCAGGCAAATTTAGGAAGAAAAGTTTTAAAGCGCACGCAAAAATCCACAAAACCATAACAAATTGACACCACCCAAGCGTTTTCAGAGCACAAAGCAGATGTGGCGAAAAAGGTGAAACGCTTCAGCGTTGCAACGCCTGTTCGATGTCGGCAATGAGGTCGTCGGCATTCTCTATGCCCACCGAGAGGCGAAT
>JBHAEN010000180.1:0-10400 GCA_041855645.1 Bacteroides sp. | reverse complement strand
TTTTGACAGTGATGTACTTTGTAAAGCCAATACTTATACTACAAGTTATAATATTTGGTGGTGGATCATGTTTATCTGGTCGTTGTGGGGAATTATTGCAGCTACCGGAAAAGAACGCAATTAAAATCTCTGGAGTAAGTTACGGTTACACCATATAGAGAACATCCATTATCGAGTACCTTTCAGCCCCTTTTAACAAGGGCATAAAGGTAGCCAAGCCCTCTTCATGAACTCCCCCACAAGGCATCATGAAGTCCCCCAGAAGCCGATTTCAACTCCCCCACTTCATCATGTTTTGTTCTGATGCAAGCAAATTTGAAGTTCAGACGCATTTATCCGTAACTTATTCACCATATTATAAGGATACACTCAAACGAAAAGAGCGCGTTGCCCCCTCAGGAACAACGCGCTCTTTGATTTATTCCAAGCCCTTATCCGGCCCGGTGTTCGACGATTTTCGACGGATTACAGACCGAAAGCGGCTTTGATGGGTTCCACATAGTCGAGCTTCTCCCACGTGAAAAGTTCCACCTCCACCGACTTGTTGCCTTCGTAGCGCGAACAGAAGGTTTTGGTCACTGTTTGCGGATCGCGCCCCATGTGCCCATAGGCTGCGGTTTCCTGATAGATGGGGTTGCGCAGCTTCAATCGTTCTTCGATGGCCTTGGGGCGTAAGTCGAACAGACGCTCGATGACGCGGGCAATTTCGCCGTCGCTCATCTTGACGCGGCTGCGTCCGTAGGTGTCGACAAAGATGTTGATGGGACGCGCCACACCGATGGCGTAGCTCACTTGCACCAGCATTTCGTCGGCCACGCCTGCGGCAACCATGTTCTTGGCAATGTGGCGTGCGGCGTAAGCGGCCGAACGGTCTACCTTACTGGGGTCTTTGCCCGAAAAGGCTCCGCCGCCGTGTGCGCCTTTACCTCCGTAGGTGTCGACGATGATTTTGCGTCCCGTCAGACCGGTATCGCCATGCGGACCGCCGATAACGAATTTGCCTGTGGGATTGACGTGGTAAGTGATGCGGTCGTTGAACAATGCCAACACTTTTTCGTGACGGATGGAGGCGATGACACGCGGCATCAGGACGTTGATCACGTCGTGGCGGATGATGGCAAGCATTTCCTCGTCGGCACGAAGCCGGGCGGCTTCCGATTCGTCGGCGGGACGAATGAAATCGTCGTGCTGCGTCGAAACCACGATGGTATCGATGCGAACGGGTGTACCGTTATCATCGTACTCTATCGTGACCTGACTCTTGGAATCGGGACGCAGGTAAGTCATTTCTTTGCCTTCGCGGCGAATCTCCGCCAGCACTTGCAGAATGCGGTGCGAAAGGTCGAGCGAAAGCGGCATGTAGTTTTCCGTTTCGTTCGTGGCGTAGCCGAACATCATGCCTTGGTCGCCGGCTCCCTGCTCCATGGGATCTTGTCGTTCCACGCCCCGGTTGATGTCCGCACTCTGTTCGTGAATGGCAGACAGAATGCCGCAGGAATTGCTTTCAAACATGTATTCGCCCTTCGTGTAGCCGATGCGTTGAATCACTTCACGGGCTATGAGTTGCAAATCGACGTAGGCCTTGGTTCTCACCTCGCCGGCCAATACGACTTGCCCGGTGGTCACGAGCGTTTCGCAAGCCACTTTCGAGTTAGGATCGTAAGCGAGGAGTTTGTCGAGTATGGCGTCTGAAATTTGATCGGCCACTTTGTCGGGGTGTCCTTCCGACACCGATTCGGATGTAAATAGGTATCCCATATCTGTTCGATGTTAAGAGTGAATAAATAAGGAATTAGCCGGGAAAGACAGAGTGGGGAGCGTTGAAATGTATGCCGGAAAGCATCGTCGGGAGAGGACGTGTTTTAGCATTTTTTTTCGTGGTTGCAAGCTACTCAAATCTATCCACATTCTAAGTTCGTGAGCAAAGATACGGAGTTTGACGGAAAAAGCCTCCGAAGACCTCGTGTTTAACATTCTATAAGGGGAAATACGGCGAGAGACGTCGCAACGGCAACACGAACGAAACCAAGGTCTAACGCTTTTTCCGGACAGTAATCTTTTCTCCGTTTCGGGATACGTCAAGATACTCGTACATGTTCAACAGTTCCACCACCCGATCCACCGTTTCGTCCCGGCCGGCAATGAAGTGCAGACGCTGATTCATCAGTACGGTGTCCTGTTCCATCTCGATGTTCAGGTTGTACCAATGTCCCAAATCGCTCAGAATATCGCTCAGACAAACATCGTCATAATAAAAGTAGCCGGCCATCCATTGCACGTAATAAGAGGTGTCGACCTGTTTAATGCGGTATTCGGTATCCGTACAGGATATATCTTCGCCCGGAGTGAGGGTCACTTCTTTGTCGACCCGCGGAAGCCGGACTTTGACACTGCCGTTCACGAGCGTCAGGTGCGTTTCCGCATTCTTATAGGCCTTGATGTTGAATTCCGTTCCCAGCACGTTGGTAATCATCTTGTCCGTGACAATGACAAACGGGGAATTCTTGTCGGGAGCAACCCTGAAGTAGGCCTCTCCTTCGAGGCTGACCGTGCGGCGGTTGCCTGCGAAACGAGTCGGGAACGACAATCGGCTGTCGGCATTGAGCCACACTTCCGTGCCGTCGCTCAAACGTATTTTATAGACCTGCCCCCGCGGAATGGAAACGATGTGATGACGGATTCCTTCGGTACGGACGTGGGTATAGTCGGACTCTTTCGAGGAGCGGATGATGCCCTGTTCGTCGACAGTCGGCTGCGAAGAACGTAAAGCAATGGTAGCCGATTCTTCCCGGGAACCATCAGAATCTTCCACGGTAATCGCTCCACGAGGAACGGAAGCGGAAACGAGTGCCATGTCGGTTTGCCGCACCGCGGTATCGTTCCGAAGCGAGAAATAGGCGACAGCCGCCACCACGGCCGCGGCCGAAACCCCGCTTATCGCCCGGAGCCATAACAAAGACCGGCGACGGGCAATACCTTTCTTTTCTTCTTTTTGCAGATCGGCACGGAATCGTGCCCAGGCTTCCTGCGGACTGGGAGACTCGGAACAGCCCCGAAGCAACGCTTGTTCGCATTCGTACTGAAACCGGGGGTCGCCGGAGAAATTCGTTCGCGAGGTTTCTCCGGAAGGGTGTTGCTCATTTATAGTATGGTTTGGTTTATCCGCCACGTTCTTCTTTCTTTTATATTTACTACGAACAGACAGCTGTTTTAGCTACCACCTTTTTTATATTTAACAGAAAAATGGTTGCGGAGTATCGTCAGTCCTTTCATGATGTGCTTGCGCACTCCGCTTTCGGACAGTCCGACCTCTTCGGCCACCTCTTTGTATTTCTTTTTGCAGACGTAACATTGCTCCATTATCGTTCGGGTGAGCGGAGGCATGCGCTCCACAAGCCGCATGATAGTTCGTATGCGTTCTTCGCTTTCCGTCCAGTGAGCGTCGTCGTTCCATTCGCTCATCATTTTCAGGTAAGCCTGTTCTTTGGTCTTCATCATCTCCATGCGACGAAGATAGTCAATACATAAACGTTGCAAATGGGTGTAGGTATAGGTCAGGGCGGTGTCCACGCGAAGGGTGTGAATCCGTTCCCACATGTGGTGGAAGGTATCGTTCACCAGGTCTTTGCAGACCTCCTTGTCCGGGATGAAGTGCAGTGCGTGGTAATACAGACGGGTATAGTTGTCCGTGAAGAACTTTTCAAACAGCTCTTCGGAGAAGTTCAAGGATGAATGGCTCCCGTCCGCACCCGTTTTCGTTTTGTCTGTCGATCCCTTCATTTTGCAGGAAAGCAAGCCTGTCGTATTGTTGATTTGCAAATGTAAGCATAAAAGCAACGGGAAGAAGCATTCTTTGCCTTGAAAACGCGAATCCGGCATGAGAATCAGCCGCTTCCGTCGCATCGGCCGTAGGTATGCCATAAAAAAAGCAGATGAGAAAACGCTTTTCCCATCTGCTTTTCATGGTGTGGTCCGCACACCCGGCGGACGAGGGTTATTTGTCCAGAATCAGCATGGCATCGCCGTATGTTCCGAATCGGTAACCTTCTTTTATGGCCACTTCGTAGGCTTCCATTACTTGCTCATAACCTCCAAAGGCGGCCACAATCATCAACAAAGTGGAAAGGGGCATGTGGAAATTGGAAATCATGGCATTGGCCACCGTGAACTCGTAGGGAGGGAAGATAAACTTGTTGGTCCACCCTTCAAATTCTTTCAGATGGCCGTTCGTGCTCACGGCACTTTCGATGGCACGCATCACGGTGGTCCCGACCGCACAGACGCGACGGTCGTTGTCTTTGGCCCGATTGACGGCACGCACGGCTTCGGCCCCTACAAACATCTGCTCGGAGTCCGTTTTATGCTTCGTAAGGTCTTCCACGTCAATATCGCGGAAATTACCCAAGCCCGCATGCAGAGTGATGTAGGCAAAGTCGATGCCTTTGATCTCCATGCGCTTCATCAGCTCGCGGCTGAAATGCAGGCTGGCCGTGGGGGCCGTCACCGCTCCTTCGTTACGGGCGAAAATAGACTGGAAACGTTCCGCGTCTTCGGGTTCCACGGGGCGATTGATAATGGCATGCGGAAGCGGCGTTTCGCCCAATGCATAAAGTGCTTTCTTGAATTCGTCGTGCGGCCCGTCGTAGAGGAAACGCAGCGTACGGCCGCGCGAAGTGGTGTTGTCGATGACTTCGGCCACCATGGAATCGTCTTCGCCGAAGTAGAGCTTGTTGCCGATACGGATCTTACGTGCGGGGTCCACCAGCACGTCCCACAAGCGAAGGTCTTCGTTCAACTCGCGCAGCAGAAAGACCTCGATGCGCGCCCCCGTCTTCTCCTTGTTCCCGTAGAGGCGGGCGGGAAACACTTTGGTGTCGTTGAACACGAATACATCTTTATCGTCGAAATAATTCAGCACGTCTTTGAATGTCTTATGCTCGATTTTGCCCGATTTACGGTTCAAAACCATCAGGCGCGATTCATCTCTGTACTTCGTGGGACGCAGGGCAATCTGCTCATCCGGCAGCTTGAATTTGAATTGTGACAGTTTCATATTTTGTTTTGTTAGTTCTAATCTTTTTCTTTGTGCGAGTCTGCGGAAAAAACGATACGAGAAAATCCGGGGTCTATCTCCCCTCTATCCGAACGGGTAGCTTCGCCGGCTTTCCTATTTGTCGGCCACGACTACTTCCTGCCGGTCCATCCACTCTTTAAAACATTCGGGATCCAGGCATTGTTCGATGCGCACATCGCCTACACGGGTGCGAATCAGCCCTGTAAGGTGTGCACCGCTGTGAAGCTCGCGGCCAATGTCGCGCGCCAACGCACGGATATACGTGCCTTTGCCGCATACCACCCGGATACGGATGAACGGTTCATCGCCTTCGAGATTGCATTCGAGCAATTCGATCTCCTCGATCACGAGTTGCTTGGGCTTCAGCTCCACTTCATGCCCTTTGCGGGCAAGGTCATAGGCGCGTTTCCCGTCGACCATACAGGCCGAAAATGAGGGCGGAACCTGCTCGATGGTTCCCGTGAAGCGGGTAAGCACCTCTTCCACCGATTTGCGGGTGATGTGATCCGTGGGATATGTGGCGTCTATCTCGTGCTCCAGATCGAACGAAGGGGTGGTTGCCCCCAGTCTCAGCGTGGCGACGTACTCTTTCGTCCGGTGCTGAAACTCTTCGATGCGCTTGGTCGCCTTACCCGTGCAAACGATCATCACTCCCGTGGCCAACGGGTCGAGCGTGCCGGCATGCCCCACTTTCAGTTTCTTCTCCCGTATCCGACGGCAGATGTGATAGCGCGTGTTCGCCACCAGCTTGAACGACGTCCAGCCCAGCGGCTTATTGAAACAGAGTACTTCTCCTTCTTTGAAATTCATCATGCGATTTCCAGATTATGCCCCAGCAACCAAAAGCCGAGGATGAGGCAGCCCACAACGATGCGATACCAACCGAACGCTTTGAAGCCGTATTTCGTGACAAAGCCGATGAAAAACCGAATGGCCAGCAAAGCCACGATGAAAGCCACGACATTGCCGATGACGAGAGCAGAAAGATTGTTCATCACCAGCTCACTTCCTCCGTTCGTGAAGAGTTTCCACATCTTATAAGCCGTGGCGGCAAACATGGTGGGCACGGCAAGAAAGAACGAAAACTCCGCGGCTTCCTTGCGCGAAAGTTTCTGTGTCATCCCTCCCACAATGGTAGCCATCGAACGGGACACGCCGGGTATCATGGCCAGACATTGGAAAAGGCCGATGCGGAAGGCTTTCTTTTCCGTCAGTTCCGCATTCTCCTCGGGATCGGCAAACAGCCGGTCGCAAAAAAGCATGAACACGCCCCCCAACACCAACATCACGGCCACCACAACGACGTTTTCGAGCAGAGCGTCGATAGCATCGCCACACAAAAAACCGATAACGGCAGCCGGCACGAAAGCCACAAGCAATTTCCAATAAAAATCGTATTTTTTCAGCAGGCGTTTGCACAGGATGAGCAACGATTCGCCGAACGGTTTACCCGCCGTGGCCTCGGGATCGAACACCCGGACGGGACTGAGACGGAAGAAACGCCGACGATACAGCCACACCACCGAAAGGATGGCTCCAAACTGGATGATGACGGTGAATGCCTTGACAAATTCCGTGCTCTGCACACCCAGCAGATACTGCGTAATGATCATGTGTCCCGTCGACGATACGGGCAGAAACTCCGTCAGTCCTTCGACGATGGCGATGAGAATCGCTTGAATCGGTGTCAGGTCTCCCATCAATTTTCGCCTTTTTTATTTCCCGTGCGGGGTTTGCGCAACACGGCGTAAATCATGAACAAGAAGCCTGACAGGCATACGACGGGAGCCACTTTGATGCGGCGCGCGCTAAAGATGTCGGGCTCGAAAGCCGCTTCGGTCGTCGAGGGTCCGGTCATCAGCAGGAAGCCGATGATGACGGCGGCCATGCCTGCCGCGAGCAGGATAAAGTTCATTTTATCGAATGCGAATTTCTGTTTGTCGGACATAATGGATAAGCGATATTTTAAGTGTTTCGTTTTTTTCAGATATAATAGAGCGTGTTGGCCTTCATGCGCAGGTACTTGTTCATGGATATATAGGCGCATAGCCATGTGATGAGGATGCCGAATACCAATACGCTGACGCACACGACGATCATCACCGTCGGGGTAATGATCCGGATAAGTTCGCCGTTGTTTTGCACAGCCCAATAGGCCACTCCCATCAGTATGGCATCCGCCACGACGGCCGCCAACGCGCCGCTCCGAATGCTTTTCGCGAGGAAGGGCCGGCGGATGAACCCCCAACTCGCTCCCACCAGTTTCATGGTATGGATGAGGAAACGCTTGGAGTAGATGGCCAAACGGATGGTGTTGTTGATCAGCGCAAAGGAAATCAGCGTAAGAACCACGGCAAGCACCAGCATCACCAGACTGATGTTGCGTATGTTGCGGTTCACGGCGTCGATCAATTCCTTGCGGTAAAGCATGTCCTGTATGTTGCTTTCCCGCTTGATGTTCTTTTCAATGAGGGCTATGCTGTCGGAATTGGCATAATCGGCATTCAGTTTGATTTCGATGGAAGCGGTGAAGGGGTTATGGCCCAGAAACTCTGCCGGATCCGTCCCCATCGCCTCGGTGCTCTCGGCAAGTGCCTGTTTTTTAGAGATGTAGCGGCTTTCTTTCACAAAGGGTTCTTTGTCGAGCCGTTCCTGTAGTTTCAGGATGTCGGGTTCTTTCATGTCATCGCTGATGAGGATGGAGAAGCTGATGTTCTCGCGAACGTACACCGACAGGTTATGCGCCGTGAGAACGAAGAACACCACCATGCCCAACAACAGCAACACAAGCGTGGTACTGATGCCCGAGGTGACGAACTGCATGTCGAAGTACGAGCTTTTACGGGGTCGATGCGCTTTATTGTTCATTGTGCAATCGGTCTTTTTTTATGCAATACGTAGATGAGTGAGCTGCTGAGTCGTTTATCGCCCCATGCCTTGAATGCGGCCGACGTCCCGGCGCAAAGCCCGCGAAGAAAAGGCATCGAGCGGCCTTGCTGACGTTCGCTGAGCATCGACACGTAGAATGCGTCGAAAGGCATCGGGTGACAGGCGGTAAGCCCGAAACCGTATCGTTCGGCAAACTGCCTCAGCGTGGCCGGAGTGAAATGCCATAGATGGCGAGGCACATCGTAGGCCGCCCACCGATCGCCGTAGCGACGGGCATCGTAAGAATCGCAATTAGGCACGGCCACAATGAGCGTGCCCCCGTCGGCAAGCAAGCGGTGCAGGAGCTTCCACACCGCAGGCAAGTCTTCGAGATGCTCCATGACGTGCCATAGCGTGATGACATCGAACCCGCCCGTCGGCAACGTCGGAAGAACCGTTTCCGGTTTCGGGTCGAGCGCAAAGCGGGTACGGGCAAAATCACGCGCCTGACCGCTCTTCTCCACAGCCGTCACCTGCCATCCCCGACGGCTCATGGCGTGGGCGAAATAGCCCGTCCCGGCCCCGATGTCGAGCAGACGGCCGCTTTTGCGACGCGATTCTTTTTCCACAAGGCGGGCCTTACGGCCGAGCATGTACGAGCGCACACGATGGTAGGCCGCATTCATGAATCCTTTCCGCGTATCGGTATGTGAAATGTAGTCGGGTGCTTCGTAGTATCTGCCAATTTCGCCGGCCGCGGGAGCATCCTGCGTCAGGATAAATCCGCAATCTCCGCAACGGCATAGTCCGAAGGCTTCGCCCGAAGCGTAGTGATCTGTGCACGTCATGAAAGGCCGAAGCGCCTCACTTCCGCATAGCGGGCAGGTTGTTATGGTTAGTTTCTCCATCGAATGTTCAGACTCAGACAAAATGAAATATTGCCCCTTCGCGAGAGGCAACACAACACCCTAATTTGGTGCAAAGTAAGCAATAAAATGCATCCGAAGGGGCTTTTGTTAAGGAAATTTAGAAACTGAAGCTGCGGGCGCGGCCCGTATGGGAGCTGTATGGAAGACGGATGAAGGGTAAGGCAACGGAGAGTGAGGCGCATGGTTCCACCTACTTCCCTTTCTCGAAATGATAATGTTCTAAATATGCAGAATTGAAATTCTCTACCGTTTTCGCATTCTTTTGCAGCTCATTTTTAGGCTTAAAACAACCATTTTCCAAAGCCCATTCAAATAAAGGAATATCAACCGGGTATTTTGTCAATACTCCTGTCAACTCATTTTCCGAAATCCATTTTATGGCATTGCTTTTTGTGCTAAACACAGCACTTGGAAACTCTGCCTTTCCACTGCCTTTAAATATCCATATATAATCCATATCTCATTTTTTTTACGTGACGTTCTTCTTAATGCTTTTTCCGTCGGTTGCTAAAACGGGGGTTCCCAAGCGGCCGCAAGTTGTCTGAGCAGGCTGTGCCGTCATATACAGCACCTGTGCCATCTGAGTTTTACCCACAGATTTCCTCGAACATGGAGAGGATGATACGACAAAGGAGAATGCAAATTCTTTTTTATCGCTTGATTTTATTGCAGTATTGGATGAATCTTACGTAAGTAAGAAAAGACATCATCCGTATTTTTGATTTTTCCTTTAGATCTCGATTCTATCTTTTTGATAAAATCTGCATCATATATGTCGATAAGTGTTTGACCCGTGAATTGAGAAATGGGGCCTATGAACACAATTCCGTCAATCCAATCTTTCATAAGAAGACCGGTCGTGTAAGGCGAGCCTTTTGACACATCGCCTCCCCAAGTTTCGGGACTCTTGGGGTTGGCATAATATCTCTTGACAGTCAGATTGTTGAAAGCACCACCTAAATCGAAAGCGACAGGCACATTTCCATTCATCTCAAAAGCCTTGTCAATAGTACCATTGTCGATTTGCAACCATATACTTTTACTGTCACACTCATACCCAAAGCTTCCCATATAGGCTCCCCAAAGGTTTACGATGAAGACATCCCCGGGATAACATTTTTTCAAGAGATATCCTGCGCTTGGGAAGTTATAGTACTTGTCTTTGTCCAAAACGCCTCGTATTTGTGCTTGCGTATGTGCACTTCCCCCATAGAACAGAACGCGTTGCCGCTTCATTATACATCTGCGTATCAACGAGAACATATTGTCATCGCGAGAACCGGTATAAATATATTTCTCTCCATCCATGTGGGCTTGAACATATTCAGGATCAAGAAGAATGATTTTTGTTTTATGCTTGGAAGCCTTATCCTTATTTGTTTTCCAAACTGTATGAAAGATTTTGGCATATTCCAAATATGGATTACCATAAATATCCGGTGCGTGTTGGAGAATTTTGAAGACTAAATCTTCTCTATACTCATCGCTCTTTAGAAGTTCATCAACCAGCTTTTGATCGCTCATATTGC
>JBHAEN010000179.1:0-7170 GCA_041855645.1 Bacteroides sp. | reverse complement strand
CTCCCCGTTTCCAGGGAGAAGTCCAGTTATAGGTGCGGACATATACGTGATATTCGCCCTTCTCGGGTACGGCGACCTCGGTCCGGGCATCGTCCACGGCGACTCCCATTCCGTGAGCCAGCAGGTAGGAAGAGCCCATGACGTCCATAAACTGCTGATCGACCACCCACCCGCCTTTGCGGACGAAGCTCTCTGCTTCGACAAGGAATTCGGCGGCACGCAACGGGACGAGGGTGAGGGTGAGGAGGAGGGCGAATAAACGATAAGTCTTCATGTTCATCGGAAAAGTTAGTGATCGGTAAATGATTGACAATATAGAGTCCCGAATTTAGTTATAACCGGGATTTTGTTCCAACATGGGATTTTTATCCAACTCGGATTGAGGAATTGGCAAATACCTCTGATAAGTCTTGAACACCCGGTCTTCGATTTTACGGGCAGACAGATTCTCATCCGTGGGCAAAGTGATGACTGCCCGTCGGGTGGGGTCGGACTCGGACGTATCGACCGTACCGATCATACGACAAAGCGTTTGATTCATGACGGTTTCCGCAAGCATCTTCTGCTCGGAATCTTTCCAGCGCACAATGTCCGCACGACGGAATCCTTCTCCGGCCAGCTCGATGCAACGTTCTCTCCGAAGCAGTTCCCGAATCTCATCGCGAGTACCGTATTTCGAACGATCGACGGCAATATGCCCTCCTCTCGTTCTCAGCCGGTCGATGATGTCAAGTGTTTCATCAAGATCCCGATTCAATTCCACATTGGCCTCCGCAATCGTAAGCAACACTTCGGCATAACGAAAGAGAATGGGTGAAAGACCTGTATTGTCCAGTACGGTGTATTGCGAGCGGGGTGTCGTGTATTTCGCCCAAATCAGGCCTGTCTTGGAAGCATTGTTGGCGGCCAGGTAATAATCAGGATTCGACTTTCCATTGATATTTTTGTCCAATGTGTTGATCACACGGAGCTTGTTGTCCGAACCGACCCACTCCTGTCCCGGATAGACGATTGTCAGATACAGTCGCGGATCACGGTTCGCATAAGGATGAACGGCGTCATAGCCCGAACCCGATTCGGAAGGCATCAATCCGTTGCTCATCTCGAACATGTTGACAAGATTCTCCGTGGGAACCATGGTGGCCCATCCTCCATCCTGATTGTTGAAAAGACGAATGGTATTGGCAAAAGGATACGTGACCGGTACGTATTGCATCGCGTAAATGATTTCCCGGGAGCTCTGCCCGTCGATACTGAACATTCGCAGGAAATCAGTGTCCAGTTCGTAGAGTCCGAGTGCCTGAATCGCCCTTGCCGCATCCAAAGCCAACTGATAATCGCCCCAATACAGCGCGGCGCGCATCTTGATCGCCAATGCCGTTCCACGAGCGATGCGCCCTCTTTGCGACGGAGCGGGATTGAGATCGGGAATCGCTTTGTCAAGTTCATCATAAACAAACTCTTTGATTTTCGCTTCCGTGCTGCGAGGCACTTTGGCTTCGCTCGACGTTTCCGGGAGATTTTCGATCAAAGGAACACCTCCGTACCAGAAATTCATGAAGAAGTATCTGTATGCCCGGATGGTTCTTGCCTGTGCCAACATGTCTTTCTTCACCGCTTCGGAAGAATACGCAGGGCGTTCCGCGTTTAGCAAAAAGGTGTTGCAGCGGCGAATTGTCGTGTAACTGTAGTAATCGACGACACTTGTGGGGGAGACGCTTCCGTTGCCTACATATTTATATCGTCCCGAACCGGTATAGTTATAAGCGATGTCGGACATGCAATCGGAAAAGAACACATCGGACGATATTGCCCAATCTTTGTAACAGGCCACGAGAGCCGCTGTCGCATCAGCCTCCGTTTTCCAGAAAGTGGAGGGCGAAAGTTGATCATAAGGAGCCGTATCGAAAAAATCCGAGCAAGAAGCCAGCCCTCCCCAAAGGGACAGTGCCGCCAATATATATTTATAAGTTTTCATGGAATAAACGGTATTAGAAGGTTAGACTTACGCCAAATGAATGAGTGGAAATCTGAGGATAGTGAGATCCTCTGCCCGATGGAGCTTCCGGATCGATGTTCACGGGCAGGCTGTCGATTTTGAACAGGTTTTCACCCGAATAGTAGATACGGGCCTTCGACAGTCCCACCTTGCCTATCCACGAGGCGGGGAACGTGTATCCCACCTGCACGTTCTTAAATCTCAGATAGTTGGTTTTAAAAGTCCAGAAAGAAGAGCGGATGGTCGGATGGCTTGGCGAGACCCTCGCTTCGGAAATATAAGGAAATTTCCCGTTCGGATTCTCCGGACTCCAAGCGTCAAACCACGCCGTGGAAGGATGTGAAGTATCGCCCGTGAAATCGCCGAACACCTCCTCGTTGAAGTAACGGGCCACGCCTATTGCTCCCTGCATAAAGACGGAGGCGTCGAAGTTTTTCCATTCGGCATTCAGGTTTATGCCGAATGTGAATTTCGGCTGCTCGGCATCGACAACTTCACGGTCTGCCGACGTCAGCTTTCCATCTTGGTTGACATCCACATACCGAATATCGCCTGCCTTAAATTTTCGACCAAAAGGATTGCCGTATCGGGCCGTAAAGGCATCGGCCTCTTCCTGACTTTGGAACAAACCGTCGGCAACATAAGTATAGAACGATTTATAAGAATGCCCTACCCGATTGATGTAATAATCATCAATGATTTCGTCCACTCCGCCCAAGTTCAGTATCTTGTTTTTGTTTATGGCCGCATTGGCATTGATGCCGACCACCCAATCGTTCCATTTCTTTCGGTAATCTAACGAGAGTTCGACCCCGCTGTTTTCCATTGCGCCCACATTGTCCTTATAGGCTCCCAAACCGAAGCTTCCGGGAACCGGAACGTCCATGATGATGCCGGTGGTTTTACGTTTATAAAAGTCCACACTTATATTCAACGCATGGAAAAGTGAAAAGTCCAAACCGACTCCCCATGTGGTCGCCTTCTCCCATGTGATGGAAGCCAGTTTATGCGATGTCGCCGTGATACCGGTATTTACAATACCATCGAACGGATAGTTTTCTCCCACGCTGTAAGTCACCAGCCAGGGATAGTAATCGTCCAAAGCATCCTGATTGCCCAACTGCCCCCACGATGCCCGAATCTTCAACGATTGCAACCAGGAACGAACAGACTCCATGAAGGGTTCTTCCGAAATCCGCCAACCGGCAGAAAGCGAGGGGAAATATCCCCACCGGTTGTCCGGACTGAATCGGGAAGAGGCATCGGCTCTGAAATTGGCTTCAAACAAATATTTTCCGGCATAATCGTAGTTCACGCGCCCAAAATAGGACATCATGGCCAATTTTCTGGAATATCCTTCGTTCGTTTGGGTAGCTTCCGTTCCGGCGTTCAAGTCGGTCATGTTGTTGTTCGGAAAGTTTCTTCGGTTGGCTTTGGTTTGTTTGTAATTGTAAACCTCCGCATGATAACCCAACAAGGCTTTCCAGTGATGGCGTTCCAAAGTTGCGGCGTAGTTGGCCAGTCCGTCAAAAGAAGAACGGTTCCAGAGGTAGGTTCTTTCGTCGAGGCGATTGGGGCCATCGTACTTGATGGAGTTGTACTGTATGTCTTTAATAAATTCTTTATAGTCCTGAATGTTGGATATGTATGACCCTTGGGCAGTCAGTTTCAATCCTTTCATGAGATTCATGTCGATAGCGAATATTCCGGAGAAATTTTGGTTCTTCCGATCGATGGTCTGTTCCAAATCTATCCAAGCCACCGGATTGCCGTCGCTGATGGTTCCGTAACTTCCATCGGCATTCTTATACGGAATCCATGGAGCAATGCGGTTCAACTGGCGGATAATCTGATCGGAACCACCTCCCACGTAAGAGTTTGTCGGGTCTTTATACGCATTATTGATATAAGACATATTTGTACGAATGGTTAAGACATCCGACAAAACGACATCAATGTTGGAACGCATATTGAACTGTTGGCGTTCCGCATATTTCAAAATACCATTTTGCCCGAGAAATCCCAAAGAAACCATGTACTTCACTGATTCGTTTCCACCGTTTACGTTGGCATTGTGTTGCTGTATAAAACCGCTTCCCTGATACCCCAGTTCGTGCCAATCGGTGTCCGGATAATGATAAGGATCTGTCCCGTTTCTAAAGCTCTCCAATTCATCGTCCGAAAAACGCGCGCTTTTCCCGCCATTTAACAGTGCTTTGTTGTAATACAAAGCAGCATCGGCCGAATTCATTCTTTCAACATGGCCGGTTGCCGATTGCCAGCCCACCGACCCATTGTAATTCACCACGGCCCGGCCGGCTTTCCCCCTTCTGGTGGTGATGAGAATAACTCCGTTGGAGGCTTTCGAACCGTATATCGCCGCGGACGCCGCATCTTTCAGTACCGAAATCGACTCGATGTCGTTAGGATCTATCTGATTCATCGTGCCCACTTCCACACCGTCCACGAGGATGTACGGGTTGGCATTGTTCAAGGTTCCCGTTCCGCGCACCCGGATGGTTCCTCCGTCTTGTCCCGGCCGACCCTGACCGGAAGTTACGGTCATCCCGGGAACGATTCCTTGAATTCCGGACGAAACGGACGTGATGGGACGTGAAGCCAACTCTTTATTGGAAACGGTGGCCACAGCTCCGGTCAAATTCACCTTGGCTTGTTGTCCATAACCAACGACAACAATTTCTTCCAGAGCCGTAAAATCTTCTTTCAACACGACAGTAAGTGGCTCATTGCCTTTAACCTGTACTTCCGTATGGGCATATCCGATATAAGACACTTGTAAAATGCTATTGTCGGGAACCTGCAAGGTGAAATTCCCGTTCAGGTCGGTAATCGTTCCTGTTGCCGTACCTTTCACAGTAACGTTAGCGCCGATGACCGGTTCTCCTTGCGCGTCTTTCACCACCCCCGTCACTTTCTTTAACTGCCGGGGAGTTTTTTCTTCACTCCGGATTTTCTTTTCGACGAAATAGATTTTGTTGTTTCTCACCTCCGACACCACGTTGGTCTTCTCAAGCAATAAGTCTAAGGCCTGTTGAAGCGGTTTGTTCTTTACATCGATTGTCACTCTTCGGTTCACGTCGAGTACTTGATCACTGAAGACTAAGGCATAGCCTGTTTGTTGTTTGATGGCAACGAGGACATCCTCCGTTCTGGCCTTGTTGAAATTCAAAGTGACTTGCTGTGCCGACAGCTGAGCCCATCCACTTAGAAAGAACAAGCCCCATACCAGTCTTAGCATGCTGATTCTTGTTTTCATAATCATTAAATTAAGATTTAATATTAACCATTAAGCCCCCCTTATGAGAGACTCTACATAAGCTAACACGCCATTTTAAGGAAAGTATGAGTGCCCGGCGAAAAAAACAGGATATATGGTGAGAGAATCCAATCATCGTTTTTCATTCATTTCATTCGGAACTGACGACAAATACCCCCTCTTCCCCTTTGGGAAGAAAGCGAATATGAGAGACACGTTCTATATCTTTCAAAATGTCGAGTGCCTGAACTTTAGTGGTTGACAAAGTGAATTGAGTGGAAAGCAACGTCGAATCGACGGTTTCGAACACTACATCGTATTGACGTTGCAAGGTCTTCAGGATTTCCGTCAGCGGAGTGCGATAAAAATTCAGGCTGCGCTCTCTCCATCCGGTTATGCTTTTCTCGTCGTCTACCCGGCTTATTTTGCAGATGCCGGACGAACGATCGTAATCGGCACATTCGCCGGGACTTAAGACATAGGTCCGTTGTTGCCCGTCGGCCAGAGTGACACCACCCTCGACCAACATGACTTGCAATTTATCTTCTTGCGGATAGGCTTTCACATTAAACCGGGTTCCTGTCACCCGAAGATTCATATCATGCAAATTAACGACAAAGGGTTGTCTTTTTTCCTTAGCCACATCAAAATAGGCCTCCCCCCACAGTTCCACTTCGCGGCGAAAGAATGAGAATTTCTTGGGAAATCGCAAACGAGAGGCGGAGTTCAGATGGACGGTAGTCCCGTCTTGAAGTACTACTTGCATCTGTTCGCCATGCGGAACGGAAAATTCCGCATATTCGGGCGCGGAAAGCAAACCGGCACGATCGGCCAGCATCCATGCGATGCCGACAAGCAGAAAGAAAGGCAAGACAACGGCAGCCACAGTCAGCCAACGCTTCCGACGGAATGTCCGCCGCATCGGAGCCAACACGGCTGCTTTCATTTGGGACGAAGGTATGGGATGATCGATCCAATTATCGACGTCTTCCTCCCGAATGTTGTTCATGTCCCGTTCGAGACTGGCCGAAAGAAAAGCCTGCCCCTCCTCGGTAGACAGCCAGCTCCGAATCAAATTCATCTCTTCGGGGCTTGATTGTCCGTCCAGATATCTTTGCCATATCATACTATCCATTCCCATCTTCTCACTTTATATATAGAATAACACTTCGCCGACGAATAAGTATGATTCACCGGACAAACAACCATAGGAGAAGCATCGTCTCGGACATCATGCCGCCCATAGATTCACGCAGTTGCTTGATGGCTTGTGTGTAGTGGGACTTTACCGTAGGGATGCTGAGATTCATCTTCTCGGCTATCTGTTGATTGCTAAAGCCCCGCTTGATTTTCAACTCGCAAATTTCCCGCTTTTGAGGAGGTAGTTTTTCGATGGCACTATACAGCAATTCGGACATTTCTTTATCTTCAAACGAGGCAAACGGGTTTTCCGCTCTTTCCTGTTGTTTAATGATCGCCGCCTGTTTATCCCACATCACTTGTTTGTGCCTGAATTCGTTCAGGATAAAATGCTTCAATATGGTGAAAAGAAGGCTGCGCACCCCTTGGGAAAAATCAAAATCATTACGTTTCTCCCAAAGTTTCATGAAAGTGTGTTGGACGGCATCTTGAGCGTCTTCAACAGATTTCAGATAACGATAGGCAAGCACATAGAGCAACTTGTGATAACGGTCAAACAAAAAAGAAAAAGCTTCGGTATCTCCCTGTTTCAGCCGTTGCAACCAGAAAAACTCCGCATCCATCATAACCGATTTTCATTTGTTCTTTCAGCTTTCTCCTTCGACAAACTCCTCCAGGAACAGGTGTTCGCCGTCGAAAACCGCATAAGAGAAATACGTGATCCAGTCGCCGAGAATCAATACGCGGGCTGTCG
>JBHAEN010000178.1:0-7191 GCA_041855645.1 Bacteroides sp. | reverse complement strand
TGCAGACCTTTACCTACAGCGAAAAAGACGGATGGCAGGCGGAAGAAGTGACCGACGCCAGCACAGAAAACCGGAAATTTTCCGTCATCGGCGTCCGGCGCAACACAGACAAGCTCGATGTGAACATTCGCCTGTACTATTCGTTCTACATCGACGGAGCCTTGTACCAGCCGCAATAGCTTCCCTTTGTCCGACAATAGCTCCCCTTCCGCCGGGGGAGCTACCTTATCTCGCTCAAGTCGGCACGCTCTTTTTCCGGTTCTGTATAGCCATGAAACCGTAAATGCCCAGCAGGACGATGAGCAGCGTCTGCACCCCGTGCACAATCAATGCGAAGATTCCCGCATCGGCAGCGCTTACGCCATAGAGCATCATCATCGAGATAATGGCGAAATGCCACGGTCCGGCTCCGTTGGGGGTGGGAACGATGACGGCGAATGTTCCGCCGACAAACATCACCAACGCCGCCATGGCGTCGAGATGCGACGTGAAGTCGAAACAATAAAACGTCAGGTAGAAATGGAAGAAGTAGCAAGCCCAGATGGCCAGCGTATAGACAAGGAAGAGCGGAACACTCTTCACCTTACGTAGCGAAATCACTCCCTCGCGGATGTTCAGCACCACCCCCTTCACCCGCTCGTAGAAGAAAAGCGTCTTGCGCAGATGATAGAGCAGAAGCCCCACACCCGTCAGGCAAAACAGCACGATATAGAACCAGACGGAAGTCAGCAAATGAAGCAGGGAGGGGATTTTCGTCCCCGTCTGTTGCAAGAAATCGATGAATACGGGCATTTGAAGCCAAAAAACGACGGCCGTAACGACCAGTATGGTCAGTGTATCGACCAGTCGTTCCGTAACCACGGTTCCCAATGATTTGGAGAAAGACACATTGTCCGACTTAGCCAGCACTCCGCAACGACTCACTTCGCCGAGACGGGGCACCACCAGACTGGCCGCATAGGAAATGAACACGGCATTGACACAGTTCCGACGGGGTGGGAAATCGCCCAACGGTTCCAGAACCTGCCGCCAGCGCAAACCGCGAAACACCTGGGCCAACACCCCGAAGAGCAAAGAAAACAACATCCAACCGATGTTCATGCCGTGCAGCATCACTTCGCGCGCCCGTGCAAAATCGAACTCCCGATAGACCCAGAACAGAATAAAACCGCCTAAAAGCAAAGGCATTCCCAATCTGAAAAATTTACGCAGTATGTTATTCATGCTTGGTTCTTTCTTCGTTTGTAAGGCGCAAAAATAACCATTTATCCCAAAGAACGCCTATCTTTGTTTCCGAAAAACGAGTTCCGACTCTCTAAAAAAATCGATCTTATGAACCACTTACGCGCCCGCATCCTTGCGGCCATCCTTTTCCTGACCGCATGTGCAGGAAGCATCGAAGCCCAACCGGCAACCCCTTCCACTCTTTCCACTCCGATCCGAAAAGACACGATCATCGTCGCACGCGACGGCAGCGGCGACTTCCGCAACCTCAACGAAGCCATCGAGAAGATACGGGCTTTCATGGATCATCGGGTCACGGTCGTCGTCAGAAACGGCGTCTATAAAGAAAAGGTTGTCGTCCCCTCGTGGATACAGCAGGTGGAATTTGTGGGCGAAGACGCGCTGAAAACCATCATCACGTACGACGACCATGCCAAGATTGACGACATGGGGACATTTCGCACCTATACGCTCAAAGTCGAAGGCAACGACATCACGTTCAGGGATCTGACGATAGAGAACAATGCCGAACCGCTAGGGCAAGCCGTCGCCCTGCACACCGAAGGCGACCGGCTGAAATTCATCGGCTGCCGCCTGTTGGGCAATCAGGACACCGTGTACACCGGAACGGCGGGCACTCGCCTCTACTTTTCCCATTGCTACATCGAAGGAACGACGGATTTCATTTTCGGACCGTCCACCGCTTTGTTTCGCGACTGCATACTCCACAGCAAAAAGAACTCCTACATCACCGCCGCATCGACTCCGGCGGACATTGCCGCGGGCTACGTATTTCACCGTTGCCGGCTCACCGCGGCCGAAGGAATCGACAAGGTATATCTGGGAAGGCCGTGGCGTCCTTATGCCGCCACCGTCTTCATCGCGTGCGAAATGGGGGCGCACATCCTTCCCTCAGGTTGGGACAACTGGAGAAACCCGGCCAACGAACAGACTGCCCGATATGCCGAATACGGCAACACGGGAGCGGGAGCGTCTACCTCCGGACGGGTGAACTGGATAAAGATTCTCACGCCGGAAGAGGCCGAACGCCATACCGACGGCAGGCTTTTGTTCTCCCTCTCGTCCGACTGGAACCCTGAAACCGAACGATAAACGGACAGTTCTTCCCGAAGAAAAAAGACCATAATCTCTTTGTTCCGACCCGCCATGCCCCGTCGTTTCATCTTCATGACCGAAACGACCGCCCCGTCGTGCGTCGAATAGCCCATCTGCCTGAAAACAATTCGTATCCACGCATTCCCCACCTTGTCTTTCCGAAGCGGTCGGCGAAGATGCGAAAAGCGGAGAAAGGAGCAGTCCGCTGAAATTGCGCCGACTTATACCGCCCTCCCGGTATTTTATTGTATCTTTGCCCCACAAAACGAGGGATTTTCCCCTCCGGATTCGTGATAAAAGCACTAAGATAGTCGACTCATGAGATTAGTAAAACCCAAAAAGTCGCTCGGTCAGCATTTCCTGAAAGACTTGAGTGTGGCGCGCGACATCGCCGATACGGTAGACGCCTGTCCGTCGTTGCCCATACTCGAAGTCGGGCCGGGAATGGGGGTGCTCACCCGCTTTCTTCTGCCCAAGGGGCGGAGCGTCAAGGTGGTCGAGGTCGACAGCGAATCGGTGTCCTACCTGCGCACGCATTTCCCCGTCCTTGAGGAGCACATCATCGAAGACGATTTTCTGAAGATGAACCTCCACCGCCTGTTCGACGGCCGGCCTTTCGTGCTGACGGGCAACTATCCGTACAACATCTCCAGCCAGATATTCTTCAAGATGCTCGACAACAAGGAACTCATTCCCTGTTGCACCGGCATGATCCAGAAAGAAGTGGCCGAACGCATCGCCGCCGGGCCGGGCAGCAAGACTTACGGCATTCTGAGCGTACTCATACAGGCATGGTATCGCGTGGAATACCTCTTCACCGTGAGCGAACAAGTGTTCAACCCGCCCCCGAAGGTGAAAAGCGCCGTGATTCGCATGACACGCAACGACACCCGCGAACTCGGCTGCGACGAGAAACTGTTCCGGCAGGTGGTGAAAACCACTTTCAACCAACGGAGGAAGACGCTGCGCAACTCCATCAAGCCCATCTTGGGCAAGGAGTGCCCGCTGACGGCCGGCAAGTTGTTCGACAAACGCCCCGAACAGCTATCCGTGGCCGACTTCGTGGCGTTGACCAACGATGTGGAGAAAGCCTTGAAAGAAGCGGCTCCGCAACCCTAAAAAAACGATGAATCATTCTCAACAGACCAACCGCCATGATGACTGAGGAATACATCGACAACGTAAAGCAACTGATCGGACAAAACGATGCCGACCGCTTGCAAGCCTTGCTGGCCACCCTGCACCCGGCAGACATCGCCGAACTGTGCAACGACCTGAACACGGAAGAAGCGCGTTTCCTCTACCGGCATCTGGACGACGAGACGGCAGCCGACGTACTCGTCGAGATGGACGAAGACGCACGTAAGGAATTTCTGGAGGTACTTCCCTCGGAAACCATCGCCAAACGTTTCGTGGACTACATGGACACGGACGATGCCGTCGATCTTATCCGTGACCTCGACGAAGAGAAGCAGGAAGAAATCCTTTCGCATATCGAAGACATCGAACAGGCCGGCGACATCGTCGATCTGCTGAAATACGATGTCGACACCGCCGGCGGACTGATGGGCACGGAAATGGTACTCGTCAACGAGAACTGGAGTATGCCCGAATGCCTGAAAGAGATGCGTCAGCAGGCCGAAGAACTCGACGAGATTTACTACGTCTACGTCATCGACGACGACGAACGTCTGAAGGGTATCTTCCCGCTGAAAAAGATGATTACCTCGCCTTCGGTCTCGAAAGTGAAGCACGTGATGCAGAAAGACCCCATCTCGGTGCGTGTCGATACGCCCATCGACGAAGTGGTGCAAGCCATCGAAAAGTACGACTTGGTGGCCATCCCCGTTGTCGACAGCATCGGAAGACTGGTCGGCCAGATCACCGTCGACGACGTCATGGACGAAGTGCGCGAACAATCCGAACGCGACTACCAGCTTGCCTCCGGTCTTTCGCAAGACGTGGAAACGGACGACAACGTACTCCGTCAGACCACCGCCCGTCTGCCGTGGCTGCTCATCGGCATGCTGGGCGGAATCGGCAACTCCATCATACTCGGCAACTTCGACACCACATTCGCCCGTTACCCGGAAATGGCACTCTACATCCCGCTCATCGGCGGAACGGGGGGAAACGTGGGCACACAATCGTCGGCCATCGTCGTACAGGGACTGGCCAACAGCTCGCTCGACGCCAAAAGCACCCTGAAACAAGTGTCGAAAGAAGCCGTCGTGGCACTCATCAACGCCACCATCATCTCCCTGCTTGTCTACTCGTACAACTTCATCCGGTTCGGCGCCACGGCCACGGTCACCTACTCCGTGTCCATCAGCCTCTTTGCCGTAGTGATGTTTGCCTCCATTTTCGGAACGCTGGTCCCCATGACGCTCGAACGTTTCAAGATAGATCCGGCCATCGCCACCGGCCCCTTCATATCCATCACCAACGATATCATCGGGATGATGCTTTACATGGGAATCACCGTTTTGCTCTCCTGAAAACGGGACGAAAGGAAAAAAACAAAGTGAAAAAGATCAAGTAATCGTTTTATTTCATTATTTTGCAGCGCAAAAATACCTTACAATGATGGACACTCAAGACACCAATCTGCCTTCGAATCCGAAGGAATCGGAAGAAATTCGGCAAACCGCCGAAGCTCCCGAAGCTACGGCCCCCCTCTCCGACGAACCGACTCCGCCCGCAGAATCCGAAACTCCCGCCGCACGTCCCGCGACGAAGACCGAGATACTGACACGGCTGGAAGAGCTGGCCAAAGACGCCGGACAAGCCTCCAAACAGGAGTTGGACCAACTGAAACAAGCCTTCTACAAATTGCACTACGCCGAAGTGGAAGCGGCTCGTCAGTCGTTTATCGACCAAGGTGGCGCCGCCGAAGATTTCGTTCCCGCCGGGGATGAAGACGAAGAAAGTTTCAAACGACTGATGAACGTCATCAAGGAAGAGCGCAGCAGACTGTCCGTGGAGCTTGAACAGTTGAAGGAAAAGAACCTGCAAACGAAACTGTCCATCATCGAAAGACTCAAGGAATGGGCCGAATCGGCCGAAGACCCGAACAAATTCTACACGGAATTCAAATCCTTGCAGCAGCAATGGAACGAGACCAACCCCGTCCCCCAGGGAAAAGTCAATGAACTGTGGAAAAGCTATCAGCTCCACGTGGAGAAATTCTACGACCTCTTGAAGCTCAACAACGAGTTCCGCGAATACGACTTCAAAAAGAACCTCACCCTCAAAACCCATCTTTGCGAAGCAGCCGAGAAACTGGCCGAAGAAACCGACGTCATCTCTGCTTTCCACCGCTTACAGAAGCTCCATCAGGAATTTCGCGAAGTCGGCCCCGTGGCCAAAGAACTGCGCGATGAAATATGGAACCGATTCAAGGCGGCTTCGACCGCGGTCAATCGTCGCCATCAACAGCATTTCGAGGCGTTGAAAGAAGAGGAGCAGCATAATCTGGACCAAAAGACAGTAATCTGCGAAATCATAGAAGCACTCGACCTGAGTGCCCTCAAGACGTTTGCCGACTGGGACAGGAAGACGCAGGAAATCGTCGCCCTCCAAAGCAAATGGCGTACCATCGGCTATGCGCCCCAGAAAATGAACACAAAGATTTTCGAACGTTTCCGCCGGGCATGCGACAAGTTCTTCGAAGCCAAAAGCGAATACTTCAAACGCCTGAAAGAAGAGATGAGCGAAAATCTGGAAAAGAAAAAAGCACTCTGCGAAAAGGCCGAAGCATTGAAAGACAGTACGGAATGGAGAGCCACGGCCGATGCATTGGTCAAACTGCAAAAAGAGTGGAAAACCATAGGCGCGGTGAGCAAAAAACATTCGGACGCCATTTGGAAACGCTTCATTTCGGCATGCGACTACTTCTTCGAACAAAAGAACAAAGCCACTTCTTCGCAACACGCCGTAGAGCTCGATAATCTGGAAAAGAAGAAAGCCGTTATCGCCCGCCTCGATTCGCTGACCGAAGAAACCGACACGGAAGAAGCCGCCTCCATAGTGCGCGAATGTACGAAGGAGTGGAACGCCATCGGGCACGTCCCTTTCAAAGAAAAAGACAAGCTCTACAAGCAATATCGCACATTGGTGGACGGACTGTTCGACCGATTCAACCTCAATGCTTCAAACCGTCGTCTGAACGAGTTCCGTTCGGGTATCGACAGTCGCCCGGCCGGAGATGCCCAATCGCTCTATCGGGAGCGCGAGAAACTGATGCGCATACACGACAACATGAAGAACGAACTTCAAACCTACGAAAACAACCTCGGCTTCCTCACCTCGTCGAGCAAGAAAGGCAGCAGCATTTTGGCCGATCTTAACCGCAAAGTGGAGAAACTGAAGAACGAACTCGACCTTATACGTCAGAAGATTAAAGTCATCGACGAGTCCATCAGAAGCGAAGAATAGACCGATGATTGGTTGACAAGAGTCAGCCAATCAAGGATTTTTTTACCGGTTGATAAGGATGCGAAGCACTGCAAGAGGGCTTATCCTTATCAACCGGTAACTTATTGCAATATATTGTTGCACGGCAAATTTCCTGAAAGGAGAAGCCGCCTTTTCCGACAAACTGCCGATTATCATGCATTTTATCGCACTCTCAACAACCGAGAACCTCCTCATGGCATACGCCCTCACGCATCGCTATTTTGTAAAATTCTTTCAATCATTCTCGCGAGGTCGGTTTCGGAACCGACCGGGATTTCGCCCCTCTCCAAAGTCCCTCCGGGAGGGCTTTTCCGAAATGCACGCACTTGACGTCTGAAATGCACGTGTCTGACGTCTGAAATGCGTGCACTTGACGTCCGAAATGCGTGCATT
>JBHAEN010000177.1:0-9301 GCA_041855645.1 Bacteroides sp. | reverse complement strand
TCGGTTTTATTTCGATCAGCCGTTTACTTTGGCCATGTGAGCGATGAGGTCGAGTACTTTGTTGGAGTAACCGATTTCATTGTCGTACCAAGAAACCACTTTCACGAACGTATCGGTCAGCGCGATACCGGCTTTGGCGTCGAAGATAGACGTGCGGGGATCGCCGAGGAAGTCGGACGACACCACTTGATCTTCCGTGTAGCCCAGCACACCTTTCAGTTCACCTTCCGAGGCTTCCTTCATGGCTGCACAGATTTCGGCATAAGTAGCAGGTTTGGCGAGGTTTACAGTCAGGTCGACAACCGAAACGTCCAGCGTCGGTACGCGCATGGACATACCGGTCAGCTTGCCGTTCAATGCGGGAATCACCTTACCTACGGCTTTGGCGGCACCGGTCGATGAGGGGATGATGTTGCCCGAAGCGGCGCGTCCGCCTCTCCAGTCTTTCATGGAAGGACCGTCGACGGTCTTTTGCGTGGCAGTGGTGGAGTGAACCGTGGTCATCAGACCGTCGGTGATGCCCCATTTGTCGTGCAACACCTTGGCGATGGGAGCCAGACAGTTGGTGGTGCAAGATGCGTTTGACACGAACTGAGTGCCTTTAACGTATGTTTTTTCGTTTACGCCGCAAACGAACATGGGAGTGTCGTCTTTAGAAGGAGCAGACATGACTACGTATTTGGCGCCGGCATCGATGTGAGCTTTTGCCGTGTCTTTGCTGAGGAAAAGACCCGTAGATTCCACAACATATTCCGCGCCTACCGCGTCCCATTTCAGGTCGGCGGGGTTCTTTTCAGCAGTAATGCGGATAGCCTGACCGTTTACAATCAATTTACTGTTTTGAACGTCTGCTTCGATGGTTCCGTCGAACTGTCCGTGCATGGTGTCGTACTTCAGCATGTAAGCCAGATAGTCTACCGGGCAAAGGTCATTGATGCCTACCACCTGAATGTCGTTTCTTTTCATTGCAGCGCGGAACACGAAACGTCCGATACGTCCGAATCCATTAATACCTACTTTAATCATTTTGTTTTTAACTTTTAGGGTTTTATAAAATCAAATCATTCGTTTTGGGAATGGATTTTGCATTTTATTTCGAAATGCGTTGCAAAAGTACGAATTTGTTTTTATATTCGCACACCAAATTCATTTAATTATCAAAAAAACATGGGAAAGAATTCATTGTTACAAGATTTCAAGGCGTTTGCCATGAGAGGGAATGTACTGGATATGGCAGTCGGTGTGATCATCGGTGGAGCATTCGGTAAAATCGTGTCGTCCGTAGTGTCCGACCTCATCATGCCTCCGTTGGGCTTGCTCATCGGCGGCGTTAATTTCACCGATCTGAAGCTGGTGCTGAAAGATGCCGTTCCGGCCACGGAAACGCAAGCGGCGGTGGAAGCCGTTTCGATTAACTACGGCCAATTCCTGCAAGCTACTTTCGACTTTCTGATCGTGGCCTTCTGTATCTTCATGTTCATTCGCCTGATTTCCAGACTCACGGCAAAGAAAGAAGAAGAACCCGCACCTCCTGCTCCGGCGGAACCGACGAAGGAAGAAGTGCTTTTGACCGAAATACGCGACTTGCTGAAGAGTAAGTAAGCTTCTCCCGAAAGAGGTTGTAAGTCTATATTTCCCGGGCGTCTTTTGAATGCAATGATGCAGTCAAAGACGCCCGTTTCTTTTTATGTGGCTTCATCGGTTGTTTCCGTCTCCTATATATATTATGGTGTATTTTTAAATTTGTTGCCTCGGCAAATTGGGGGAGAGGAGAAGCTCTCCTTTTTTCGGCGAACGGCCGATGATTCATTTTATCGCTCTCTCAACAACCGGCGCCTCCCCCAAACGCACGCACCCTCATGCTTTGGTGTTTTGTAAAATTCTTTCAATATTCCCCGCGGAGTCGGTTTCGGAACCGACCGGGATTTCGACCCTCTTCAAAGCCCCATGGGAAGGGCTTTTCCGAAATGCACCCACTTGACGTCTGAAATGCACGTGTTTCAGACGTCAAGTGGGTGCATTTCAGACGTCAAGTGCACGTGTTTGACGCGTGAATTGCGCGCATTTCGGAAAACGGAGGAAATCGTGTAAAAAAAAGAGATCGTCGAGGTGCGGGACGGAACCGGCGGAAAATGGCTCGGACAGTGGCTTGTTTTTCCCGAAAGCTGGGACATGTTCATTGCCGGTGGCATGGTGAATGGGGGAGAATCGGAGGCTTCACGCTTTTAGCAGGCAGCAATAAATTTTAAATGATGACCGGCTTCTATGCAAATTTTGTATGTGTGTCTGCAAAACTCGTTTATCTGCATGATTTATGAAGCATGAAAGGGTGATTTCATCGAAAAGCGCTTCGGAAGTTGTTGAAAGCGTAAGAATCCCGTTGTCACGTTTAGGGATTAAAAGCGAAGGAGAGAAAGAAGAATGAACGAAAATGACGGTAAAACGGATTGACAACTTGGCCGTCTGAAATTCTTTTATGCGTATTCGGACGTTTTTTTTATTCTGAATACATGTGAAAATTTCGTAAATGGCCGATTGCGTGGGAAAAAACATTGTTTTTCCTTTCATCGTTTTTGTAATGGATTGCTTCCTTTTTCCTACTTTTGCGCACCGATATATTATATATTCCATACACTTCTTATCATGCAAGAAAAAATAATCATTCTTGATTTCGGTTCGCAAACTACGCAACTCATCGGACGTCGTGTGCGTGAATTGGATACTTATTGCGAGATTCTACCCTACAACAAATTTCCCAAAGACGATCCTTCGGTGAAGGGCGTCATCTTGTCCGGAAGTCCGTTTTCGGTCTACGACGCCAATGCGTTTCGTATCGACCTGAACGAAATTCGCGGCAAATATCCCATCCTCGGCATTTGCTACGGTGCGCAGTTCATGGCCTACACCGATGGAGGAAGCGTTGAACCTGCCGGTACGCGCGAGTATGGCCGTGCGCATCTGGATTCTTTCTGCAAGGATAATGTGCTGATGCGCGGCGTACGCGATCATTCGCAGGTGTGGATGAGCCATGGCGATAGCATCACGGCCGTTCCTCGGCACTTCAAGATAATCGCTTCGACCGACAAGGTGGCCGTTGCCGCTTATCAGATAGAGGGCGAGCAGGTGTGGGGCGTTCAGTTCCATCCCGAAGTGTTCCACTCCGAAGACGGTACGCAAATCCTGCGCAACTTCGTGGTCGATGTGTGCGGTTGCAAACAAGACTGGTCGCCGGCTTCGTTCATCGAAAGCACGGTAGCCGAACTGAAAGCGCAGTTGGGCGACGATAAGGTGGTGCTCGGGCTGAGCGGCGGAGTCGATTCGTCCGTGGCGGCCGTGTTGCTGAATAAAGCCATCGGCAAGAACTTAACGTGCATCTTCGTCGATCACGGCATGCTCCGCAAGAACGAATTCAAGAACGTGCTTCACGACTACGAGTGTCTGGGGCTGAACGTTGTCGGAGTCGACGCCGGAGCCAAGTTCTTCGCCGAACTGGCCGGGGTGAGCGAACCCGAACGGAAACGCAAGATTATAGGTAAAGGCTTCATCGACGTCTTCGACGAGGAAGCACATAAGATAAAAGACGTGAAGTGGCTGGCTCAAGGGACAATCTATCCCGACATCATCGAGTCGCTCTCCATCACGGGAACGGTCATCAAGAGCCATCACAATGTGGGCGGATTGCCCGAGAAAATGAAACTCAAGCTCTGCGAGCCGCTCCGTTTGTTGTTTAAAGACGAGGTGCGTCGTGTGGGGCGTGAACTGGGTATGCCCGAACACCTGATTACCCGTCATCCATTCCCCGGGCCGGGATTGGCGGTACGCATACTGGGCGACATTACGCCCGAGAAAGTACGCATCTTGCAGGAAGCCGACGACATTTTCATTCAAGGTTTGCGCGACCGGGGCTTGTACGACAAGGTTTGGCAGGCGGGAGTCATTCTGCTGCCCGTGCAGTCGGTGGGCGTTATGGGCGACGAACGTACTTACGAACGCGCCGTGGCCTTGCGTGCCGTAACCTCGACAGATGCCATGACGGCCGATTGGGCACACCTTCCCTATGATTTTTTGGGCAAGGTGTCGAACGAGATCATCAATAAGGTGAAGGGCGTGAATCGTGTCACCTATGACATCAGCTCCAAGCCTCCCGCGACCATCGAGTGGGAGTGATACCCGCACCGGACGCGGGCTTCACACATCTCACCTTTTATATATGAATACTCAAACACAAAACGACAAGTTGCAAGAAAGAACAATGACAAGAGCGGCATGGGGCAAACCTCGTGCGGCTTCTTGTTTTCCGAGTATCGGCCTGTTTTTCTTGTAACTTGTTTTTTTGTTTATATGCCGAACAAATCTATTGCCTAACTTACTGAATAAATCTATTACCTAACTTTTTAATTTATTAAAAACAAGAGAGAATGAAAACAATACGTATGATTGAGTGGCGGTCGCATAACCGGCCGTCATTGAGACTCCTGCTCTTGGTCGTGTTTTGTCTGTCGGCGGTTCTGCGATTGAGTGCACAGAACGATTCCGATCCGACGAGAACGGTGACTGGGGTGGTTTTGGACGAGAACGATGAGCCTCTGCCCAGTGCGTCGGTCATGGTGAAGGGTACTTCAAAAGGAATGATTACCGACATGGACGGCCGCTTCTCGCTTCAGGTGAAAACTTCGGACAAGACACTGGTCGTTTCTTTCGTGGGCATGACCTCGCAGGAGGTGTCCATAATCGGGAAGCAACAGGTTACGGTCAAGCTGATGCCCGATGCCGAACTGCTGAGTGAAGTCATCGTCACAGGATATCAAACCATTTCGAAAGAGCGTGCCACCGGTTCGTTCGCCGTACTCAGCTCAAAGGACATGAAAGGGAAACTGCAATCGAACATCACTTCGCGTCTCGAAGGGCAGATTGCCGGACTCGTGCAGCAGGGCAATGAGATGCACATCCGCGGACTCTCCACGCTGAAGGGAGTAAGCCAGCCGCTGTTCGTGGTCGACGGCATGCCGTTCGAGGGAAATATCGCGAGCATCAATCCCTCCATGATTGAAAACGTCACCGTGCTCAAAGACGCCGCCGCCGCTTCCATTTACGGAGCCCGTGCGGCCAACGGCGTGATTGTCATCACCACTCGCAGCGGTTCGCGCGATAACAAAACCCGGGTGAGCTACGACGGAAGCATCCGTTTCCGCCCGAAACCGGATCTGGATTATCTCAACCTGATGAGCAGCAGCGAATTGGTCGACTTGCAGGAGTTCGGTTTCAAATACGTCAGCGGAACATACGAAAACCTGAACAACCGTTATGCCCTTAATCCCGTCGAAGAGTTGCTTTACAAGCATCGCAGTTCGCTCATCACCGATGCCGAACTGAAGGCCGGACTCGATGTTTACCGCAACCTCGACAATCGCGCTCAGTTCGAGGATTTCTATCTGCGCACCGGAGTGATGCATCAGCACAACGTTTCCGTTGCCGGAGGCAATGATAAGCATCGCTACGTTGCGAGCGTCGACTACGTAGGCGACCGCGATAACGCGCGTTATTCCTCGGACGAACGTCTGGGCTTCAACTTCCGTAACACGATGAAATTCTTCGATTGGCTGACGGCCGATCTGGCGGCCACAGGCAGCTTCACCAAGTCCGATGCCGATACGGGAATGGGCGACTACTACGAGTTTTATACCTCCTATCCCTCTTACTACATGCTGAGAGACACCGACGGAAACCCGCTGAACATTCTTCTTTCAAAGTCGGAAAGCGAGCTTGCCAATCTTATATCCATCGGCCTGAAGGATGAATCTTACAGCCCCATCCGTAACCGTGCGGAAGAGACGTCGTCTACCCGGGGAAGTTACTACCGTGTGCAGGCCGGACTCGACTTCAAACTGATGGAAGGGTTGAACCTGAACCTGAAGTATCAGACGGAGAAAACCTTTTCCAAGTCGCGCGCACTATACAGCCGGTTCTCCTACAAGGTGGCCAACATGATTAACGATGCGGCACAGTACGACAGCAGCACAACGCCCGCCACATTAACGCTCAATGTTCCCGAAGGAGGACAGCTCAGCGAATTGAGGAGCGACAATTATTCCTACACGTTCCGTGCGCAGTTGAACTTTCTGAAGAATATCGGCAAACACTACATCACCGCACTCGGCGGTGCCGAACGCCGGCTTATCCGTACCGCGTCGACCATGGGCTACTATATGGGGTATGACGATACGAGTCTGGGTTTTAAGCCTTACGATTCCACCGCACTCAAGTATCTGACCGGAACGACCTCGCTGGGCGGGTCATTCACATGGGATTACTCCGAATACAACCGGTTCAGAGCACCGGAAGACCGCTACGTGTCGTTCTACGCCAACGCTTCCTATACGTATGATTATAAGTACAACCTGACGGGAAGTATCCGTACCGACCAATCCAACCTTTTCGGAACCGATCCCAAATACCAGTACCGTCCGTTGTGGTCGTTGGGAGCTAATTGGTACATGGCCGAGGAAGCCTTCATGGATCGTCTGTCGTGGATCGATCAGCTCAATGTGCGTCTCACTTACGGTATAGGGGGTAATGTACCCAAAAATGCTTCTCCATACCTGACGCTTTATGCCGCTGTGGTGAGTCCGTGGGTTTCCGGCTTTGCTTCCCAAATCAAGAATGCACCCAACTCCGCGTTGCGCTGGGAAAAAACGGCTACGACGAACTTCGGGGTCGACTTCGCATTCTTCAAGCGTAAACTGACCGGTAGCATAGACTACTACTACAAGTACACCACCGATTTACTGGCCAACCGACCTGCCGACCCGACATTGGGATTCTCCCAACTGATGCTCAACTACGGACGGATGTCGAACAAGGGGGTTGAAGTGACACTGAACGGAAATCTCGCGTGGGGCGATTGGCGCTGGAGTCCCGGGCTGACCTTCAGTTACAATAAGAACAAGCTCATCGATGTGGAAGACTCCGATGTCACTGCTTTCAACTATACCAATGGCAATGCCGCCGTGGCAGGTTATCCTGCGGGAGCCGTGTTCAGTTATCGCTATGCGGGACTTCGTTCGACGGATGGGCGGGCACTTTTCTACAACAGCGCCGGAGAAGCGGTGACTTCCATCACTTCCATTGACGACTTGGTTTATTCCGGAACGAATACGCCTCCTTATGCCGCTTCATTGAGCAATCGCCTGGCTTACAAGAATTTTGAACTTTCGTTCATGTGCGTCTTCTATGGCGGTCATGTGTTCAGAGGACAAGCCACACCCATTCTTACGGCAGCTCCCGGCTACAATGCGGATCGCGAGTTGCTGAATGTGTGGAGAGCCGAAGGCGACGAGAAGAAAGAAAACGTGGTTCCCGCCTTCACCGGAACTTCCGTGAGCATGGAGAACCGTTGGCATCCCTGGGCTGCTGCCGACAAGCATGTTTTCAAAGGCGATTACATCAAGCTGCGCGATGTTTCTTTGAGTTATAGCTTCGACAAGAGCCTGCTGAGTAAGTTCAAGATGGAGTCGCTTACATTGACGCTTCAGGTACAGAACCTGTGGAAATGGACGGCGAACGACAAGGGATACGATCCCGAAGCGATGACCACCTATCAATACGGCTGGGGATTGCGCACCGTGCCTACGCCGGTTACCTATACACTTGGAGCTTCCATTAACTTCTAACAAAACGAAACGCAATGAAAAAGATTAACCATATATTTGCCGCCATAGTCGGTGCAACCGGCTTATTATTGGGTTCGTGCAACGATTTTCTCGACATTCAGCCCAAAGGAGAACTCATTCCCGAAACGACGGAAGACTTCGAGTCGATGCTCAATTACGCCCAGTTGGTGAAAGGGGGAGACACTTATCCCACCTACCTGACCGATGACGTCTTCCTGCCCAATGAAAGCGATGGCATATCTCCGGCTTTGAACACCGTGGCGAAATCCGTCATCAATCTCTACACGTTTAAGTCCGTCATCTTCAGCGACTCTGAAGAAGATAAATTCTGGACGAACACATACGCTCGGATTTTTTATTTCAACTCCGTCATCGACAGGGTGCTCGATTCGACCATGGGAACCGAAGAGCAGAAACGCTCGATACGTGCCGAAGCCCTGCTGGGGCGTGCTTTTGAATACCTTACGCTGGTGAATCTCTATGCCAAGCATTACGATGCGCAAACGGCTTCGACAGACCCCGGTGTGCCGCTCGTATTGGAAGCCGAAATCGACAGGGGAAACCTGAAGCGCGCTTCGGTGCAGGAAGTCTACGACCAAGTGCGGACCGATTTGGAAGAAGCCATCCAACACTTGCCCGAAACGCCGAAATACAACGCTTTCCGCGGTTCGATTTACGCCGGACTGGGGCTGTTGGCGCGGATGTACCTCTACATGGGCGATTATACGCAAGCCTTGAGCTACGCCAATCGGTCTTTGGAGAAAAACAGTTCGCTCCTCGATCTCAAAAATTGCAGTATCGTAAATCCGAAAGCCGCCATCGGACGTACCAACGTGCCCGATTTGGATAAGAATCCCGAAAACATATACATTCGCATGGCACCTTACGTGTACGGAATGAGCCGTACTGCCTGCGTTTCGGAAGATTTGCTGGCTTTGTATGATAAGACCAACGATCAGCGCGCATTGCTTTTTATCACGAATACGCCTTTCGGGTTCAGCGTATCCAATTACATCTGGATGCCGTTCATTCGCACCAATCTGGGCATAGCCACTCCGGAAATGTACCTCATTGCCGCCGAATGCGAAGCCCGGGTCGGTTCGAAAACCCGTGCCATGGAACTGGTGAATACGTTGCGCGACAATCGGATTCTCAACCATACGGCGTTGGTTCCCGCTTCCGACGATGATGTGCTGCGCATCGTTCTCGAAGAACGTCGGCGCGAACTGCCCATGATAGGTATCCTGCGTGTACCCGACCTGAAGCGTCTCAATACGGATGCCCGCTTTGCCAAAACCATCACGCACATATCCGGTACGGATACCCTTACGTTGGTTCCGGGCGACAAGAAATACATATTGCCCATTCCCTCTGTCGTCATGCGTTTCAATCCCGGAACCATGGTGCAGAATGAAAGGTAAATCCTTCGGGTTCGTACCGTAATCGTTTCAAGACGATACAAACACGCGAGAAGGCGTCCGGAAAAGGATGCCTTCTTTTTTTGAGGTATTCTTATCTCTTTTATGGTAGATGAGACCGTAACATGAATCTATCAGCCACTACGACAAAAAATGTCTGATTGTAGCTTTTGGGGAGGGACCGGAATGGGGAATTCCGGCAAAAGAGCGGGT
>JBHAEN010000176.1:0-22136 GCA_041855645.1 Bacteroides sp. | reverse complement strand
CAGTGAGAAGAACGGAACGTTGGCTTCTCCGGCAACCGCTTTGGCAAGCAACGTTTTTCCCGTTCCCGGAGGGCCTACGAGTAGTGCGCCTTTGGGAATTTTACCGCCCAAATCCGTGTATTTTTGCGGCTCTTTCAGAAACTCTACGATTTCCTCCACTTCCTGTTTGGCTTCTGCCAACCCGGCGACATCCTTGAACGTTACTTTTATGGAACCGCCTTTTTCAAAAAGCTGGGCCTTGGATTTGCCCACATTGAACACGCCTCCGGGACCTCCTCCTGCGGCTCCGCTCATGCGGCGCATCACGAAGAGGAATAAAGCGATGATGAAAACAAGCGGAAGAATCTGTATGAGTAAGGCGGAGAAGAATCCCGATTTGGTACGATAATCTACCGTACCGCTGAAATGTCCGGCGGCCCTTTCGGCTTGCAGGAATTCCTCCAGCTTATCGGTCGAAGGGGCGTTGCAAAGAATCATCGGACTGTGTCCTACGCGGTTGGAATCGACTTTGAACACGATACCGACAGCTTCGGGTTTAACGATGGCTTCGATGGATTTATCTTCATAACCGATTACTTTATTGATGTAGCCCTTGGAAACATATTCTTGAAATTCGCTGTATTCCACGGTCTTCTTTCCGGAGGTTTCCGAGAAGGTCGAGAATACCCACAGGCTGAGAAGCATCAGGGCGATGACGGTGTAGAGCCAAGTGAGGTTGAACTTGGGCATGTTGACTTTGTTGTTGGGGCTGTTATTGCTGTTGTTGTCCATGATGTACAGTTAGTCTAAGTCGGGAATCTGATTCAATTTGGCATCTGCCCACAGATGTTCGAGGTTATAGAAATTTCTGGTTTCGGGCAGAAAAACGTGTACCAGTACGTCGGCATAATCCATGGCCACCCATTCCGCATTGCGCAACCCGTCGACGGCGAAGGGCTTGATGCCGGCTCCTTTACGGGCGAAGTCTTTTACGGATTCCACGATGGCCGTGACTTGGCTGGGAGAATTTCCCTGACAGATGATGAAATACTTGCAGATGGTATCTTCTATGCCGGTGAGATCGGCGACAACGATGTTCTTACCTTTTTTTTCCTGAATGCCTTCTTTAATCTTTTCAATCAATACGTGTGTACTCTCCATCTTTACGGATTGAATATTAAGTTAATGTCTTTGATGAGTGATTTGGATAAATAACAAAAAACAAGTGCGTATTGTTTAGAAATCAATACACTGAAATGTTCGGCAAAGATAGGGTTATTTATGGTATGCAAGATGCTTGGAACCGACTTTTTGTGTTTTTTATGGAGAGTGTCGGCGCAGCCGCTCCCGGTACGGGCGGCGTGAAACGAAACATTCAGCGTAACGCCGGGCTCGGAAGCTGGCATTACGCTGAATGTGACATCGGGAACCGTCGGGAAAAGACGGATGGGTTCGAGTGCTTAAATGATGTATTGCGAACTGATGGATTCGTTGCTCACCACTCTTCGGATGGTTTCGGCAAACATTTCGGCTATGCTCAGCTGTTTCACCTTATTGCATTTCTTCGCATAGGGAATGCTGTCGGTGAACACCATTTCCGTCAGATGGGACTCTTGCACGCGGAACGAGGCAGGATCGG
This sequence comes from Bacteroides sp., assembly GCA_041855645.1. GTDB lineage: Bacteria > Bacteroidota > Bacteroidia > Bacteroidales > Bacteroidaceae > Bacteroides. The sequence continues at coordinate 20,518 of JBHAEN010000176.1, read as the reverse complement.
ACATGACGCAGTGGCTGGCGATGGCGCGGACGGATTGGGCGCCGGCTTCGAGCATGACGTTGGCGGCTTTGGTGATGGTTCCTGCCGTGTCGACAATGTCGTCTACCAGAACAACGTTCTTGCCTTGTACGTCTCCGATGATCTGCATCGAGGCCACTTCATTGGCTTTCTCTCTCGATTTGGTGCAGAGTACCAGGGGTACTCCGAGGTATTTTGAGAAGGTGCTGGCACGTTTTGAACCTCCCACGTCGGGCGTGGCGATGACCAGATCATCCAGTTTCAACGATTCGATGTAGGGAAGGAAGACGGCGGAAGCGTAGAGGTGATCGACCGGAATGTTGAAGAAACCCTGAATCTGATCGGCGTGCAGGTCCATCGTAATCAGGCGGTCTATGCCGGCCACGGAAAGAAGATCGGCCACGAGTTTGGCACCGATGGAAACACGAGGCTTATCTTTTCTGTCCTGACGTGCCCACCCGAAATAGGGGATTACGGCGACCACACTTTTAGCCGAAGCCCGTTTGGCCGCATCAATCATCAGAAGAAGTTCCATGAGATTGTCCGAGTTGGGGAAAGTGGATTGGACCAAAAACACGTTCGACCCGCGGATGGATTCCTCGTAAGACACGGCAAATTCGCCATCGGCAAAGTGGGTGATGTTCATGTTTCCCAAAGGACAATTAAGGCTTGCGCAGATCTTCTCTGCCAAATATCTCGAGTTGGTTCCCGAGAAAATCATGAAAGGGGCTTTTTCGCTCATTGTTATATCGACTTGATGAAGTTAATTATTTCCGACAAAGGTAGGAATTATTATTCATGCCGAGGGAAAGCCGGGCAAAAATAAGCCGATATTTTTCTTTTTCTCCGAAGCGGCCATGCCCGAAAGAGGAAGGGGAGATTCGGAAATGTCCGATGCCGGAACGATGAAAAGCCTTGTCCGGTTGACGGTTTCTTTCATACTTTCCCCATCGAAGTGCAAAAAACTGCGATTGTTTTTCAAGAGAAAACCATGTCAACAACCGACCAAAGCGCATGCACCCTTATATCTCGGTATTTTGTAAAATTCTTTCAATCTTCTTCATGAGACCGTTTTCGGAACCGGTCGGGATTTTGACCCTCTCCAAAGCCCCTTGGGAAGGGCTTTCCCGAAATGCGTGCATTTGACGTCTGAAATGCACGTGTCTGACGTCTGAAATGCACGTGTTTCAGAAGTCAAGTGCACGTGTTTGACGTGTGAATTGCGCGCATTTCGGAAAACCGAAGAAACCATGTAAAAAAAAGAGAGCATCGGAGCACGGAATGGAACAGGTGGAAAATCGCTCGGACAAGGGGTTGTTTTTCCCATTTGCATTTGCCGGTTGACTCTACGGAAGATGAAACCGGACACGCGCGGCACACGTTTTTCGATTTTCCGTTCGGTTTTCCGAAAATATTCGTAGTTTTGCTTTTCATAAATCGGTAGATCAACAGGTAATGGGCTTTCGTTATCCTCTTTATCTTTGGGTGGGGCTTCTCTGCCTTTCGTTTTGTTTTTCGTGTACGGACATGGTTCCTACTCGGGAAAGGAGGCTCATCGATTCGCTGAATGAGGAAGCCTACGACTATCGTTATCGCGACCTTGATTCCTCGTGGCATTATGCCGAGCGGGCTTATAACGCGGTGAACTTTTATCATTCGGGTAAGGCCGAAGCGGCCAATCACCTTGGATTTCTGGCTTATATCCGCATGGACTTCGACAAAGCGGCGGGATTTCACAAAGAAGTCTATAAACTGACGAAGAACGATCTTGAACTGCTGATTGCCGATGTAGGCATGATGAAGATATGTCAGCGTACGTCCATGAACAAGGAGTTCTACGATTATCGGAACACGGCTTTGAAGCGGATGAAGCGCATCCGCGAAGATAACGATCTTTTCACGGATCGTCACGAATCGAAGCGGTTGACTTATGCCCTGTCCGAGTTCGGCTTCGTTTCGGCCACCTATTATTATTATCTTCAGCAACGCCGGGAAGCACGGGCCGCCATCGAGCAGGTCGATGTGCAGAAGCTGGCTTCGGACACGAGTCAGCTCCTGTATTACCATTATTTAAAAGGCGCGGCGTCGCTGACCGAACGCGCGACGCCGGAAGAACGGAAACTGTACGACTTCGACGAATTGCAAACAACTTGGGCTTTGGCTTCGCGGAGCAATTATCCTTATTTCGAGGCCAACGCCCTGCAAAGTATCGCCACCCTGATGAGTACGCCGGAGAATTGGACATTCTACCACGAGCGGAGGAAACACGTCCTGGAGGGCTTCGGACTTCCCGTCGATTCTTTGCTTCCTCTGCGTTTGGCTCAACAATCGCTTCAACAATTCCGTCGCTACGGCGATCTTTACCAGATAGCCGGGGCTTACGTTTCCATAGGCAGATACCTGAACAGGCAGGGACGTTACGCCGAAGCCCTCGACACGCTCACCCGGGCTTTGCAATGTGTCAATCTTCAGCAGGCGAAATTCCATAACGGAAATCTGCAACCGTCCTTGCCTTTTGCCGAGGCGGACACAACCGCGCAATTCGGGGAAGAGTGGTTGCAGCGGGAGAAGGGGAAGGCCGTTCCCGAATGGATTTCCCGCATTCGCGAGCAACTGAGCGTGTCTTACGCGGGATTGGGACGGAAAGCCGCTTCGGACTACAATCGGAATATTTATCTGGACATTCTCAATTACACCCGGCAGGACAAAGAGTTGGAAAGCCGTTTTCAGGCTTTGGAAGCCGAATCGAAGCAGATCACGTGGATATTGATTTTCGTCATTGTCGGCTTTTTTCTGGTCGTTTTATTCTTCCTTCTCATTAACCGACGCTCCAAACTGAGGAATCTGGCGGAGATTGAACGGCTTCAACAGATACTCTCTTTGTGCAAAGACATCACGTCGTCCATCCCCATGAATGTCGAACAGGTTCAAAAAGGCATAGACCGTTTGTTCGGTGAGAACAGAATGCGATTGGATGCGGACGAAGAAGGAAAAGTCCGACTGATGGCCAATCACCGGACAAACAGGGACGAGAAAGCGATGCTGTCCGTGCTCGAACCCTATATAGAATGGGCATCCGACAATGAACGCATGGTCTCCGCACTGAGCGATGAGCGGAGTCGGCTGGAGAAGCAGCGTTATATTTACGAACAGCATATCGCTTCCCACAAGCGGGAGAACCTTGTGAAAAAATCGTGTTTGGCCATTGTCAACGGCATTCATCCTTATATCGACCGTATTCTCAACGAAGTGTACAAGCTGAAAGAAGAGAAATTTTTCGGCGATGTTGGTATTCGTCGCGACAAACTGTCGTACATCGACGAACTGGTCACCACGATCAATGAGTACAACGACATCCTTGCCCTCTGGATCAAAATGAAGCAGGGAACGCTGAGTTTGAATATCGAAACCTTTGAGCTGAACGGGCTGTTTGAACTGTTGTCGAAAAGCCGTCGGTCGTTCGAACTGAAACGACAGACTTTAATCATCGAACCAACCTCTGCTTTGGTGAAGGCCGATCATGCGCTGACGTTATTCATGTTGAATACGCTGGCCGAAAATGCCCGCAAGTACACGCCCGAAGGAGGAAAGATACGCATATATGCCCGATCTGCCGAAGAGTATGTGGAAATATCGGTGGAGGATAACGGAATGGGGTTATCGGCCGAAGACGTGGATCGCATCATCGGCGAGAAGGTTTACGATTCCAGCACCATCGGTTTGAAAGATGCCGTCGACCCGGAAGAACTGAAGGGAAACAAAGGCAGCGGTTTCGGTCTGATGAACTGTAAGGGTATCATCGAGAAGTATAGGAAAACCAATGAATTGTTCCGGGTATGCGTTTTCAATGTCGAGAGCGAGCCGGGCAAAGGGAGCCGGTTTTACTTCCGTCTGCCCGTGGGGCTGCGCAAGGCATTGGGAATATGCCTCTGCTTCTTGTTCTCGGCGACCATGTTCTCCTGCTCGAATTCGGCTTCGGTTTCCGGACGAATGCAATCCATTCCTTGGGAAGCCGCCGAAGACACGGTTTTCAATGAGCTTCTCGACGAAGCCTCGGACTATGCCAATGCGGCGTACTTTGCCAATGTCGATCAGAAGTATGCGCAGGCTTTGCTGTATGTGGATTCCGCCATCGTGTTGCTCAATGAGCATTACAGTCAATATGCGCGCCCCGGTTCTTCGTCGCGCTACATGCTGCTGATGGACGAAGGAACTCCGGCGGAGATTCAGTGGTGGAACGACGGATTCGATTCCGATTATCACGTCATTCTGGACATTCGCAATGAGGCGGCCGTGGCTTTTCTGGCACTCAGGCAGTGGGACGCTTACAGCTATAACAATGCGGCCTTTACCGATTTGTATAAGTTGCAGAGTGAAGACCGCACCTTGGAAAACTTTTGCATAGAACTGGAACTTTCGAACACGAACAAGACGGTGGGCATATTGCTGTGTGTGCTTTTGCTCATCGCCTCGCTGATCGGGTATTACCTTTTTTACATGCGTAAGCGGTTGCATCACCGTATGCATCTGGAACAAGTGCTCGAAATCAACCGGAAGGTGTTTGCCGCTTCTCAAGTCAATCCGCAGGAAGGAACGGAAGCCTTGCAACTTGAGGAAAACACGCTGAAAGAAATACCGCAACGCATTGTCGACGAAGCGTTCCTTGCGGTGAATGAACTGCTGACCATTGATAGGATGGGCATTGCCGTATATAACGAATCCACCCGCCGGATGGAACACGCCTCGTATCCTTCGCAAGAAATGCCCGAACAGGTTTACCGGTGTTTCGAGACCGGAACTTATCTTTCCGAACAGTCATGGCAGGCACTTCCGCTTTTGGTCGAAGTGGGTGATGAGCATCAATGTGTCGGTGTGCTCTATCTGAGACGCCCGGAAGGAACGGAGCAGAATACCGACAGGCTGCTCTTCGAGTTGGTGGCACGCTATGTGGCCATTGTGGTGTTCAATGCTGTGCTGAAGCCGGCAACGAAGTATCGGGATATCGAGCAGGCGCATGAGGAAGCCTATCGGGCTTCGTGGGAAGACAGTCTGCTGCATGTGCAGAATATGGTACTCGATAATTGTTTGTCGACCATCAAGCACGAAACCATATACTATCCGAACAAAATCAAACAGATCATCGCGCGTCTGCGCTCTGCCAAAGAGTTGACGGAAGAGGAGGAGCGAGAGAGCGTGGAAACGATTGCCGAACTGATCTCTTATTACAAGGGCATATTCACCATACTGAGCGCATGCGCTTCCCGTCAATTGGAAGAAGTAACTTTCCGTAGGACTGCCATTCGGGTGCAAAGCCTTTGGGATGCTGCCGATAAATACTTCCGGAAGATGAAAAAAGCAAGACGTATGGAAAACCTGCATTTACAGATAGAACCCGCTGCGCTTTCGGTCACGGGCGATGCGAATCAGCTGCATTTTCTCTTCGAGAACCTGATCGATGAAGCGTTGGCGGTGAACGAAGGCGGTCTGATTCGCTTGTGCGCCCGCAAGGAAGAAGAATATGTTCGTTTCTTGTTCACCGACACGCGCCGTGAGAAAAGCGTCGAAGAGCTGAATCAATTATTCTATCCGAATTTGGCGCGGATGGGAGCCGGCGAAAAGGGCGAGCTTCGGGGAACGGAATATCTGGTGTGCAAACAGATTATTCGCGAACACGATGAATTTGCCGGACGCCGGGGATGCCGGATTAACGCCGAACAGGAACCGGGCGGAGGATTTACGGTGTATTTTACCTTGCCCGGTCGTTGAACGAAAACATGTGCTATATATAAATAGGTGTAATTATGGAGCAGAAAAAATTCAAAGTAATCATAGTGGAAGACGTCAAGCTGGAGCTGAAAGGTACGGAAGAGATTTTCCGGCATGAGATACCCGATGCCGAGGTCATAGGCACTGCGATGACCGAGGCTGAGTTTTGGCCGCTGATGGAAGCGGAACTTCCCGACCTGGTTTTGCTCGACTTGGGTTTAGGCGGATCTACGACCATCGGGGTGGATATATGCCGTAACATTTTCAAACGTTACAAAGGAGTTCGCGTACTCATTTTTACGGGCGAAATCCTGAATGAAAAACTCTGGGTGGACGTCTTGAACGCCGGTGCCGACGGCATCATCCTGAAAACCGGAGAATTGCTGACGAAGACCGATGTGCAAGCCGTGATGGACGGGAAGAAACTGGTCTTCAATTACCCCATCCTGGAAAAGATTGTAGACCGATTCAGAAAGTCCGTGGCCAACGATGCCAAACGGCAGGAAGCGGTGATAGGATACGATATCGACGAGTACGACGAACGTTTCCTGCGTCATCTGGCTTTGGGATATACGAAAGAGATGATAGCCAACCTGAAAGGAATGCCTTTCGGGGTGAAATCTTTGGAAAAGCGGCAAAACGATTTGATCGGTCGCTTGTTTCCCCAGGGCGAACGGATGGGCGTAAATGCTACACGTCTGGTGGTTCGTGCTTTGGAATTGCGCATTCTCGACTTGGATAATCTGGAAGCCGATGAAGAATAGATGGCGAATGCCCCATCCGGCCACGATGTTTCTTCTGCTGACGCTGATCATCGTCTTTTTGTCATGGATAGGCGAAATCTATGGTTGGATGGTTGTCATGCCCCAGTCGGGAGAGGAAGTGCGGGTACAAAGCCTGCTCAGTCCGGAAGGCATACGCTGGTGGCTTCGTCATGTCATTAAAAACTTTACGGGCTTTGCCCCTTTGGGCATGGTTATCATTGCCATGTTCGGTTTGGGAGTTGCCCGGCATTCCGGCTTTATCGAGGTCTGCATACGCATGGGGGTGGGTGAGGGCAGGAAGCAAAGATCCATTGTCTGTTGGGTCATTGTGCTGGGATTGTTGTCCAACGTGGTAGGCGACGGCGGCTACATCATCCTGCTTCCCATTGCGGCCGCACTCTTCCAATGGGTGGGGCTTCATCCTGTGGCCGGCATTGTGACGGCTTATGTTTCGGTGGCTTGCGGATACAGTGCCAACATTTTCCTGAGCACGATGGATCCCTTGTTGGCACACATCACGCAGGAAGCCTCTCTGACGCAGACGGGCTATCAGGGCAATACGGCTCCGTTGTGCAATTACTATTTCATGAGTGTATCCACATTGCTACTCACTCCGGTCATCTATCTGCTGACTTTCAAGTATCTGCTTCCCCGTTTGGGGCGTTATGGAGGAGCGGGGCAGGAGGTTGTCCGTTTCCGTCCTCTGTCGCGCAAAGAACGGCGTGCTTTTACGATGGCATTGATCGTGGCGGGTTCTTACATGGCTGTCATACTGTGGTTGACTTTCTCCTCTTACGGCATTCTGCGCGGAGTCAATGGCGGGTTGATGCATTCTCCTTTCATCGCGGGCATTCTTTTCCTGCTGTCTTTGGGCATCGGTCTTACGGGAATGGCTTACGGAATCAGTTCCGGTCGTTACCGCACGGATAGCGATGTGGCCGAAGGGCTGGCGCAATCCATGAAACCGCTGGGGGCTTATTTTGTGATTGTCTTTTTTGCAGCGCAGATGTTTGCCTGTTTCGACTATTCGCATCTGGATAAATGCCTGGCCTTGATGGGAGCCAATCTGCTGACTTCCCTCAATGTGCCCGCGCTGCCTTCCCTGTTGCTGTTCATTCTGCTTACCGCCGTTATTAACCTCATCATGGTATCGGCCACTTCGAAGTGGGCGTTTATGTCGTTTATCTTCATTCCCATGTTTGCGGAACTTGGCATTTCGTCGGACGTGACGCAGTGTGCATTTCGCATAGGCGACAGCTCGACGAATGCCATCACTCCTTTTCTGTTTTACATGCCGCTCGTGCTTACCTATATGCGCCAATACGATTCGCGGGCCACGTATGGTTCTTTGCTGTCCTACACTTGGCGGTATTCGGTTTGCATTTTGGCGATGTGGATGCTGCTGTTCGTCATTTGGTTTCTATTGAAATTGCCGATGGGGCTGTAATTCTCCCTTTTCCCGTCATGCCGGTTTGTAATGGAGCTCGTGTCCGGTTCGTACACGAACTGAATGTGTGTTTTCTGTTCATTCGGGGATGGATTAACGGGGTGAATGAGCCTGTCCGATTTATTTGAGGAGAATAAGCCCTTGTTTGAGGCATTTTCCATCTGTTTCATTCCGTGCTCCGATGCTCTCTTTTTTTTACATGGTTTCTTCGGTTTTCCGAAATGCGCGCAATTCACACGTCAAACACGTGCATTTGACTTCTGAAACACGTGCATTTCAGACGTCAGACACGTGCATTTCAGACGTCAAATGCACGCATTTCGGAAAAGCCCTTCCCAAGGGGCTTTGGAGAGGGTCAAAATCCCGACCGGTTCCGAAAACGGCCTCATGAAGAAGATTGAAAGATTTTTACAAAATGGCAGTGCGTGAGAGCCTGCGGACGCAGAGAAGTCACCGCTCGCAGAAAGTGCGGCAAAATATATGATCGGCAGTTCGCCGGAAAAGGAGAGCCTCTCCCTGCAAAACGTTTACCGGACGATATCGTTGGAATTGAAGAAATGATTACGGAAATTTCTCTTTAATTCCCTTCCGTTTTGTATCCGAATCACATTATTATTTATTAGTTTTGCGCCAAATTTATGAAACCATTATCCTTATAATAGTATGGCAAAAGTAATAAAATTACGCAAAGGCCTCGATATCAACCTGAAAGGGAACGCTTCCGAGACGTATGCCACAATTAAAGAGCCGGGATTCTATGCACTTGTTCCCGATGATTTTCATGGTGTGACGCCTAAGGTGGTTGTTAAAGAACAGGAATATGTCATGGCGGGCGGAGCCTTGTTTGTTGACAAGAATCATCCCGAATTAAAGTTTGTTTCGCCCGTGAGCGGCGTGGTTACCTCCATAGAGCGTGGAGCGCGGCGAAAGGTGATGAACATTGTAGTGGAAGCCGCTGCTGAGCAAGACTATGTGGAGTTCGGCAAAAAGAATGTCGAAAGCATGGATGCCGAATCCGTGAAAGGTGTGTTGCTCGAAGCCGGACTGTTTGCTTTCATCAAACAGCGTCCTTACGATGTAATCGCTTCACCGGACGATACGCCGAAAGCCGTTTTCGTTTCCGCTTTCGACACCCATCCGCTTGCGCCCGATTTCGAATTTGTGCTGAAAGGACAGGAAGCCGATTTCCAGACCGGATTGAATGTATTGGCCAAACTGGCAAAAACATACCTGAACATCAGCGTAAAACAGAGTTCAACGGCACTTACACAAGCGGCCAATGTTACGGTAACGAGATTCGACGGACCGCATCCGGCAGGTAATGTGGGTGTACAGATCAATCACATTTCGCCCATATCGAAAGGCGAAATAGTCTGGACGATCGATCCGCAGGCTGTCATCTTCATCGGCCGTTTGTTCAACACCGGCCGGGTGGACTTTACGCGCACCGTGGCTGTTACGGGCTCCGAAGTCTTGAAACCGGCTTATGGCAAACTTCGCGTAGGAGCTCTGCTTACTTCCGTTTTCGCGGGTAATGTGACTTCGGGCAAAACCTTGCGCTACATCAGCGGAAATGTACTGACCGGAAAGCAGGTTTCGCCCAACGGTTTCCTCGGGGCGTTCGACAGTCAGTTGACGGTGATTCCCGAAGGCGACGACACTTACGAGATGTTCGGATGGATTATGCCGCGTCTCAATCAATTCAGTGCCAACCGTTCTTACTTCAGCTGGCTGTTCGGCAAGAAGAAACAATACGCATTGGATGCGCGCGTCAAAGGGGGAGAAAGACACATGATCATGTCCGGCGAATACGATAAGGTTTTCCCGATGGACATCCTTCCCGAATATCTGATCAAGGCCATCATAGCCGGAGACATCGATCGCATGGAAGCTCTGGGAATCTATGAGGTGGCTCCGGAAGACTTTGCCCTCTGCGAATTCGTCTGCTCTTCGAAAGTGGAGTTGCAGCGCATTGTCCGTTCCGGCCTGGATATGCTGCGTGCTGAAATGTCATAATGCTCGTCATCAGGAACTCCTAAAACAATAAAATAACAGATAAATGAAAGCGTTAAGAAAATATCTCGATAAGATAAAGCCCAACTTTGAGGAAGGGGGTAAGTTTCACGCGTTCCATTCGGTGTTCGATGGTCTCGAAACCTTTTTGTTCGTGCCCAATCGTACCGGAAAATCGGGAACGCACATTCACGATTCGATCGACAGTAAACGCATCATGTCGATTGTCGTTATAGCTTTGATGCCGGCACTCCTGTTCGGCATGTACAATGTGGGTTATCAGCATTATGTAAATACGGGTGTTGAGGGAAGTTTTGCGGAAATGTTTGCCTACGGTTTTCTGGCCGTGCTTCCCAAACTTGCCGTCTCCTATATAGTGGGTCTCGGTATAGAATTCGTGGTGGCTCAGTGGAAGAAAGAAGAAATACAGGAAGGGTTTCTCGTATCGGGTATTCTGATTCCCATGATTGTTCCGGTGGATTGTCCGTTATGGATTTTGGCCGTGGCCACTGCCTTCTCGGTTATTTTTGCCAAAGAAGTATTCGGCGGCACGGGTATGAACATCTTCAATGTGGCTCTGATAACTCGTGCGTTCCTGTTTTTTGCTTATCCCACAAAAATGTCGGGCGATGCCGTTTGGGTATCGGGCAACAGCATTTTCGGTTTGGGCAAGACGGTAGACGGTCTCACCGTGGCTACTCCTTTGGGAGAGGCGGGAACGGCGATTTCGGCTCAAGGCTATCCGGCTTTCTCGATGGACATGATTACGGGATTGATTCCCGGTTCAATCGGAGAAACCAGTGTCATTGCCATAATGCTTGGGGCATGTTTGTTGTTGTGGACAGGCGTGGCCAGTTGGAAGACTATGTTTTCCGTGTTTGCGGGCGGAGCTTTTATGGCTTGTGTCTTCAATGAAATAGGCCCCGATACGGCCATGGCCAATATGCCTTGGTACGAACATCTCGTTTTGGGAGGCTTCTGTTTCGGTGCGGTATTTATGGCCACCGACCCTGTAACGTCGGCACGCACTGAAACAGGCAAGTACATTTTCGGTTTCCTCATCGGGGTGATGGCCATTGTTATTCGCGTACTCAATCCCGGTTATCCGGAAGGTATGATGCTGGCCATTCTGCTCATGAACATCTTCGCTCCCCTGATCGACTACTATGTGGTACAAAGCAACATCAGCATGCGAGCCAAACGTGCCCTGAAGTCTAACCCGTAATTCCCGAACGACAATGAATACCAATAGTAACAATTATACTATCGTCTACGCTTCGGTAATGGTCATTATCGTAGCTTTCCTTCTGGCTTTCGTCAGCTCTTCGCTGAAGGAAAAACAGACACGGAATGTAGAACTTGATACGAAAAAGCAGATTCTCACCGCCTTGCATGTCGCTCCGGAAGAATTGAAAAATGCCGATGCGACATTCGCCAAGTACGAAGTCAAAGACATGCTTTTGAACCCGGAAGACGGCACGCTCTCAGAATATAAAGGTGCGAATTTCCCCGTTTCGTTTGAAAAAGAAGTTAAGGAAAACGGACGTTTACACGTTTTCGTGGCGAATAAAGACAATGACACGAAGTATGTATTTCCCGTATACGGTGCCGGACTTTGGGGGGCTATCTGGGGGTATGTTGCGCTCAATAGCGATAAGCAAACGGTATATGGCGTGTACTTTTCGCATGCCAGCGAAACGCCCGGTCTGGGAGCCGATATTGCCGGTGTGCCTTTCCAGAGAGAGTTCGACGGCAAAAAAGCCCTCGATAACGGCGACGTCGCTCTCAGCGTGGTGAAGAAAGGAAAGGTGACGAAGCCCGATTTTGAAGTCGACGGCATTTCGGGAGGAACGATTACGTCTGTGGGGGTCGATGACATGTTGAAAAACTGCCTTCGCAATTACATCAAATTTTTAAATACTAAATAAAGGAAGAGGATAAGAATATGGGACAATTATTTTCAAAAAAGAATAAAGAAGTATTCTCCGCTCCCCTCGGTATGGATAACCCCGTTACCGTTCAGGTGCTCGGTATCTGTTCGGCACTGGCTGTCACGGCCAAACTTGAGCCGGCCATCGTGATGGGGTTATCGGTGACGGTCATCACGGCCTTCTCGAATGTGGTTATTTCATTATTGCGTAAAACCATTCCCAATCGCATCCGCATCATCGTTCAGTTGGTGGTTGTGGCCGCTCTTGTGACTGTGGTCAGCGAAATTCTGAAGGCTTTTGCTTACGACGTAAGCACTCAGCTTTCCGTTTATGTCGGTCTGATCATTACCAACTGTATTCTCATGGGACGTCTGGAGGCGTTTGCCATGCAGAATGGCCCGTGGGAGTCTTTCCTCGACGGTGTGGGTAACGGATTGGGCTATGCCAAAATACTGGTCATCGTTGCCGTTTTTCGCGAATTGCTCGGTTCGGGCACGTTGTTGGGATTCAACATTCTCAACCACAAACCCATCATCGAATCGGGATATATGAACAACGGTCTGATGCTCATGCCGCCCATGGCGCTTATCATCTGCGCCTGCATCATTTGGTATCAGCGCGCTCGCCACAAAGAGTTGCAGGAAAAATAATCTGAAAAACGACTGAATAATTATGGAACATATACTTAGCTTATTCGTCCGCTCCATCTTTGTGGACAACATGATATTCGCTTTCTTCCTTGGCATGTGCTCTTATCTGGCCGTGTCGAAGACGGTGAAAACTTCTGTCGGATTGGGCATTGCCGTAACGTTCGTGCTGGTCGTTACATTGCCCGTGAACTATCTCTTACAGACTAAAGTCTTGGCTGCCGATGCCATTATCGAAGGGGTAGACCTGAGTTTCCTCAGCTTCATCCTATTCATTGCCGTCATTGCCGGTATCGTACAGCTTGTAGAGATGGCCGTCGAGCGTTTCAGCCCGTCGCTTTATGCTTCATTGGGTATTTTCCTGCCCCTGATTGCCGTGAACTGCGCCATCATGGGTGCTTCGCTCTTCATGCAGCAACGCATCACGCTGGGAGCTTCCGATCCGAAGTTCATCGGTAGTCTGGGCGATGCCGTTTCCTATGCCTTGGGTTCCGGAATCGGCTGGTTGCTTGCCATTGTGGGGCTGGCAGCCATCCGCGAGAAGATGGCCTATTCCGATGTTCCTGCACCGTTGCGCGGATTGGGCATCACGTTCATTATCGTGGGATTGATGGCCATGGCTTTCATGTGCTTCTCCGGTCTGAACATCTAAAAACTATTATCACACACAATCGAAAGCAAAAAATCTATGGATATGAATTTAATTTTAGCAAGCATCGGTGTCTTTTTGGCTGTGATCCTGTTGCTTGTCGTCATCCTCTTGGTCGCCAAGAAATTTCTCGTGCCTTCGGGACGTGTCAAAGTGACCATTAACGGGGAGACGGAACTTGATGTCGATTCAGGTTCCACTCTGCTCAATACGTTGTCGGTCAATGGCGTTTTCCTTCCCTCGGCATGCGGAGGAAAAGGTTCTTGCGCACAGTGTAAATGTCAGGTAATGTCGGGTGGAGGAGAAATACTTCCCTCCGAAGTTCCCCACTTCAGCCGCAAGCAGCAGCAAGACCATTGGCGCTTGGGCTGTCAGGTTAAAGTGAAGGGCGATATTGATATTCGCGTGCCTGAAAGTGTCATGGGTGTGAAAGAGTGGGAGTGCGAGGTTATTTCCAATCGCAATGTGGCCACATTCATCAAGGAATTTATCGTGGCGCTTCCTCCGGGCGAGCACATGGATTTTGTTCCCGGTTCGTATGCTCAGATCAAGATTCCTGCATACACTATCGACTTTGACAAACATATAGACAAAGACCTCATCGGCGAAACCTACCTGCCGGCTTGGCAGAACTACGGCCTCTTCAACCTGAAGTGCAGCAACGAAGAGGAAACGATTCGTGCCTACTCCATGGCCAACTATCCTGCCGAAGGCGACCGCATCATGCTGACTGTGCGCATAGCGACACCGCCCAATAAGCCGAAAGAACAAGGCGGAGGATTCATGGATGTTCTTCCGGGCATTGCTTCGTCCTATATCTTCACGCTGAAACCGGGCGATAAGGTTTTGATGAGCGGCCCCTATGGCGATTTCCATCCTATCTTCGACTCCAAACGCGAGATGATGTGGATTGGTGGAGGTGCGGGTATGGCTCCGTTGCGTGCTCAAATCATGCACCTGACTAAAACGCTCGGCACGACCGACCGCAAGATGACTTATTTCTACGGTGCCCGCGCCCTGAACGAAGTGTTCTACTTGGACGACTTCCTGCAGATTGAAAAAGATTTCCCCAATTTCTCGTTCCGTCTGGCACTCGACCGTCCCGATCCTGCTGCCGATGCCGCAGGCGTGAAGTACACTCCGGGCTTTGTGCATCAAGTGATTTATGACACTTATCTGAAAGATCACGAGGCCCCCGAAGATATCGAATACTACATGTGCGGTCCCGGCCCCATGTCGAAAGCTGTCGGTAAGATGCTTGACGACCTCGGTGTGCCCCCGCAGAACCTGATGTTCGACGACTTCGGAGCATAACCGCAAATCGGACAAGACGAAAAGCCGGAAGATATGTTTGAATCTCTCCGGCTTTTTCTTTTTATGCCGATAAAAAACGAAGGCTTGCCGAAAGAAAGACGTGCGCGCTTTTCTTTCGGCTTCCTTTTTTGCCTACTTTTGCAGACATGATTGCCCATCACGAATTGATTTCGTCCATTCTTCGCGCGCTGCGTATAGAGTCGTTGAACTCCATGCAGCAAGAAATCCTCCGTCACATTGCCGACGGAGAAGACGTTTTGTTACTTTCGCCCACCGGAACGGGTAAAACCATCGCTTTCTTGTTGCCCGTCCTGTTACGGCTTCGTCCGGACGACGGAAATGTGCAAACGCTCATTCTTGCTCCGTCGCGAGAACTCGCCTTGCAGATAGAATCCGTGATGAAAAGCATGAACACGGCGTGGAAAGTCTGCTGTTGCTATGGGGGGCATTCCGTGGCGGAGGAACGGAAAAGCCTTGTCGGGAATCGTCCTGCCATAGTCATAGGTACGCCGGGACGCATCGCCGACCATTTGGCGAAAGGAAACCTTCGGGCAAACGCCGTACATACGTTGGTCATCGACGAGTTCGATAAATCCTTGGAGTTTGGCTTTCATGACGAAATGGAGGAAATCATCGGACAGCTCGACGGACTTTCGAAGCGTATTCTTCTTTCGGCTACCGAAGCCGAAGAAATTCCCGCTTTTGTCGGTATGCGTAGGATGAGAACGCTCAACTTTCTTTCTCCGGTTAATTCAACTTCCACGGCTTCACGACTCGAGTTGATGCAGGTTCTCTCCCCGGCGAAAGATAAGATCGACACGCTCTACCGCCTGCTTTGTTCTTTGGGCAGTGCCTCGGGTATCGTGTTTTGTAACCATCGCGAAGCCGTGGACAGAGTATGTACATTGCTGGCGGAAAGAAAACTTCACGCTGAGCGATTTCACGGAGGGATGGAGCAACCCGATAGGGAACGGGCACTCTACAAATTCCGCAACGGGACTTCCCACGTGCTCATCTCGACGGATCTTGCCGCCCGCGGGCTCGATATTCCTGAGGTGGAGTACATCATACATTACCATCTTCCCGCAAACGAAGAGGCTTTTACCCATCGTAACGGTCGTACCGCTCGTTGGCAGTCTGCGGGTACTTCTTATCTCATTCTCAGTCCGGAAGAGCAATTACCTGCTTACCTTGTTGAGATTCCCGCCATTAAAGACCTTCCCGAACAAACACCGCGTCCCCCAAAATCGCTGTGGACTACCTTATATATAGGTAAAGGCAGGAAAGAGAAATTGAGCCGCACGGACATTGCCGGTTTTTTCTACAAAAAAGGAGGATTGACGCGTGAAGATTTGGGTTCCATCGATGTGAAAGAACATTATTCTTTTGTAGCCGTGCGCCGTTCCAAGGTGAAACAACTGCTCAGCCTGATACAGGGAGAGAAAATAAAGGGAATGAAAACCCTCATTGAAGAAGCCCGATAAAGACACCTCCGCAGGCTCTTTCCGTATGGCGGGGGAGGATACTCTTGAATGTCTTTTTGATAGGGCGGGAGAGCGTTTATGGGTGGTATATGGTCTTGCTTCTTTCTTTATGAAAGATTTTTCTCGTTTTACCCCCTAATTTTTAGGGAAAAGATTTGCACTGCTATTTTTTATTCGTACATTCGCAAAGTCGTAAGACGAATAGTTAACCGAGTGTTTATTTAAACCCATTCTTTAAAATGAAAAAGCATAACTTTAACGCAGGACCTTGTGTTCTTCCTAAGGCCGCGATAGAATCAGCTATCGAAGCCATTCGTGATTTTGACGGTACGGGCATCGGTATTCTTGAAATCTCGCATCGCACTCCGGGTTGGGAGCGCATCATGAAAGAAACGGCTCAGCTTTGGCGCGAACTGTTGAACATTCCCGACAATTATCAGGTACTCTTCCTCGGCGGCGGGGCCAGTACGCAATTCTTCACCGTGGCGGCCAATCTGCTTTCCAAAAAGGCAGCTTATCTGCAAACCGGAGTTTGGGCCAAGAAAGCGGCCAAAGAAGCCAAATTCTATGGCGACGTGGAAATAGTGGCCTCTTCGGAAGATAAGAACTATTCGTACATCCCCAAAGGTTACACCATTCCTGCCGATGCGGATTATTTCCATATCACGACGAATAATACAATCTACGGTACGGAGATTCATGAAGACATGGATTGCCCCGTTACGTTGGTAGCCGATATGTCGTCGGATATTATGAGCCGTCCCGTGGACGTGAAGAAATACGGTTTGATTTATGGCGGTGCACAGAAAAATGTAGGCCCGGCCGGTGTTACCTTTGTCATCGTTCGGGAAGACTTGTTGGGCAAGGTGGAACGTAAACTCCAAACGATGGTTGACTATCGCACACACGTCGGCGGTGAAGAAAAAGACCGTTCGATGTTCAACACGCCTCCCGTATTCCCCATCTTCGTGATGCACGAAACGTTGAAATGGGTCAAAGAATTGGGCGGACTCGAAGCCATGTATAAGATCAACAAGGAGAAAGCCGATTTACTGTATAGCGAAATCGACCGCAATAAGATGTTTGTCGGTACGGCCGCCAAAGAAGACCGTTCGCTGATGAATGTCTGCTTCGTCATGGCCGATGCCTATAAAGACAAAGAAGCCGACTTTATGAACTTTGCCAAAGAACGCGGCATGGTGGGTATCAAGGGACACCGCTCTGTGGGTGGTTTCCGTGCTTCCATCTACAATGCATGCCCCGTGGAAAGCGTAAAAGCATTGGTGGCTTGCATGCAAGAGTTCGAAAAACTCAACGCTTAACAGAAAATCTTCATCGGGTTCGCTACGGAGTGCGGAAAACGTGCACCGTGGCGGGCTCATCATCCTTTAATACCTATTTAAATTATGAAAGTATTAGTCGCTACCGATAAACCGTTTGCCAAAGTGGCTGTGGACGGCATTCGTGAAGTGGTCGAAGCTGCCGGATACGAATTGGCCTTGCTGGAAAAATATACGGAAAAAGCACAGTTGCTCGATGCGGTGAAAGATGCAAACGCCGTCATCATCCGCAGCGATATTGTCGATGCAGAGGTGCTCGATGCCGCCAAACAGTTGAAAATAGTCGTACGTGCCGGAGCCGGTTACGATAATGTAGACCTGAATGCCGCAACGTCGCACGGCGTATGTGTCATGAATACGCCGGGACAGAACTCTAACGCAGTGGCCGAGTTGGCTTTAGGCATGATGGTATATGCCGTGCGCAATTTTTATAATGGAACTTCGGGCACGGAACTGATGGGAAAGAAACTCGGCATTCACGCTTACGGCAACGTTGGTCGAAACGTGGCTCGCATCGCGAAAGGATTCGGCATGGAAGTATATGCTTATGATGCATTCTGCCCCAAAGAAGTGATCGAAAAAGACGGTGTAAAGGCGTTGGGAACGGTTGAAGAATTGTACAAAACCTGTCAAATAATCTCTCTCCACATCCCTGCCACAGCCGAAACGAAGAACTCCATCAATCACGCTTTGCTGAGCGTTATGCCGAAAGGTGCCATGCTCGTGAACACTGCCCGTAAGGAAGTTATCAACGAAGCCGAACTCATCAAACTGATGGAAGAGCGCACAGACTTCAAATACCTTACCGACATCATGCCTGCTGCCGATGCAGAGTTTGCCGGCAAGTTTGCCGGTCGTTATTTCTCCACTCCCAAAAAGATGGGGGCACAGACAGCCGAAGCAAACATCAACGCAGGTATCGCAGCTGCACGACAAATCGTCAGCTTCTTCAAAGACGGCGACGAGAAGTTCAGAGTCAATAAGTAAAACAACAACATCTCTTTATGGCAATCATTAAACCCTTTAAGGGCATTCGCCCTCCTCAAGATTTAGTAGAACAAGTGGCTTCACGCCCTTACGACGTGCTCAACTCCGAAGAAGCACGTGCCGAGGCCAAAGGCAACGAGAAGTCTTTATATCACATTATCAAACCCGAGATAGACTTTCCTGTCGGTACGGACGAACACGATGAACGCGTGTATGCCAAAGCTGCCGATAACTTCCGCATGTTTCAGGAAAAAGGATGGCTGGTGCAGGATGCCAAAGAAAACTACTACATCTATGCACAAACCATGAACGGTAAAACGCAATACGGATTAGTGGTCGGAGCCTATGTTCCTGATTACATGAACGGCGTCATCAAGAAACACGAACTGACCCGTCGGGACAAAGAAGAAGACCGCATGAAGCATGTGCGAGTGAACAATGCCAACATCGAACCGGTGTTTTTCGCCTATCCCGACAATGCAGAACTTGACGCCATCGTAAGGAAATATGCTGCCGGAAAACCGGTGTACGACTTCATCGCTCCGGGCGACGGATTCGGACACACATTCTGGATCATCGACAAAGAAGAAGATATTGCCGCAGTAACGGCAGCCTTTGCAAAGATGCCTGCACTCTACATTGCCGACGGTCATCACCGTTCGGCGGCGGCAGCCCTTGTGGGCGCGGAGAAAGCGAAGCAGAATCCCAATCATCGAGGCGACGAAGAATATAACTACTTCATGGCCGTGTGCTTTCCTGCCAGTCAGCTCACCATCATTGACTACAATCGTGTGGTGAAGGACTTGAACGGACTCACCTCCGAACAGTTCCTCGAAGCTTTGCGGAAGAACTTCGTTGTCGAAGCGAAAGGAAAAGACATCTACACTCCGTCGGCTTTGCACAACTTTGCTCTCTATCTCGAAGGCGTTTGGTACAGTCTTACGGCAAAAGAAGGAACATACAACGACAATGATCCCATCGGCGTGCTCGACGTGACCATCTCCTCCAACCTGATTCTGGACGAAATACTGGGGCTGAAAGACTTGCGTTCCGATAAGCGCATCGACTTCGTCGGAGGTATCCGGGGATTGGGAGAACTGAAGAAGCGTGTCGACAGCGGTGAGATGAAGGTGGCATTGGCCCTGTATCCCGTGTCCATGAAGCAACTGATGGACATTGCCGACACGGGTAATATCATGCCGCCCAAGACAACGTGGTTTGAACCGAAGCTCCGCTCGGGACTCGTGATACATCGTCTCGATTAACCGACCACGCAGGTCGGAAGAAACCGATAGAACCTGTAAGGGAAGGGCCGGAAAGGCTGCCCCGAAACTGAAAGCTATGAGGAGAAGAGGAAGGAATAAGCCCCTGCCTGATCCCTCATAGCTCATTTCTTTTACTTCCCATCCTTTTTCCTATAAGTATGACTGCCGAAGATACCTATCGCACACTTGAAGCTCCGACCGAAGCCGTCTATACGGAGAAGCGGAGCAAGTTCCTTGCCTTTGCCTTGCCCGTGCAAACGGTCGAGGAAGTGAAAGAACATCTCGACACGTTCCGGAAACGGTATTACGACGCACGGCATGTGTGCTACGCCTACATGCTTGGAGCGGAACGCAACACATTCAGGGCGAACGATGACGGTGAGCCGTCGGGGACGGCGGGAAAGCCCATACTCGGACAGATTCATGCACACGAACTGACCGATGTCCTGATCGTCGTGGTTCGTTACTTCGGAGGCGTTAAGCTGGGAACGGGAGGACTCGCAGCAGCCTATAAAGCGGCTTCGGCTTTGGCCTTGGAGGATGCCCGTATTGTGGAACGCAACGTGCAGGGAGAAATCGACCTCTGTTTCGAGTATCCTTTCCTCAACGAGGTCATGCGCATTGTCAAGGAAGAAGCTCCGGAAGTGCTACATCAACACTTCGACATGGATTGCCGGATGACTCTGCGCATCAGACTCTCGGCACTCGGACGTCTGCGTGATCGTCTCACGAAGGTGGAATCGATGCGCTTCGGCGATGAAGGCCTGCCGTGATACGCTCTCTCCCACATCCTTCCTTTACTGAACAGGGAGGTGTGTCAAAATGCACACCTCTTTTTTTATGCACAAAGCCCCGACTTTCACAAGCTGGGGCTTTGTTATTACCTAAAGATT
>JBHAEN010000175.1:0-7230 GCA_041855645.1 Bacteroides sp. | reverse complement strand
TTTTTTCATGACAATCGATTTAATTGAACGAGACAAATATAGGCAGAGACGCCATCGCTCGTAATGTAAGATCGTACAGAATCATGGAATATCCGTCCGAAGCGGGAACAAGCCGGCCATGAGAAAGTGCATCCGCCGCGAGGAAAAAGTTTGTTTCACATTTCATTTCCGAAACATGTGAGGTTAATTTCCGAAGTGTTCGATCTTCAGACGATAACCTTTTGATGTTCAGAAAACGCTTTGCAACATCCTCCACACAGGCTTCGGGGGCCTTCTTCTCACGAATGAAATTTGCGGGCCTTTTTCCTGAATTCGGTCGGCAAGAGTCATTTTACATGCTTTTGTACAATTCTACATGGACTCGATTCGAGCTTTCTCCTACGTTTGCAACACTTCTCGTTCCAAGTGATGTTTCCACAAGCAGGAACGAAATCATTCTCCCGAAAAACATAAAATGAGAACCCTGATCTAATTCTTACAATAATCAACCATAATTCGTATGAACTTTTATTCTAAAACTAAGGGGAAAGCACTCCGAAGAATACGCCGTATTTCTTTCGGGCGACTATATTCCGTGGCAATGCTCGTCGCGATGTGGGGAATACAGCCGGTTTATGCTTCTGCAGACATCGCCCAACAGGAAAAGAAAACAGTTACGGGAACTGTAGAAGACACCCACGGCGAACCAATCATCGGCGCAAATGTGAAAGCAGAAAGCGGCACGACAGGAACCATAACCGACATCGACGGAGTGTTCCGCCTCAATGTGCCTCCCGGTACTAAACTCATCGTTTCGTTCGTGGGCTATGAGACCCAAACGGTCATTGCCAAAGCGACACCCATGAAAATCACATTGGCCGACGACGCCCAACTGTTGGGCGAAGTGGAAGTGGTGGCTTACGGAGTGCAGAAGAAAGTGACCGTTACGGGCGCCATCGCCAGCGTCAAGGGAGACGACTTGGTTAAAACGCCCACGGGCTCCGTATCGAACCTGCTTTCCGGGCAACTCAACGGGTTAACCTCCGTTCAGTATTCGGGCGAACCGGGCAGTGACGCAGCCAACATCTTTGTCCGCGGACAGGCTACATGGAGCAATTCTGCACCGCTTGTCCAAGTGGATGGCGTAGAACGCAGCTTCAACGACATCGACCCCAACGAAATAGAAAGCATCACCATATTAAAAGACGCCTCGGCCACAGCCGTTTTCGGTGTGCGCGGAGCCAACGGCGTGGTGCTGATCACAACCAGACGCGGAACGGAAGGAAAGGCGAAAATCTCATTTTCCACTTCGGCCAGCCTCATCGCTCCGACCAGAACCGTGGAATTGGCCGATTCCTATCAATACGCGACGTTCTACAATCGGATGCAACTCAACGATAACCCCATGTTGACTGCCGACGAGCTAATGTTCAAAGAGAATATCATTGATAAGTTCAGAAACAATTCCGACCCGATTCGCTTCCCAAGCACCGATTGGGTGGATTATTGCCTGCGCAGTACCGCCATCCAGACTCAACACAACATCAATATCTCCGGAGGGACGAAAAGCGTTCGTTATTTCATCTCCGCAGGTGCCTACACGCAAAACGGACTGTTCAAGCAGTTCGATCTGCCCTATGACTTAACCTATCAATACAATCGGTTCAACTATCGATCCAATCTCGACATCGATGTCACACCCACAACAACGCTGTCGATGAGCGTTGCCGGCAATGTGAACAACGCATGGAAACCCTACACGGGAAGCGGTAGCGAGGCAATGTTGCTCGAAATGTACTACGCCACCCCCTTTTCCAGTCCGGGGCTGATCGACGGGAAATTCGTAACCTCGTCAAAAGACTATGCCGACGCCGTTCTTCCTTTCATCGGCGGACACGGTATGGCCTACTACGGCAAAGGATTCATGCAAACCGGCAACAACATGCTGACGGCTGATGTACAACTCAACCAGAAGCTGGACTTCGTAACCGAAGGATTGAAGTTTCACGTCAAAGGATCCTACAACAGCGGATTCACATCGTACACGCGCGCCACTTCTTCCATAGCCAACTACACTCCCGTATTGCTGGACGACGGAACAATAGGCTATAAGAAAAACGGCTCCGACGCGCAACTGCGTTATGAAGATATCGGGCCGTCCAAGTCGCGCAACTGGTACATGGAGACCGCACTCAATTACAGCCGCACGTGGGACAATCATCACTTCACCGCATTGCTGCTGTACAATCAGTCCAAAAGGTATTATCCTTCGGTCTACTCGGACATTCCCACCGGATTCGTGGGACTGGTGGGACGCATCACCTACGATTGGAAAAGCCGCTACATGGGCGAATTCAATATCGGATACAACGGTTCGGAAAACTATGCTCCGGGTAAACGGTACGGAACATTCCCTGCCGGATCGTTGGGTTGGATAGTCAGCGAAGAGAAATTCTGGAGACCCTTGAAGTCCATAATCAACTTCCTCAAACTGCGCTATACCATCGGCTTGGTGGGCAATGACGTCGTTGCGGACAATCGCTTCATGTATACCTCCGACCCCTACGCTATCAACAACACCATCGACACCAATCGCGGTGGCTACAGCTACTATTTCGGCATCGAGAACAGCACCAAAAGTCCGGGAGCCTACGAAATGGCCCGAAACAATCCCGACATCACTTGGGAAAAAGCCCTCAAACACAACTACGGCATAGACGCCAACTTCCTGAATGACAGACTGAAAACAACATTCGATTACTATAAAGAACATCGAAAAGACATTATGCTGAGCGACGGCACGGCTCCTTCGGTTTTAGGATTCAAGTTGCCTTTGGCCAATTTGGGTAAAGTAGACAGCTGGGGCTGGGAGCTTTCGCTCAAATGGATCGATAAGCTCAGTCATGATTTCCGCTACTATTTGGGTGTGAATCTGATGTACAACCAAAATCGGATCGTGGAACGTAAAGAAGCCCCGCTGAACAACAGCTACCAATACTCGAAAGGGCATCGCATCGGATCGCGCATGCAATATCAGTTCTTTGAGTATTACAACGAAGCGACATCCGAAGCACGCTACAAAGAAACCTTCGGTACAGACTTTCCCCGCCAACTGGTTGAGCTGAAAAACGGAGACTGCGTCTATGTCGATCTCGACGGCAACGGTATGATAGATGCCAATGACATGACCCGCTCTTTAGGATACACCGATGCCCCCGAATACCTGACAGGAATCAACATGGGATTCACGTGGAAGAATCTGGATGTATCGCTGCAATGGACAGGCGCATGGAACGTCACGCGAAGCATCTCCAGCATTTTTCGCCAACCGTTTGCCGATCGGAACAATGCCGATCAGGGAGGATTGCTCATTTATCAGGTCGAGCATACCTGGACAAACGACAACCCGGATCCGAATGCCCAATATCCGCGCGCCAGTTTCTTGAACGGACGCACAAACAATTATCAGGAATCCACGCTCTGGGAAAAAGACGCGAAATATTTGCGTTTGAAAAGCATACAGATCGCTTATAATTTCAAGTTTCCACTGATGCAAAAACTGAAGATGAATACCTGCCAACTCGCTTTCAGCGGTTACAACCTGCTGACCTTTACGCCTTATATCTGGGGAGACCCCGAGTCAAGAGCAAGCAACTTCCCCACCTACCCACTCACCAAGACTTATTCGTTGAGCCTGAAACTCGGTTTTTAATTCATTAAATCGCACACATACAATGAAAAGATATAATAAATGGTTATTGCCCGCAACGGCCTGCATGGTTCTCACCACGGCTATGGTAACTTCATGCGTGGACGAAATAAAGTTCGGCGACTCTTTTCTGGAAAAGGCACCCGGCGGAACAGTGACAAGCGACACTGTGTTCAGCAATGCCGAATATACCCGTCAGTATCTGACCACTCTCTACTCCATGCAATACTACGGTTTACCTTATCGCAACACATCCGGCGACCTTTATCCCTGCGAGTCGTCCAACATCTATGTGGGAAAAGTCGATATGCTGACCGACTGCTACACGTTCACTTATTTATCGGCCGGACTGGTAGGCAGCTACTACCACGGCACGCACACCGCCAACTACGGAATACGCTCCGACAAATGGCATTATCTGTTGAATCGGGTATGGGAGGCCGTGCGCTACGCGTGGTTGCTGATCGAAAACATCGACCGCGTACCCGGAATGACGAATGAGGAGAAAGCCTCCATCGTGGCACAAGCCAAATGCATCGTGGCATCGCGCTACTTCGACACATTCCGCCACTACGGCGGCATTCCCATTATAAGGAAATCGTTCAGCGGAACCGACACACACTACGACATGCCGCGAGGCAGCGTAGAGGAAACCGTTGATTTCATGACCGGTCTGCTCGACGAAGCAGCCGATGTCCTCCCTTGGATGACAGACAATCCCTCCTCCGAAGCCGGCCGTTGGACTAAGGCAGCCGCAAAGGCAATGAAATGCCGCATTCTGCAGTTTGCCGCTTCTCCGCTGTTCAATGACCATTCACCATACTATCCCGGCACAACCGACAACAAGGCCATTTGGTATGGAGAATACAAACCCGAATTATGGAACCGTTTCCTGAACGCCTGCAAAGACTTCTTCGACGAACTTGCCGCTCAAGGAGGATATCAGTTGGAGCAATCCGCAGGCACACGCCCGCAAGACTATCGGCTGGCCTATCGCAAAGGATATGCGCTACAAGCCAGTCAGGAGGTTTTGTTGAGCACACGCCAGTTCACGACGGACGCCTTTAAGTCGGCCTATTATCTATGGCATCAATGGTGCGACGCGTTGGGAAGCATTCGTCGCGGTTACAGCCCTACACAGGAATACGTGGAAATGTTTCCGTGGAAAGACGGCACACCGTTCGACTGGGAAACAACTGAAGCCGAAGGCCGTCTGGACGAAATGTTCGTAACGGGTACGGTGAAAGACAAAACACTGGAACTCACCCGCGATCCTCGACTGTACGAAGAAGTCATTGTCAACGGACAACCTTATTCGCTGGACTGGACTACCGGCAACATGGCCGGACAAAGTTTTGAATCATGGGTAGGAGGCACAAATGCCAAGTCCGACGCAAACACACAAACCGGATCTTTTGCCACAGGCTATGCTCCGATCAAATTCCTGATGGGGAACGACATGTTACGCAAATATACGCATTGGCCTGCACTTCGTTTGTCCGACCTGTATTTGATGTATGCCGAAGCCTTATGCCAGACTGGCGATTTGGCCAATGCCATCCGGCAAGTGGACATCGTGCGCGCAAGGGTCGGAATGAAAGGACTTGCCGAGTGTAATCCCGACAAGAATCTGACAACCGATAAAGCGGCCCTGCTGGAAGAGATTCTGCGCGAGCGGGCTTGTGAACTGGGTATGGAAGACAGTCGCTTCTTCGACCTGATCCGATACAAACGGGCAGACATTTTCTCCAAACAATTACACGGACTGCGCATGTACCGCATCGACCCCGCAACCGGACAACGCATCGAAACTCCGTGGTTCGGCGGAGGAGCCGCGGAACAGGCCAAACCTTTTCCGACTCACTTTGAATATGAACGGTTCGAAATGTCACAGCCCGTACGCTATTGGTGGACGGCAGGATTTGATCCGAAGTGGTATTTGTCACCTTTCCCCCTGACCGAAGTAAACAAAGGATACGGACTTGTACAAAATCCCGGATGGTAAAGACTGAGTTTAGAATACAGAAAATCTACATACTGACATGAAGAAAAAGAACATTATCCCCACACTGCTGACATTCGCTTTCCTGCAAGGGTTTGCACAGGAATCGACAGACAGCATAGGTTTCGGGAAAACGGACAATTACGCCGAGGCAGCAATCCAAACAGGACTTCGACATACGCAACGAAGAAAAGAATCGACAGCGTCCGTTTCCATGATTTATCAGGACGACTTGGCCAAACGAAGCGCCAAAAACATAGCCAACTCACTTTTCGGACTGGGTAGCGGACTGACCGTCCTGCAACAAGCGGGACGTTTCGCCGATTATGAGCCGGTATTCTACATCCGCGGCCTGCAAAGTCTATCGACCAACAGTCCATTGATTCTCATCGACGGCATCGAACGCGACTGTTCCGATGTCACTCCCGAAGAAGTGGAAACGGTGGCAATACTCAAAGATGCGGCAGCCGTAGCGATCTATGGGCATAAAGGCATTAATGGCGTAATCAACATTACGACAAAACGAGGCCGATACGACAGCCGTGAAATCAAATTCTCTTACGAACACGGTTTCAACCGGCAAATCCGTACACCCCGTTTTGTGAACAGCAGCATCTATGCGCAAGCTGTCAACGAGGCGTTGACTAACGACGGACGTGCTCCCCGCTATTCGGAAGACGAGTTGAACGCCTATGCTTCGGGCAAGTATCCGTACCTCTATCCCAATGTCAACTGGATAGATGAAACCTTTAGAGAAACAGGAACCACCGACAACTACAATATCAGCTTCCGCGGCGGTGCTCAGAAATTCCGTTATTACGCCATGGGCAACTTGATCACCAATCAAGGTTTCATCAAAAAGCCTGACATGAACGAGGGGTATTCCACGCAAGACCAATACTCGCGAGCCAACCTGAGAACCAATTTGGATATCGACCTCACACCAAATACGAAAATGAAACTGAACGTGCTCGGTATCTTGTCCGAAACACGCACACCCGGTTCATCGGGCAACAACGGCGCCCGTATCTGGGAAAGCATGATTTACACACTTCCCTCGGCCGCATATCCTGTACGGTTGAAAGACAACACGTGGGGCGGAAACTCCACATGGAGCGGAACCGTCAATCCGGTAGCAGCTTCGCAAGCGGCCGGCTATACCAAATTGCACCGACGCACACTGTTCGCCGACATGACGTTAGATCAAAACCTTTCTTCAATCTCTCCAGGCTTAGGCGCAGGCTTCCTGTTGAGCTACGACAACAATGCCACATATTGGGAGAATCATGCAAAAACCTACGTCTACGGCAGCGACGCCGTAACGCTGTGGGACAACGGCGAACCCGTAGACATCCTGCGATACACCGACGGAGCCGAAAGTGCTTTGGCCACAGCCTCCGAAGTCATCGCTTTCACACGGGTATTCAACATGGGGGCCACACTCTACTATGACAAAGCCTTCAACAAGCAGAATAAACTCTACGCCCAACTGAAATGGGATTATGAGTACCGGAATCTGAAGGGTGTAGACCAGACATGG
>JBHAEN010000174.1:0-12096 GCA_041855645.1 Bacteroides sp. | reverse complement strand
GTATTGCGCTATCCTTTCGCAATACCTATTCGTCGGTATTTAGGTTTAATAAAGCATTTCTATTCTCCTTTCACATATTGTGTCGGAGTTATGCCGACAACGTTTTTGAACGACCGCACAAGGCCTTACGAGTTTTTCACTTCGTTTAAGTGAGGTTTCAAAAAATAAAGGAGAGGGGGTGTCCGGAGGTCAAGCGGGATTTGTCGAACAAAGACGCCCCGTTGTTCGTTACTTTGAAAAGAAACCCGAGAACTTCAATACAACATGACGTCCAAAAGAATATTGCTTTGCTTCTGTTTGATCGGGCTGCTTGCCGTCGGCGGATATGCACAGGCTTTCAAGGCAGAGAAACTTTCGCTGCCCGAAAGCGTACTGTCCAACTTCTACGAAATAGACAAAGGAGTATATCGCTCCGAACAGCCGTCGCCGACCGATTTCATGGCCTTGCAGAAATTCGGCATCAGGGAAGTGCTTAACCTGCGCCGCTGGCACAGCGACGATGATGAGGCGAAAGGCACGACATTGACTCTGCACCGGGTGAAGACGAATGCACACGACATCAGTGAAGAAGAACTGACGGCCGCCCTGCGCATCATCAAACAGCGAAAAGGCCCCATCCTCATTCATTGCCGTCACGGCTCTGACCGGACGGGGGCGGTGTGTGCACTTTACCGCATCGTGTTTCAAGGAGTATCCAAAGAAGATGCGATTCACGAAATGGTCAATGGAGGATTCGGATTCCACGGCATTTACAAAAACATCATACGTACCATTCGGCAAATGGATGTGGCGCGCGTCAGACAGACGCTGCAATGATGCCGCCACCCAACAGCAAGCCGTCTTTATAAAAAGCGGCAGCCTGACCGGGCGCAACGGCGGCCAGAGGCTCGCGAATCCGCACATGAAGCAGTCCGTCGGGTGCGAGGCTGACGGTACAATGATTCTCCTGCTTGCGATAGCGTATGCGCACCACCACATCGGGCACATCGAGCAGGCGTTCGGCATCGACGATGTTCCATTCCGCAAGCCACATTTCCGTTTTTTCAAGGCTCCGGTAAGCGGAAAGAACGATTTCGTTGGTTTCAGGACGGATTTCCTTCACGAAAACGGGACGGTTCAGCTGTATCCCCAGTCCGCGCCGCTGCCCCACGGTGTAATAAGGGAAGCCCTCGTGCAAGGCTATGAAACGCCCTTCTTCATCGACGAATTTCCCTTTCCCGACAGTCGATTCCGGATGCGTCTCCATCCATTGCCTGATGAAAAGCCGATAGTCCGACGGACAGAAACAAATGCCTAAGCTGTCCTTTTTCACCGACACTTTTTCAAATCCGCAGCGGGCCGCCCATGCACGGGCTTCGCCCTTGGTGATGTCGCCCATGGGCAGAAGCATACGCCGTAAGACCTCCTGCCGCAACCCCCAAAGAAAAAAACTCTGATCTTTATCCGAATCGACGGCAGGCGAAATGTAATACGTGCCGTTTATCTCCGTTTTGCGAACATAATGTCCCGTGGAAAGATGAAATATTCCCTTTTCATCGGCAATCTTACGAAGAAGAGGCCACTTCATCCGGTTGTTGCACACGGCACAGGGCACAGGTGTCCGCCCCGACAGGTACTCCCGCACGAAATATTCCACCACTTCGCGGCGAAACTCTTCACGGGCATCATGCACGAAATGCGGGATGCCGAGCACGTCTGCCAGATTCCGGGCATCTTCTTCGTGCTTCTTACCGCCCGGCGTGTCGTAAAAGCGAAAAGTCACCCCCGTCACTTCGTAACCGGCCTCCAGCAGCCGCATGGCCGCGACGGAACTATCCGTTCCGCCGCTCATTCCCAGCAATACCCGTTTGTTTTCTTCCATCATGCTGCAAAAGTAACGGAAAATAGCGTACCTTTGACTCTTCAATCCTCGAGAAGACCCGAAACGTGAGTCCAGCGACAGAAGAATTGACCATTGTCTTGACCGAGCATCCCGTGCTGGGACCTTTGCTCGTGCCCTACATCGCCACACGGAGCGACGACGGCAAACTCCATCTGACCGAACAGGCTTTTCACGACGCGAGCCTGATCCGACGCTTTGGAGAAGTGGAGCGCGCCGTGGTCGAGATCACCTCGCACTACGCGGAGAAATACCTGATGGAGGTCTACTCGTCCGAGAAAGTCGTGGCCCGTTTCCTGCGCAACCTTTCCGCTCAGCCCGATGTGGTGAAGCGGAAAATACGCCCTTTCATCGAGAAAAAAATCCGTGAAGTCCTGCATCTGATACGCGTCCACAGACTTCCGCTCTACCAAAAACAGACAGGCAGCCGCGAACTTTACGCTCACCACGCCCTGCACGTTCATCGGCAAACGGTGCAGACCCGGTTCTCCTTCCGCTTGGACGAAACGGAGTTCCGCTACGAACTGGAAGCATGGTGCAATGACGCTCCGCTCTCACTCATGGCGGAAAAGCCCGTGCAAGTGCTCTCCGTTTCGCCTGCCGTCTTGTTGCTGGGCATGAATCTCTATTTCTTCGAACACATCGAAAGCACCCGCCTGATGCCTTTCACCCGAAAGCAGACGGTAAGCGTGGACCGCAGGCAGGCAGATAAATACATTGACAACATTCTCATCCCCATCGCCCGTTATCACGACATCCGACTCGAAGGTTTCCATGTGTCGGAAAAGAAGCACACTTGCGAGCCGACGCTCACGCCGGAAGAGTCCATCACCGGAGATTTCTGCCTGCGGGTGGGATTCCGCTACGGCGACCTCCTGCTGTCGCCCGACCCTGAGGAAGGAGAACGCTGCCTGATCGAACGCCTGTCGTCGGACGCTTTGTCTGTTTTCCGCCGCGATCGCCGGACGGAGGCGGAAGCTCTGCGACAGTTGTCCGAATGGGGATTGCAGCGTGTCAGCGACGTTCTCTTTCGATTGCCCCCCGACGCTCCCGAACGCAGCCTGCGCGAATGGATAGACACGCATCGGGACGGGCTCAAAGAAAAATTCCTGCTGAGCCGGGACGGCAGCGAGAGAACGTATTGCCTGGATGAAATCCGCATCGAACAAGACTTTCGTGAAACGCCCGACTGGTTCGAACTGCACATCACCGTGGCGGTGGGAGACTTGCGAATACCCTTCTCCCGATTTCGCAGGCATATTCTCGAAGAGCAACGGGAATTCATCCTGCCCGACGGACGGGTATTGCTGCTTCCCGAAGAATGGTTCAGCCGTTACGGCAATTTGCTGGAGATGGGTGTGCCCACCGAAAAAGGTTATCGGGTCAAGCCTTCCGCCGTGGGCGCCGTGCGTTCGGCATGGGGATCCGAGAGCGCGGAACGATTGCCCTTTGGAGGTGAAGCCCCCGAAGTTCCCGTGCCGCCTACGTTGAAAGCTACGCTACGTTCCTATCAGCGGAAAGGATTCGCATGGATGGAACGACTCCGCAAACAGGGATTCGGCGGTTGCCTGGCCGATGACATGGGGCTGGGAAAAACGTTGCAAACCCTCACCCTGCTGCAACATCTTTATCGTCCTCATTCGCCTGCGACAGTCGATGTCCCGAACGAAGGACACGGCATACCGGCATCGGCCGACGGGCAACTCTCACTGTTCGACACGGCAAACGTTTCAGCCTCCGTTTCATCACCACAATCGCTTGAGGAACGGCGTCCCGCAACGTTGATCGTAGTACCGGCGTCGTTACTGCACAACTGGCAACGCGAGGCACGCCGCTTCACCACGCTTTCCATGGCGGAGTATCACACTTCCACTCGTGTGCCCCGCAATCGTCCCGAACGCTATTTCGACCACTACCATCTCATCTTCACAACCTACGGCATGCTGCGCAGCCGCATCGACGTGCTTTCGGCCTATCGTTTCGAATACGTGGTGCTGGACGAGAGCCAGCACATCAAGAACAGCGAATCGCTCACGTTTCAGGCCGCGGTCCGTCTGCAAAGCCGGCACCGGTTGGCGTTGACGGGAACACCCGTTGAAAATTCGCTGAAAGACCTGTGGGCGCAATTCCGTTTCCTTCAGCCCGATCTGTTGGGCGAGGAACGAAGTTTTCAAAAGCAATTCCTGCATCCCATCCGCCAAGGCGACACGCGTCGCGAGGTGCTCTTGCGTCAGCTCATTTCTCCGTTCATTTTGCGCCGCAGCAAGAAAGAGGTGGCCCCCGAACTTCCTCCGCTCACCGAAGAAACCATCTATTGCCCGATGCCGGACGAGCAGCGCGCACTCTACGAACAGGAAAAGAACAGCCTGCGAAACCTTCTGTTGCAGCGCACCCCAAAGGCGGGAGAAAGCCGGCAGTTGTTCAACCTGCTGAACGGCATCTTACGGTTGAGGCAACTGGCTTGCCATCCTCGCATGAGGTTCCCGGAAAGCACGGTCGAATCGGGGAAAACGGAACAGATAACCGACCTTTTTGAAACCTTGCGCAGCGAGGGCCACAAGGTACTCATCTTTTCCTCGTTCGTCAAGCATCTGGAATTAGTGGCCGACGCTTTCCGCTCACGAGGCTGGAAATACGCGCTATTGACAGGCTCCACTCACGACCGACCTCAGGAAATAGCCCAATTCACCGACCAAGCCGACGTTCAAGCCTTCTTAATCTCGCTCAAGGCGGGCGGAGTGGGGCTGAACCTTACGCAAGCCGACTACGTGTTCATCATCGACCCGTGGTGGAATCCCGCGGCCGAAGCGCAGGCCATTGCACGCGCTCACCGCATCGGCCAGGAGAAACAGGTGTTCGCCTACCGCTTCATCACGCAGGAAAGCATCGAGGAGAAAATTCTTCTGTTGCAGGAAGAAAAACGCCGGCTGGCCGAAACTTTCGTGTGGGACAGCGAAGGCATCCCCTTGCTGACGGACGCGCAATGGGCCGAATTGTTCCGTTGAACGGACACGGCCGGACGGCGTTCGACGAAAAACGATCGGGATGAAGAGCGCAACGCTGTCGGCCCGCGTCTGAAAATACATTATCTTTGCCCCGAAACAAAACCACAATACATCATTTTTCCGTTATGAACTATCGTCTTCTCGTGCTCGATCTCGACGGCACGCTCACCAACTCGCAAAAAGAAATCAGTCCGCGCAACAAAGAAACCCTGATACGATTGCAACAGAAGGGTGTTTCACTCGTGCTCGCTTCCGGGCGCCCCCTTTACGGCATTGTGCCTTTGGCCGAAGAACTGCGCATGAGCGAGTTCGACGGTTACATTCTGGCTTACAACGGCGGCGAAATCGTCCGTTGCCGAACGGGCGAGAAACTCTACGAGAAGGTGCTGCCCAATGACGTGATTCCCGTGCTTTACGAAACGGCCGGAGCTTACGGATTGTCCATCCTCACCCATGACGGCCCTGTGGTGATTACGGAACACGGTCGCGACAAGTACGTCGCCAAAGAGGCCTTCCTGAACCGGATGGAGGTACGCGAGGTGAGCAATTTCCCGGCGTCGATTCCGCTGCCCGTCCCGAAATGCCTGATTGTGGGCGAACCGGACAAATTGATTCCGGTGGAACGGGAGCTTTCGGCACGGCTGAAAGACCGCATCAACGTTTTTCGTTCCGAACCTTACTTCCTCGAGCTGGTTCCGCCCGGCGTCGACAAGGCACTCTCGCTGGCCGTGCTTTTGGAAAAAACGGGAATGAAGCGCGAAGAAACGGTGGCCATGGGCGACGGATACAACGACCTCAGCCTGATTCGGTTTGCCGGAATGGGGGTTGCCATGGGCAATGCGCAAGACACGGTAAAGGATGCGGCCGACTACATCACGCTCACGAACGACGAAGACGGCGTGGCCGTGGCGGTGGAAAAACTATTCGGGGCGTAACCTTTGCCGGGAGCGGCCCTCGTCCGTGAAGATCAGTGATTGTGGCAGCTGCACTTTACCGGATGGATCGTATAATGGCCGTCATAATCCTTGGTGGCGACGTACTCTCCCTCTTCTATGCCTTCGTTCCATGAACGGAACAATTCGGACACGTGGCTGAAAATGTCTTCGGCCACCAACAATTCTTTTCCCG
The DNA here is from genome assembly GCA_041855645.1 of Bacteroides sp. Taxonomy (GTDB): domain Bacteria; phylum Bacteroidota; class Bacteroidia; order Bacteroidales; family Bacteroidaceae; genus Bacteroides. The sequence continues at coordinate 6,084 of JBHAEN010000174.1, read as the reverse complement.
TCTTGGCACTCAGCACGAGCCGGCCGTCGACCAGAGTGAGATGTTTCCGCATGCGCTCCAACGCGGCGAGGTAGATCATGCGGTTACGCGGCCGATCGCCCACCAACTCCGTTTCGGAACGGTGGGTCGAAATGGCCTCTTCGGACATGCCTCCCTCAATCTGCAAAAACGTCGTGTCGGTGAAAGTCATGGCCAAAGCCTCTTCCCACAAGCGTTGATTTTCCGCCTTGATTTCTTTGACGTCGAGCTCCGAAACCGGTTTTTTAGCCGTAGAATTGTTTTTACCGCGCGTGGTACATCCGACGAAAAAGGAGGCGACGATGAGTAAACAGCAGAAGTGTTTCATGGTTTTCTTCGATGAATAGGTTAATTTAAGATTTCTTGCGACGACAAATATAGCGTTTCTGCCGGAAAAACGAACCGGACGTCCCTCGTTTTTGGCGAACGAAGTCTCTTTTCCGCCCCTTCCGGCGGCGGATCCGCCGTTTCACGGCTTATACCGGTAGTGACCGATTATCTTGTAACTGAACAGACAATCTTCCAAAACCTGCCCGGCTCCGATGTTATGCACAATTTGGTAACGTTTCCCGTCGGCCGAACGCCGGGCGGACACGATGCCGATATGAGTCTGATTATTGGGCAACCGCCAGCAGACGATATCGCCCGGCCGGTAATCGGCCGCCTCGGACGAAAGAGGCCTCACCGTGCCTTTCCGCGCAAAAAACACCATCAGGTTGGGTACGCGGCGATGATCGATGTTCGTGTCCGGACGAGAAAGCCCCCAAAGGCGCGGATATTTCCGGAAATGCGCTTTCATGTCGCGATGCACCTCTTGTTGCAGGTCGATGCCCTGTTTGCGGTATGCCCGTATCACCACGTCGGTACATACGCCCTTGTCGGCAGGTACGTCGCCATTGGGATAGTCGATTCTGAAATAAGCGGGGTCGTAGCGCACGCGGTCTTTCGTCAACGCCAAAGCATCTTCCGCCAGTCGTCGGTAAAAGTCGTCTTGCGCCTGCAGGATGCCCCCGCCGAAAAGAAGGCACAAAACCGCCGTGAGGAGTTTTCCGGTTCTCATGATACAGAAATAACGTTTTGCATCGTTGCCCGCAAAAATAGGCAAATTTCACAGGGAGAGATTATTCTTCTCGAAAAAAGTGCAAACACAGGTTTGTGCCCGCCGGTGGGGGCCCTCTCGCCCTTCATTTTCTGTATCGCCCTCATGTGCCGTACAAAGTTCCGGCGTTTTCTTATCTTTGCCGGTGAAAATCCGCTTATCCGCATAAAGACCATGAAGAAGAAAATAGTAATCAATACGGACAAAAACGACACTCCTCCGGGCTGAACCCCAGCACGAGAAGCCTCCATATACGGTGAAAGGCTGCGAACCCTACGGGGTTTTGCAGCCTTTTTTGTTGAAAAAACGGACGATTTTTCGTTCTACGGTCTCATGGTCGTTTTAGCAAAACGAAAAAATTGTTTTTGCAAAAACGACGCCTTTTTTGTTGAAAATCCATTTTTCCGGTATCAAAAAAAAGATCCGCATTTTTTACCTCGGCAAGGCTTCGCCGAAACAAGTGCATCCGCAAAAGACAAAATAAACGGACAAACATCCGTTTCAAAAAGGCAGACAAACAAACGACGGCAGCTTCTCCAAGGCGCGGCGACGAATCAATCCGGCATTCACCGCACAAGCGGTAAGTTTAATGACGACGAAACGCCGTGATGTTCGAGTTTCGTCAACTGGGTGATGAAATAAAGGAACAGAAAAAGAAGAGAGGGCCATGTAATGAGAAAATTCAATTTTTCCATACAACGAAACAGGAGAAAAACTATCTTTGTTCGCAGTATCCATTTCAAAACAATCAGCCCATGAAATCATTCTTCGCTTTGATCGCCTTGTGCTTAGCCGGATGTCAAGCTGCCGGAACGGACGATCCCTTGAAATTCAACGCCGAAAAATACACCGTCGAGAAGGCGGAAGTAAACGGACAAACCATCACTTACCGCGCCTACAAGGGCATTGTTTATGTGGCCAATCCCGTGGATACGGCCTATCAAAGTCTCAACTTCTACGTACCCACAGCCTATTACGAAGGCAAATCCCTCGACGGATACACCGCCGAAACAGCCCCCATCTTCCTGCCCAACAACATCGGAGGCTATATGCCCGCCAAACCCGGAGGGCCTGCGGCCGATCGCCGCAGCGGCAAGCCGAACGCAGCTCTCACAGCTCTGTCGAAAGGTTACGTGGTGGCTTCGCCGGGAGCCAGAGGACGTACCCTGAAGACCGCCGAAGGGCGTTTCTGCGGGAAAGCTCCTGCGGCAATCGTCGACCTGAAAGCGGCCGTGCGCTACCTCAAACACAACGATGCGAAAATGCCGGGCGACGCTCAAAAGATCGTATCCAACGGAACAAGCGCCGGAGGAGCCATGTCGGCGCTGCTGGGCGGAACGGGCAACAGCAAAGACTACGAGCCTCATCTCAAAGCATTGGGAGCGGCCGAAGCCGGCGACGACATCTTTGCCGTATCGGCCTACTGCCCCATCACCAACCTCGACAATGCAGACGCCGCCTACGAATGGCAGTTTGCCGACACACGCGAATATCGCAAGATGACCATGGGAAACATGATCGACTTCCACATGGAACGCAAGACCGTGGAAGGCACGATGACTTCCGAACAAGTCGCCCTGTCCGCCCGCCTGAAAGCACTCTTCCCGCCCTATGTCAACAACCTCAAGCTGAAAGCACCCGACGGAACGCCCCTGACCCTCAACGCCGACGGCAACGGGAACTTCCGCGACTACGTGGCCTCCTTCGTTCTTGCTTCGGCACAGAAAGCTCTCGACGGCGGCGCGGATTTGGGCATATTCGATTGGCTCACCATCAAAAACGGAAAGGCAACGGCCATGAATTTCAAAAAGTATGTTCAATATACCCGACGCGACAAATTGCCTCCCGCATTCGACGCACTCGACCTCTCGACCGGTGAAAACGACCTGTTCGGAACAGACAGCATTGCCGCACGACACTTCACGGCCTTCGGCCGAAAGAACGACACCGCGGGAGGAAAGAGGGCAGACATACAAACGGTGAAACTCATGAACCCCATGTATTACATCGGAACGAAAGGAGTGACCACCGCCAAGCATTGGCGCATCCGCCACGGAACCATCGACAAAGACGGATCGATAGCCATCCCCGTCATTCTGGGCACGATGCTGCTCAATTCGGGCTTCGATGTGGACTTAGCCCTGCCGTGGGAAACGCCGCATAGCGGAGATTACGATCTTGAGGAACTTTTCGATTGGGTGAAGCGGGTGGCTGCTTCAAAGAAGTAGAAATACCTTTGTCCGAGCCATTCAGAGGGTGTGCCGTCAAAAGCGCACCCTCGTTATGTCATAGCAAAAGAAAACAAGCCCCGAACAGACATAAAATCAAGAGTCGTTCTTCTGTCGCTGCCCGATAAAGGTGTGGAAACCGACATCACGAAGAAAATCGAAAGAACTTTACACCTTTCCCCAACGCATGAGGATGTATGGGTATTGGGGAGTATCGGCAGTTCGCCGAAAGAGTGGGGACCTCTCCTTCCCCAAAAAGGTTTACCGGACAGTTTGCCCAACTCAAGAAAATCAACTTTCTTTATCCCTCGAAACCATTGCCCGCAGCAGGACGTCATTTCTTATGAAAACAGCCATCCGACTCACCTTCGTTTATCTGGCCATGCAAATCGGCGGCATCATTCTCGGCATTCCTTTCAGCCTTCTTTATACTTACCTGACGGAGGGAACGGTGTCCGCAGAGCGTATGGAAGCCAATCTGCAAGTGCCCGCCATGCTAATCGCTTTCGCATGGATGTTTTTTTATCTCCGGAGGGAGGGGCATCTTCACGGCGACCGGAAGCGATATGCCTTCCCCTCCGCGGCAATACTTGCGGCCGCACTCGGCATGGGCATGGCTTCCATTGCATGGATAGATTTCCTGATGACGTTCCTGACTTTTCTGCCCGACTGGATGAAGCAGGCTTTCGAGTCCTTGCAATCCACGCCGATGGGCATTCTCTGCATTTGTCTGTTCGGCCCCATGATTGAAGAATTGTTGTTTCGGGGAGCCATCACCACGGTGTTGTTGCAACGTTATCGCCCCGTAAAAGCCATTCTTCTCTCCGCCCTCATATTCGGCGTTTTTCACCTGAATCCACCGCAAATAATAGCCGCCACGCTGTCGGGCGTGCCGTTGGCCTGGCTTTATTACCGCACGGGAAGTCTGATTCCGGGCATGGCCGTCCATGTGCTGAACAACAGCCTGTCGGTCTTTCTCAGCCTCCGCCATCCCGAAGCGAGCCATATCGGCGAGACGATGGGGAAAACCGGGTATGCCGTCTTTTTGTCCGTTTCCATCGTTGTTTTTTTCGTTTCGCTCTTCGTATTGCGGAGAAAAAGCGAAAAAAGCGCGAACGATGCGGAGCCAAACCTCTCGGAGAGGTAAATACAAACCCTGCATCGTCCGCGCCTTATTTCAAGCGGGAAAAGCCGTTTTACTGCTGCATGATCAGTACCGTCGTATAAGCCACATAGGCCAGAATCAAAATGCTGCCTTCAAGGCGCGTAATGGTGCGCTTCGCAAAAAAGAGGCCGAAAAGCCACAAGAGGATACTCGAACCGATGAGCACGTAAAGATCGAAGTTCGTAATGCCCGACATGCGCAACGGAGTAATTGACGCACTGCATCCCAGCACGAAAAACAAGTTGAAAAGATTGCTCCCGATCACATTGCCTATGGCAATCTCAGGGTTCTTCTTCCATGCGGCCACAACAGACGTGGCCAATTCGGGTAGCGAAGTGCCTCCCGCCACGATGGTCAGCCCGATGATGGATTCGCTCACCCCGAGGCTCTGCGCTATGCCCGTGGCTCCGCTGACGAAAAGACGCCCGCCGTAGATCAGCCCGGCCAATCCGCCGACGATCCACAAGACCGATTTCCACCACGGCATGACTTTGATTTCCTGCTCTTCCTCGCCCGTTTCCGTGTCGGGTGCAAGTTGTTCGCCACCCGAAGCGTTGCCGGCAATGGCAAATGTATAGCCCAAAAAGATGACGAAAAAGCAAAGGAGCAAAAGGCCGTCCGTACGGCTCAGGAGATTGCCCGCCGCCGCACCGTCGAACAGCACGTCATTGGCGCAGAAGAACAACACCAGCGACGAAAGGATGCAGAGCGGGATTTCTTTCTTGAGCGTGTTTCGCGTGATGGCGATGGGGGCTACGAGTGCCGTACATCCTACAATCATCAGCGCATTGAAGATGTTGCTTCCCACCACGTTTCCTATGGCAATGTCCGCGCTTCCTTTGAGAGCCGACGACACGCTCACGGTAAGTTCCGGAGTCGATGTCCCGAAAGCCACAATGGTAAGACCGATCACAATGGAGGGAATATGGAAACGTTTGGCAACGGATGCGGCGCCATCGGTCAGGCCGTTCGCGCCCAGCAGGATGAGGACAAGTCCTCCGATAAGTAACAATACATTCATACGTTCGGTTGTTTTCTTGCTTAAACTCTTAAAATCGAGGACAAAGATAATGGTTTTCAGCGTTTGACGTTCAAAGGACAAGGATTTGTCTCGTTTTTTCGCCCGTCAGCCATTGCCCGCCGCATCTGCTTTTTCGCGTTCGCAGCGAATCAGTGTTTTCCGTCCGTCGCAGAGCGTGGTGGCAAAGAGGTAGGTGTCGCCGCCTTCGGACAAGCCGGTGCGTTTGCGCAGCTCGGCCACCGAAGCGGGAAAGTTGCGCACGCTGAGGTTGGCCTTTCCGAGGCCGCCGGTCAGTTCGCGCAGCTCTTTCTTCCCGAAACCGCATTGCCCCGTTACGCGGAACGAACGGCCGGGAAAGTCCCGGACCGGTTCTTCGGACGTGTAAAGATGACTGTTGGAATGGAGCTTGGCCACGGGGTAACGTTCCGTCAGCAACCGATAGGCCCCGCCTTTGAGCAGGGAGGCATTGGGCTCGTAAAGAAAAGTGCCCACGGACGGGGCGTAACGTCCCTCGCAACGTTGTTCTTCTTCCCGGGTAAACACGAGGCTTTGT
>JBHAEN010000173.1:0-3576 GCA_041855645.1 Bacteroides sp. | reverse complement strand
GTTGAGCGACAATGCGTTGTTCGGCTGGTCGCCTGCCCGGTACGTAATGGGTGTTCCGGCTTTCAGGTTAAGTTCCCCGGCTGCGGCGGCGCATACTCGTCCCTGCTCGGCGAACGTGGGGCGGATGTCGGGAATGAGAGAAGCGTCGAAGCCGTAATGATTGAGCAGAAAATCTGCCACCCGGTGGTTTTTAAAATCCCAGAACATTCCTTCGGACAAACCGGAAACGGTGGTGCAAATCTCGCCGCTCAGTTTCATGGCTATGTAATCGCCGGGCAGCATGATCTTATGGATACGGTTGTAGATGTCGGGTTCGTTCTCTTTTATCCAAGCCAACTTGGAGGCGGTGAAATTTCCGGGCGAGTTGAGCAAATGCGAAAGGCAGCGTTCTTCTCCCAATCGTTCAAAGGCTTTTTGTCCGTAGGGCACGGCGCGCGAGTCGCACCAAATGATGGCGGGACGCAGCACTTCTCCGTTTTTATCCACACAAACCAAACCGTGCATCTGATACGAAATGCCGATGGCGCGGATGGAGGACGCATCTGTCTTTGTTTCGCTCAGAATGGCGTTCGTAGCCAATTTCAGATTGTTCCACCAGTCGGCAGGGTTTTGCTCGGCCCATCCGGCATTTACGGCAATAATCTCGGCCTCACTCTTCGGGAAAAAAGCGGAAGCCACGCATTTGCCTGTCTCGGCATTTACCAAACTCGCCTTGACGGACGAGCTGCCGATATCGTAACCTAATAAGTACATCATGATATTATGGTCAATTATTGAAAGACGGCGTTCTGTCGAACTATCGCCTCGTTCTGTTATAGATTTTTCTGTCAAACTTATAGAAGCGTGCCGCCCGGTGCGAGACGCCTTGTTGTTTTTCTTCCAACGGAACCACGTATTCCATGGTTGCCATTTTCTTATGGAAATTGCGCACGTCGACCGCTTTTCCATGAACCAGCTCAAAAAGCGTGCGGAACCGGGCGGCCGTGAATTTGCGCGGAAGCAGATCGAAAAGAATGGAAGGATTGAAGTCCACGAATTGACGAATGTAGCTCATCGCTTCCCGTATAATCAGGTTATGGTCGAAAGCCAATGTCTTGATGTCTTTCATCGCCACCCAGTCCGATTGTTTTTCGTCCAGATGCTTTTCCAGTTTGCGGTCGATTTTTACCATCGACAGATAGGCTATCGTTACGATGCGTTCCACTTTCGACTGAATGGCGCGTTCCAGCCATAACACGTCTTTGGGGTTGGCCGTTCTGTTTTTCGAGCCGAATGCCTTGAACTGAATCAGGTTGACGTTTTTCAATCCCGTCAATTCGTGTAAGACGCGTTGGGCTGCCTCATCCAAATCTTCATCCATGTAAATCAAACTGCCTGGAAGCTTCATGTCGTGATAAACTTCGCCGTTGTCTTCTCCGACCCGCTTCACGAGAAGTACTTTCAACTGCTCGCCGTCGAAACCAATCACTACGCAATCCACAGAAATGTGATTGTTGGCCAAAGGAGGACTGTTTACCATGTGAAGTGTCTTTATTTTAGGATTTCGATGCAAATATATGAGATTCTCATAAAAGAATAATGAAATTATATTATGCTATAAAGCATTGTTTTTCTTATAAATACATATCATATTAAATACAATATATTATATTAGGGTTATCTTATCATATACAATATGAAGTCATGATGAAAACCGAATGAAACGTTGAAGGTGGGGGTGAGGAGGAAAACATGCTTTGCAATAGGCTTTTGGCTTCCCGAAGCAGACGTGCGGGCGCGAGGAGGTTATTGTATACTTTCCCTTGTTTTCTTTCGATGCGGAAAAGAGGCTGGTATCATTCTTAAAAAAAACAAAAAGAACGGGAGCAAGATGCGAGAAAGCGAAGACGGTTTCGCCGATATGAAAGAATCATCTTCCGCCTCTTCATTGCGCATTGTCTTTCGTCGCATAAAATCGTTCGTTGGTCTGTACCTTCCTTTTCGTCGGCCTGCACCCGTTTTTTCGTCGGAGTGCACGCTCTTTTTCGTTTGGGTGCAGACCAACGAATAATTTTATGCGTACGAAAGCCTTATTCTCTTCGGTGAAAAAAGAGAATCGATGCCATGAAAACGATTGACGGTTATCGACGCGATTCGCTCTTGGGGATGCTCTTGAGGTTGTGACGGATTGCCTTGTCCGGCTCAGTGTTTTTTCTTCTTTTTTTCCAAAGTTGCCATGAATTGATGACGTTCTGCCACAGCACATACAATCCGGGGCCCACGGCCGAGAGAGGATTCAGGTAAGTGTGTGCCATCCAAATGGCAAACACCGTGTTTTTTTGTCCCAAGGCCTGTCCGCCGCTGATGCGGTCGGCGTATAGGCTGCCGACGGTCTTTCCGATGAAAAATTGCAGACAACAAACAATCAACGTTCCCAAAGCAATCCAAAGTTCCGTGTGCGTATTGGTCTGTTCCGTCAGTAGCGAACGAAAAGTTTTTGCGGTGACTATGGTCAGCGAGAGTGCCCAAAGGTAGAAAGCCGCCTCATTCCACTCCGCCAGTTTCGCATGCGCGCGATTTGCATACTTTTTAAGCAGATAAGCCAACAGGAACGGACAAATGAGCAATGGGAAAATCTTACTGAAGATGGTAAGGAAAGCCACATGAAAACCCGTGTCGGAATGGGGCTCTATGAGTGGGAAAAAGAGCGGAACGAAAATGGCTACAACCGTGTTGGAAAGCAAGGTATAAGTGGTCAGGCTGCCGGGATTTCCTCCCAACTTCCCGGTAATCACGGCAGCCGAAGTGGCCGTGGGGCAAATGATGCATACCATGACGCTTTCGGCCACCACCTTGTCGAAACCGGCCAACAGGAAGTAAATGCCCAGTGCGCCCGATACCTGAATCAGCAGCAGCCGGCCATGCATGGCCCCGGGGCGAAGATCGGTCAAGGCGACCTTGCAGAACGTAAGCAGCAGCATGGCAAAAATGAGATATGGAGTAAGGAAGTAGAGCTTCGTAAGCCAGGGAGCTCCCGCGATTCCCGTCAGCATGGCCAGCGGCAATGTCCAATTCTTCACTAACTTGATCATTCGCGTCGTATTTACGGATTTGCGGACAAAGTAACGGAGTTTTCGGAGAATAAGACACAGTAAAATGTAAAATACTCAAAACTTAAAGGCAAAACAAGAGTTTTCTATTAAAATACACTACCTTTGCTACGCATATTTCAACTATGAGTAAGGCTCGTATTCATATAATATACATTCTTTCCCTCTTGGGGGCGTTTCTTTTTTCCTCGGAAGCGCAGGGAAAAGATTTCGTGGTGGTTATCGACGCCGGACATGGCGGAAGGGATCCCGGAGCGGTGGGAAAAACATCCAAGGAAAAAAACATCAATCTCAGCGTAGCCCTTAAATTGGGAAAGCTCATCGAGCAGAATTGTCACGACGTCAAAGTCGTCTATACGCGGAAACGCGATGTCTTTCTGCCCTTGGAACGTCGTGCGGAAATCGCCAACGAGGCCAAAGCCGACCTTTTCATTTCCATTCACACCAATGCGTTGGCCAAAAACAAAACGGCGCAAGGAGCATCCAC
>JBHAEN010000172.1:0-6891 GCA_041855645.1 Bacteroides sp. | reverse complement strand
TTTGGAGAGGGGCGAAATCCCGACCGGTTCCGAAACCGACCTCGCCGGAAGCATTGAAAGAATTTTACAGAATATCTGTCCCGTGAGGGCGCGTGCGCATGAGGCATTTGCCGGATGACAATCTTTTTTTGCAGGTCAATAACAACGGGCAACTGACGTGTGGCAAAAGTCCGTTCCGGGACATCGAAAGATTATCGGCCGGCAGGCCTCAAAGCACTCCCTTGCTCGACGGAAGCTCAAAGCGGTCGACATCCCGCCGGACGGCCATCCGAATGGCGCGCGCCAAGGCTTTGAAAATACCCTCGATCTTGTGATGTTCGTTCGCACCTTCGGCTTTGATGTTCAAATTCATTTGGGCGGAATCGGCAAGCGACTTGAAGAAATGCGGAAACATTTCCGTGGGCACATCGCCTATCTTCTCTCTCCGGAATTCGGCATCCCAAACCAGCCACGACCGCCCTCCGAAGTCGAGGCAGACCCGGCACAGACAGTCGTCCATGGGCAGAGCATAGCCGTATCGCTCGATGCCGCGCTTATCGCCCAAAGCCCGGCGGATGCACTCACCCAGCACGATGGCCGTATCTTCGACGGTGTGATGTTCGTCCACGTGCAAATCGCCTTCGGCGCGGACGGTGAGGTCGATTCCCGCATGCTTCCCGATCTGTTCGAGCAGATGATCGAAAAAACCGAGCCCGGTGCGAATGTCGCAACGTCCGGCCCCGTCGAGGTCGAGGGCGACGAAGACATCGGTTTCGCGAGTGGAGCGCCGCACTTCGGCTTTACGCTCTCCGGCCAGCAGAAATTCGGCGATGCGATCCCAATCGGTCGTGACCAGCGGGCAGAAGCGGTCCAGTCCCTTCTCTTTCAGTTCCTCATCGGAATCTTGCAGAAAGACGGCTCGGCAACCCAGATTTTTGGCCAGTTCCACGTCCGTCGCGCGGTCGCCTATCACGAAGCTGCCGGCCAAATCGTATGCCGGATTATTGATATACCGGGTCAGCATTCCCGTCCGGGGTTTACGCGTGGGTGCATTGTCTTGCGGGAAACTGCGATCGATCAGCACTTCGTCGAACGTTACGCCCACACTCGCGAAGGTGTCAAGCACCAATCGGTGAACAGGCCAAAAAGTGTCTTCGGGGAAGGAAGGCGTGCCGAGCCCGTCCTGATTGGTCACCATCACCAGCTCGAAGTCGAGCCGACTGCGGAGGAAACTCAGGCAACGGAGCGCTTTCGGGTAGAACTGCAACTTCTCGAACGAATCGAGCTGGTAATCGACGGGCGGTTCGATCACGAGTGTCCCGTCACGGTCGACAAACAAAATTTTCTTTTTCATGCGGTGTAATGTTGAAGAGCGGTAATCAGCGTTTCGTTTTCCTCGCGCGTACCCACGGTGATGCGCAGACAGTTGCCGCACAACGTCACCGCGCTCCGGTTACGAACCACGATGCCCCTGTCCGTGAGGTAGGCGTAGACGGCGTCGGCATCCGTCATGCGCACCAGCAGAAAGTTGGCCGCCGAGGGAAACAGCCTCACGACGCAAGGCAATTTCTCCATCGCACTCTCGAGCCGTGCACGCTCTTCCTTGAGCGTATGCACCCAGCGGTCGATCTCGTCCGTTCGCCGCAACAGGTTCATGGCTTCGCGCAGTGTGAGTGCATTTACGTTATAGGGATACTTTATTTTGTTGAGCGTTCCGACAATCGCCTCCGAAGCGAAAGCCATGCCCAAGCGGATGCCCGCCGACGCCCAAGCCTTGGAGAAGGTCTGAAGCACGACGAGACGGGGACGGGCATCCAATTCCGACAGCCATGAGGGCGCAGAGGAGAAGTCGTTATAGGCTTCGTCCACCACCAGAAGTCCGTCGAACTCGTTCAGCAGGATTTCAATTTCTCCTCGATGCAAATCGTTACCCGTCGGGTTATTCGGCGAACAGAGGAATATCAGTTTCGTGTGTTCGTCCACCGCCGCAAGGAGCTTCCGTGCGGAAAGTCGGTAATCGGCATCCAACAACACCTTGCGGTACTCCACCCCGTTGATGCCGGCACAAACCTGATACATGCCGTAAGTGGGGTCGATGGCCACGACATTGTCTTGCCGGGGCTCGCAGAAAGCCCGGAAAAGCAAGTCGATGGCTTCGTCGCTCCCATTGCCCAGAAACACTTGTCCGGGGCGTACTCCTTTCTTTGAGGCAACGGCCTCTTTCAGTTCGCGCTGCAAAGGATCGGGATAACGGTTGAGAGGCGAATTGTAGGGACTCTCGTTGGCGTCGAGAAAAACAGAGGCTGTCGTCCCTTTGTATTCGTCGCGCGCCGAAGAGTAAGGTTTCAATGCCCTGATGTTCGGGCGGGTCAGTTCATCCACAGTTTTCATTTATTCAGGATTTTAAGGGGTTATCGGAATCTCGAAGAGCACTCAGGCGAAGGGTTACGGCATTCTTGTGTCCGTACAGTTGCTCGGCCTCGGCCATGAGTTCGATGGCAGGACCAATCGCCTGCAATCCTCGAGGCTCTATCTCCTGCACGGTGATTTTACGGACGAAACTGTCGAGACCGACACCGCCATAAGCCTTGGCATACCCGTTCGTGGGCAGGGTGTGATTGGTTCCCGAAGCATAATCGCCGGCACTTTCGGGCGTAAACGAACCGAGAAAGACAGAGCCTGCATGCGTCACCCTCTCGGCCAGCTCGCGGCAGTTCCCGGTTTCGATCAGGAGATGTTCGGGAGCATAGGCATTGGTCATCTTCAGCGCCTCGTCCATCGTACGCACAAGAATGAGTTTGCCGTGCTCCAAAGCCTTTGCCGCAATGTCCCGCCGGGGAAGCCGGGCAAGCTGACGCTCTATTTCGGTCTGCACGGCTGCCCGAAGGGTTTCGGAGGTGGTAATCAGTATGGATTGGCTGTCCGTACCGTGTTCGGCTTGCGACAAGAGGTCGGCGGCCACGAAAGCGGGATTGGCGGAATCATCGGCCAGCACTTCCACTTCGGAGGGACCGGCGGGCATGTCGATGGCCACATCGCGCAAGCCGACAAGCTGCTTGGCCGCCGTGACGTATTGATTTCCGGGGCCGAATATCTTGTAGACTTTCGGAACACTTTCCGTTCCGTAGGCCATTGCTGCAATGGCCTGAACGCCTCCGGCCTTGAATATCCGGTCGACTCCGGCCAGACGGGCGGCGAACAGAATCGCGGGATGAATGTTCCCGTCACGATCGGGCGGCGTGCAAAGCACCACCTCCCGACATCCGGCCAGACGGGCGGGCACAGCCAGCATCAACACCGTGGAGAAAAGCGGAGCGGTTCCTCCGGGGATGTAAAGCCCCACTTTTTCGATGGGAACCGCCCTTTGGCGGCAGGTCACTCCTTCGGTCGTCACGACTTCGATATCCCGGAAACGCTGGGCGGCATGGAAGGTTTCAATGTTGGTTTTCGCCAAGCGGATGGCGGCTTTCAGCTCATCGCTCACCCGGTGTTCGGCGTCGTCGATTTCACGAGCGCTCACGGCCAAGGCAGACAAGCGCACCTTGTCGAATTCCTCTTCGCAAGCCAGCACGGCACGATCACCCTGAGTGCGCACCCTGTCGATGAGCGCACGTACCGTGTCGAACAGATGTTCGGTGTTCATTACCGGGCGTTTCAGGATTTCCGCCCACTGTTCTTCGGAAGGATAAGTAATCAGTTGTATCGTCATGTCTTTTTTTAGATAATCATTTTTTCGATGGGCAAAACCAAAATGCCTTCAGCTCCCAAAGCCTTCAGTTTACCGATGATTTCCCAGAAACGTTTCTGGTCGAGCACGGTGTGTATGGAGCACCAATCCTCCTGGGCCAATGGCATCACGGTGGGGCTTCTCATGCCGGGCAGCACGGCGATGATGTCTTCAAGACGATTCTTCGGGGCATTCATCAGCACATATTTCCGGTCTTCCGCCGTCTGTACGGCATCCATGCGGAAGAGCAGTTCCTTCATGAGTTCGCGTTTGTCTGCACTCATCCCTTTATGTCCGATGAGCAACGCTTCCGATTTCATCACGACCTCCACTTCTTTCAGCCGGTTGCCGACCAGCGTGGAACCCGAACTGACAATGTCGAATATGGCGTCGGACAAACCGATTCCGGGAGCTACTTCGACCGATCCGCTGATCACGTAAATCTCCGCACGTACACCGTTCTTCTTCAAAAAGTCGTTCAGAATGACCGGATAGGACGTCGCTATCTTCTTCCCGGCAAACCATGACAGTCCGGTGTATTCGATGTCCTTGGGTATGGCCAACGACAATCGGCATCTACTGAAGCCCAGCCGTTTGATGATTTCCGCGTCCGCATTTCTTTCCATAAATTCATTTTCGCCCACGATGCCCAGATCGGCCACGCCCGAAGCCACGGTCTGCGGGATGTCATCGTCGCGGAGAAACAACACTTCGATGGGGAAGTTGGGCGACTGTACCAGCAAAGAGCGTTTTACCGCGCTGAGCTTAATGTCTGCTTCTTCGAGGAGCGCCATCGTTTCTTCGGAAAGACGCCCTTTGGTCTGTACTGCAATTCTTAACATGATATTTCGTTGTTTTCGTTAATGTCATCTCCGGACGAAAAAACAAAAGGCCTGCCGTGGATGCGGCAAGCCTTTATGACTATCAGTTTTATCTATATACAACCATCACTGCCCGCCGAGCTGTTCGTCAGGTGCGTGATGATGATATGTAGCCGTATAAATCATTGTCTTTTTATCTTCAGCGGACAAAAGTATCGGGTTATTTTTGAAAAAGCAAACATTTGTTCAAAAAAAACTCCTTTTCCTTACATTTTCTTCCGAATGCAGCGAATGGCGTGCGCTTTGTTCGTACCGGCATTATTCACGAGAGTTCCCTCTTCGCTGTTCTTTAAACCAAAGGTTCTGTCGTCCGGCACCATCCCATCGGCACTTTTCGTCCAATAAGATACAAACTTACCGAGATAGTCACGATAGAAATTGCCGATGCAAACACCCGCAGGCAAGCCGTTGAAGCCTGTAAGATTATGCTCAGTGATTGTTTCCGTCCCCTCTCCGTTGTTCCAAAGCCCCGATTTCAACAAAGCAGCCCGATCGGCAACGTAGGCTTTCAGCACATTCCAGTCATCCCAGTCAGGAAGACTCCACCCGGAAGGAAGCAGATCTTTCCGGACAATGGCCTGCTTCGTATAGAAATAATGTTCACCGGCCGGCTGCAAATAACCTGTGGCATTTTCTTCCACCCTTTCCAGTTTGGGAATGCCCGTACCGTCCTTGTAAAAACTCGTCGACAGGTTAGCAGCCATCCAGTACTGAGTTCCGATTTTCACCACCGGATAACGCCGCGCATGATCTCCGCGTGCGTCGAAAATCACATCCGGGATCGGCTTTATTTGCAACAGCCTTTCACGCTCGGGAAAAGACAGCGCAAGTTGCCCGTCGGCCAAGACATAAAGATACCGACGCGCCGCCGATGTGCCTTCACGATAAGTCAATGCATGGCTCTCCGAGTTCCAAGCGACACGGCCTCCATGCACATCCCGCTCCACCTGTCCGATTACACGGAGCACCAAACCTTGGGTTAGGTCCGTTTTCCCCTCCGCGGTCATCGGATAAGCCACAATCGCCTGAAACGCCTTGTCCTCTGTCTTCAGGTATTCCTTGCAGATTTCGGCCACTTGTCTGCCTGCACTCATCACTCTATATACACTCGAATTTTCAAACGTAAGCCCATCTATTTCTATGTACTTATCGACTGCGTCGGAAGCGGTAGCCTCAGAAGTTTCCGTATCCCACTCTTCGATGGCGCCTCCAAAGCTGCCGAGCAGATTCTCCGCACCGGCCCTGAATCTGATGACAAGTTCTCTTTCCTTACCGCTTTGCAAAGTCAGCTCGCGAGGGAAACGACAGGTATACGCCCTACCGTTGACCTCGAGAGTAATGTCTTGCAATTCCTTATCCAAAGTCTGAGGAATGAGAATTACCTCTTTTCCCGTCAATTTCCCTTCCGCTTGCTTCCAAGTGCCATGAGGGATCATGGGCTGTACATCCGAGAAACTGACATACTGATCTTTCCGGAAATCATAGAAAGCCTTGGTATGGAGTCCGTTTATGGTGATTATAGGATTAGCGTTCAGCAACTGAACAATATCTTCACCCTCTTCGGGCAATAAACTCAACTTCAAACGGAAACATTTATGCCGATAAGTAAGCTCAACCGCCTCCGTGGAAGCGACAACGTCCTTTCGGGAAGCCACCAGAAAGTCCGAGAGAGAATAGCTCTCCGCATCCGACTGATCGGCCCGCACAGAAACACCTAATGACGCTTCACCCTTAGCCACTCCATCCGCCCCGTAGGGATAATAACTAATAAGATGCAACCTCTCCCCATGATCGGGATAAAAGATCGCATCTTCGGAAACAAACTCTCCTTTGGCTAAATCATATTCCAAACGAAGATTATCGACATACCGCTCTCCGTCCAATGAAGTGACGGCACTCGACAGAGCAAACAGGCCAACCACATCTTTATCTTCAAATAAGTTGGCAGCCACTCGTGTATAGGCTTTAATGCCGGCAGAGATTTTCAGAGGAACAGTTCCGGAAATGAGTGTGTGCTCTTCTTCTTTTTGTACACAAGCCACCAGAGAAAAGGCCAAAAGAGCACAAGAAATCAAAATTTGCAGATCCTTTTTCATAAGTATTGATTTAACTTTGGCAAAAATAAATAAAACCCACCAAGAGTCAAACAGTAATGCTGCATAAATTGAATATTCGGTGGAAATTTCGGAGTAACGTTTTCACCCGCCCCCCTAAAAAAGGACGGAAAAGCATCATTGATGAAACAAAGCCCTCCGACAGCCATGAAAGCCGGGACTCAAGAGAATGAGCAAACGAGGACTTATC
>JBHAEN010000171.1:0-16733 GCA_041855645.1 Bacteroides sp. | reverse complement strand
TATTCAAAAGGCTTGACATAGAGGTCGAGCAACTCCCTTCTGCCTCCTTTTACGGAAGCCAGATTCAGTCCGCCCGTCGGTGTGCCGTGGGCGATGAAGTGTTTCAGCGTGGGGATGAGCCGTTCGTGACGAATGCCCCGCACGTAGGCTTCGCCCATTTTCCCGATGAGAAACGGGTCTTCGCCGAAGGTTTCTTCCACGCGTCCCCATCGCAGTTCGCGGGCCATGTCGAGGACGGGCGACAGCACCTGTTTCGCCCCGATGGCTTTCATCTCTGCCGCAATGTGCCGTCCCATCGTTTCCACCAGGGCGGGATTGAACGTGGCGGCCTGGGCGATGGCTTGCGGAAACACCGTGCATCCGTCCTGAACCACGCCGTGCAGGCCTTCCATGACGGGAATCACCGGGATGCCGAGGCGCGTTTCTTCACGCATGTACTTCTGAATGGCGTAAACGGCTTTCAGGTATTGTTCGGACGAGTAGGGGAAGGCTTCCATGCATCCATGGCTCATTCCTCCGGTCGAGGCTTCCAGCTTTTTGAGGTCAGTCTGTCCGTTATTGTCGAAATGCTTGAAGTGGATGTGCTTCATTTGGGCCGTCTTTTCGGAGAGCGTCATCCGTTTCATCAGGTCGTTCACCCGTTCTTCGGGTGCGGCGGAAGGGTCTTTGTAGAGCGGACGGACGATGTTCAGCACGCGGTCGACGCAGGCCAGATAGTCTCCGCTCGGCTCCGTGGGATAGTTGTCGCGCCGTTCGGCCCATGCCGTTTCCATGGCGAAGTAGTCGATGTCGGGTTCTTTGCCGTCCCATTGTTCGCCGAGTTTTTCGTAGAACTTCCGCCAGCGGGGCGCGTAGAAATCCTTCAGAAAACCGCTCCATTCTTTGTTGGCGTAGTCGTGAACGGGTGTTTCCCTCTCTTCGGGTCCCCAATAGGAAATGAGTGTCCGCGCGTTCTTTTCGGCCATTCGCGCGTCTTCGGCGCGGGTTGCGCTTCTCTTGGCCTGTTCCAGCCAGCGGCCCAAGAGGAAGTGGGGATTGGTGCCCAGCAGCTGATCCTGCAAGTCGATGAGCCTCATGAATTCTTCGCCGAAGTGTTTGAACGCCGGCTTGTCTTTCCGTTCAAGGGCTTGCATGGAGCGTTCGTAGACGGTGCGTCCGTGGTTGGCAAGCACCTGACGGGCAAGGTCCACAAGGTCGTAGGCGTAGGTGGCCGATCCGCTGTAAGCGGGTTCGGCGCGTCGGAGTTCGGCGAGGGCTTCGACCAGTCGTTGCGGATCGTACTGCATCTGCTTCGGTCCCCATGTCGACACGCTGGTGACTTTCAGCCCCGGTCGGGCGCAGAATATCGACTCGAACGTGCCTTCGCCTTTAATGACGAATTCTCCGTAGACCGAGGCGAGCATTTCCTGCCATGCCTTGTAGGCGTGTTCATCCCATCGTCCGTAGCGGGAGAGGATGTAGGAGCGCACGTACTCGTCGACCGAGGGAGCCGACATGCTCCAAGCCGTGCGGAGGGCAAAGTCGTGAACCACGGGGTTGGCGTGTATGCCTTCGGGAAGTATGCCCACGCCTTTCAGCAAGTTTCGTGTCGATTGCCTGAGTGCCCGGTGCGGCTCGCCGACGAGCACGGGCAGTTGTCCGCCCATGTCGGTCTTCCCTCCGAAGTGATTTACGCTTCCCCACACCCACGGCGTGCCGTGGAACTCTTCGGTCTTTTCCCACGACGCGCTGATTTCTCCGGCCAGATTGATGACCAGCGTATGGCGTTTGTCCAGTCCCGCGAGGAGTTCCCCCTTCGGGTTGTCCTGCCAGCCTTGCAACACCCACGTGGCTTGCGGATGATGCCTGAGCATGGTTTGCTGAACGAGCGAGGCGGTTTCGGCCACGGCTATGCCTTCCGTCTTTCCGCCCTCGTGGAAGAGGTCGCCGCCGAAGAACTTCACGTCGGCGCCGTAGTGTTTGCGCAGACTCCGGTAGTAGGCATCGGAAAGGCGGTCGAACAAAGCGTTGCCGGGCAAGAGAACGGCGGGCCGGCGGAACAATCCCCACAGTCCCTGATCGACGATCGGGGCATCGGGATATTTCTCCTTCAGCACGTTGGGAACCATACCGAAGAAGCCTTGCAGCACGGGTTCCATGCCCAGTTCCCGCATTCGGGCGAGAATCTTCTTCTGCATGGCGCACCGGTCGCGTCGCACCTCGGCACTCATCACTCCGCCCCATCCTTCGAGGTTGCCCATCAGCCACCACGCCGTAAATGCCGGGCCGGGAATGAAGTCGTCGATTTCTTTCTTCGTGAGTCCCACGGCCGAAAGTGCCTCTTCCCACACCGTTTCCATGCCGAGCGGGGCGAGCATGAGGTTGACGCCGTTCAGCGCCATCCAGTCCAGTTCGCGTTCCCAGTCGTTCCACGAGTAGAATGAGTAGCTGTAATTGTACGTGCAATAGTTCAGTGCGTAGCGATAGAGGAAGGGCGATTCGACGTCGACGGCCGAAGTCACTTCGGGCAAGGCCGGCGGATGGCTCAGGTTGTCGCCGTTGTGTGACAGGCTCATGTGCGCGTATTCGCGAAGGTAGTGGTTCACGGCCGCCGCTGCCGCCGAGGGCGAAGTGGCTTCGATGCGGAGCTTTCCGTCTATGGTTTGCAGGCGGAATCTGTCGGCCGAAGTCGTCGTTTCGGGCAGTCGCGCGAAAGTCACCTTGCCCGCGAGGAAGGGCAGTCGGCGTTGTATGAGTCGCTCCACCCCGTCGAAATCGCGGCCGATGGCGGAAGTCACGCACAGGCTGCACAGAATGAGAATCGACGTGCGCAAGCGTCGTGTGGCGAAGATAGAGAATCGTAACATGGCGTTGAAAAAAAGGTGTAATCGGTGAATGGTCGGGTTCATGGGGCGGTTTCGACGTCGAGGAATACGGGATAATGGTCGGACACGGTGCTTAAATCTTTCACCTGTCCGTCGATTGAGAGCCGTTTCACATAACTGCTTCCTTTCTTGACGAAGCGCGCGGTGTGTGCGGTCGAGAGCAGAACGAAGTCGATGTTCGTGCTCAGGTTGCCGTCCGTGGCGCTCATGACCGTGAAATGCCCGTTGAGCGTGGGAAAGGCCGAGGAGGCCGAAGGCCACGCAGGCGAATCGTTGAGATCGCCGGCCAGAAAGACGGGCTTGTCTTGTTTGCGGGCGTATTCCACGATGGTTTCGGCACTGAGCCGGCGGGCTTGCGCGTCGAGGTCGAGGTGCGTGCCCATCACGACGAATCGATCCAGATGGGCGATGAGCAACATGCGCTTTTCGTTGCCGGGCAGCGGCACTTTCTCGATTTTCCGTATGGGAAGCGTTTTCCTGACGAGCAGGCCGCACCCGATGCTGCCGTTGTCGTAATCGGCTGCCGAGCCGTAGACCATTTCGTAGTCGATGCCCGTGCTTCGCCGTATGTCGTCGAGCAGATAGCGTTTGCCGCGGCTTGTCGTTCCGCTGTCGAGTTCCTGTACGGCCACGATGTCGGCGTCGAGCGAACGGATTACGTCGGCGAAGTTCTTCGTGTTCGTCTCGTTGAAAGCGGGCGTTCCGCTGTTGCTTTTGCAGTAGAAAGCATTGTAGGTGAGCAGGCGGATTGTGGCCGCCGAGGGTTTGGCATGCCGATAGTCGTCGGTCACGATCGGGGGCGGCGCGATTCCGCCGTTGCCTCCGCCGTTGTCGCCTCCGCCGCATCCGCTCAGTGCGGTGCAGAGCCAGAGAACCGCGGGTTTCCAAAAGGAAAGTGTCATCGTTGTTTTCATGAACAGAGGAATGTGGAGAATAAATGGGTGAATGAAGGGCTGTGCACCGGGAATGCCCGCGGTGCACAGCCTGTTTTTACCAGTTGGGATTCTGGGTGAGTTTGCCTCCGTAGAGTGTAATCTGGCTTTGCGGAATGGGGTAGAGATAATCCCTGTTTTCGGTCCATTTCCGTTGTTGCGTGCCGATGTCGTGCACGATGACCGCTCCGCCCCGCGTGCCGTTTTCGAGCGTGATGTGCGTATTCAGTTGCAGGAATACGGTCACATCGGCCAGTTCCGGGTAGGCGGAGGCGTCCGGCTGGGTATTGCCGGAATAGATGCAGAGGTCGAGCCGGTCGTTCGTTCCGTTTCCGTTCATGTCGTACACGGTGAATTGCTTCACGGGGTCGATGGCGGAGAAATACATCCCTTTGAATTGCTTCTCGAATACCGCTCCTTCTTTCCATCTCATCAGGTCGTAGTAACGGAAACCTTCGCACAGGAGTTCCACGGTGCGTTCGCGGCGTATCTCCAGAATCACGCCCTTGTTCGTGCCCGACACGTTGGCGTATCCCGTTTCGGCATCGGCCAGATAAGCGTCGGGATTCGCGTTGGCGTCGGCCATGTTCAGTGCGGGCATTCCCACGCGTTCGCGAATCGGGGTGACGGAGGCGTCGAGGTCGGCTTGCGTCAGCGTACCGAGTTCGGCTTTGGCTTCGGCATAATTGAGGTAGACTTCGGCGGCACGGAAGAGAATCATGTCATTGTCCGTCTTGTTGTATCCGTCCTGATCCTTGCCCGTCACCCACTTCGTAATCTGATAACCCGTCGTGGCCGACGAGAAACTCGGCGAAAGCACATCGGTGCTTCCGATGCGCGTGTATCCCGGAGCCACCACGGTCTGAGCCAGACGCGGGTCGCGTCCTTGCATCTCCTGATAATAGGACTGGGTTTCGTAACCCGGCACGTCGGTGAACCGGCTGCCGTCGCTCATCAGGTAGCTGTTCACGATTTTCTTGTTCAGTCCGGGTCGCGATCCTCCGCTGATGAAGTACTGATTGGCACTGTGCACGATGTTCAGCCCCACATTGTGGTTGCGGGCGAGGATGACTTCGGCGTCGAGCGCGCTGTTGGACGCGAAGAGGTCGCGATAGGGCTGATTGCCGCTTTTGTAGATGCCGTAGGGCGAGGAAGTCATGAACTCCTTGGCCGCTTCGGCCGCTTCTTCAAGATAGGTGGCGTATCCGTCGATACCGTGGTATTTGCGATACGTTCCTTCAAAGAGAAAAATACGCGATTTCAAGGCCAATGCCGTCCATTTCGTTACCCGGTATTTGCTCTTGGCCGAAGGGAGATACCCGATGGCGTAGTCGATGTCTTCGAGGATGCGGCTCATCAGCACGGTGCGATCGGTGCGCGGATCGTAGAGCTTGTCGTCGGTGGACGTGAGCGGCTGGTCGTACCAAGGGACTTCACCGAAACGCTTCACTTTTTCAAAATAGAAATAAGCCCTGAAAAACCGTGCCAACGCGTCGTATTCCTCGCGAGCGTTCGTATCGGGGCAACGGCCCGAATACTTCAGGTACGTGTTGATGTTCGACAGGTTTGTCCACGTCCATCCTCCGCCGCCGGCCGGAACCGATCGGGTGCCGAGCACCTCTTCGATGAGCGTGGTGGGAATCACGGCGTCGGCCGTTTCGCCGTAGATGTCGGCGGCTGTGGGGAATAGCACGTAGAATCCGTTCGTATACGTTTCCAGTTCCTGCCGGGTATTGAAGTAGTTTTCGAGCGCCAACGTATCCAGAGGCGACCTGTCCAGATCGCAACCCGACAGCGTGAGTACCGAGGCAGCCAATATGTAAATAATCTTTTTCATGACATGAACGTTTTTAGAATGTAACATCAATTCCGAAGGAGAAGGTCTTGGAGTAGGGGTAGACACGCCCGTTGCTGTCCACGGTCATCTGTTCCGGATCGAGGTAGTCGCTCTTGAGCTTCGTGAGGGTGAACAGGTTTTCTCCGCTGAAGTAAAGGCGCACTTTGTCGATTTTGGCTTTGCGGGTGAGCGAGGTCGGCAGGGTGTAGCCCACGGTCAGATTCTTCAGTCGGCAGTAGGCGAGGTTTTGCAGATAGCGGCTGTTCACCTGGCTCATGGCTCCCAAGCGGGCCAAATCTCCCGCGGCACGGGGGAAATAAGAGTCGGTGTTCTCCGGCGTCCACACCTTTTCTTCAAAGTCGGTGGGGATGAACGAAGAGTAGGCGCGCGCAAATGGCCCCCAGAACATCATGTTGTTGCCACCGGGGTAGATGTGCTGCCGGCCTATGCCTTGGAAGAAAGCGGCGAAATCCACGCCGTTCCACGCCGCCGTCAGGTTGAATCCGTACTGGTAACGTGCCTGTCTGTTGCCGAGTTTCACCAGATCTCCGTGATCTTCGAGCGTACCCTTGCCGTTGTCTATTTTCTTGTTTCCGTCGATGTCGGCAAAGATCAAGTCTCCGGCTTCCGAGGTGAAACGGGAATTGATGAAGCTCTGGTTGACGCCTCTGTCGGTGGCTTCCTGCGTGGTTTTGTAGATGCCGTCCACGCGGTATCCCCAGATTTCGCCCCATTCCATGCCTTCGTAATTGCTGCCGAGCGTCTTGGTTTCGTTTCCTTTGTACTCGGTGAGTTTCGATTGGCTGTCGGCCAGCGTCACCGACAAGCCGTAGGCGAAGGGCTTGCCCATCAGGTTGAAGCGGTCGTTCCAGCTCAGCACCAGCTCGTATCCTTTCGTTCTCATCCGTCCGTTGTTTTCCAGCGGAGCGCTGAATCCGTAGACGTCGGGCAGCGTGAGCGAGGAGGCCAGCATGTCTTTCGTGTCGCGTTGGTAAATGTCCACCGTGGCCGTCAGCCGGTTATTGAAGAAACCGAGGTCAATGCCGAGGTTCTTCGTGACGATGGTTTCCCACGTCAGACTGCCCGAAACGGGGGCGTCGAGCGTAATGTAGGAGGCCGAGGCGTTGTCGAAGATGTAGTTGAACAGCGAGGTTTGTTTCACTTGCACGCGCCGGATGTAGGGATAGTACGGGTTGGCATATCCGTCGGTCACCTGATTGCCCAGCGAGCCTATCGACGCTCTCAGCTTCACGTTGTCGGCCACGTTGCGCAGCGGGGCGAAGAAGGGTTCGTCGCTCAATCGCCAGCCGAGGGCTATGGAGGGGAAGAATCCCCAACGGCTGTCTGAGGGGAAGCGCGATGTTCCGTCGTAACGCATGTTCACTTCGGCCAGATACCGGCCTGCGTAATCGTAGCTCACACGGCCGAAGTAGCCTAAGAGCGCGTATTCATACTGTCCGCCCTGCACGGTCTGCGTGCCTGTGCCGAGAGCGAGGTCGTTGAGAGTCGTCGACAGCAGTCCGGCTATTCTGGCCGATACGTTCTTGTATCGTCCCGTTTCGTGGTTCACGCCCGCCACGGCATTCAGGTTGTGGTGCTCGCCGAACGTCTTTTGGTAGGTGGCATAAAGGTCGTACACGAAGTATTCCTCTTCCGTGTGTATCTCCCTCAGGCGGTTCTGGAAGAAGCCGGTGTTGGCTTGAAGCAGAACGCCCGGCTGTTCGGAATAGGTAAATCCCGACTGGCGGAAGGTCTTGTCCTTGGCGTAGAGTTTGTAGCTCACGTTTCCGGTCAGGTCGAGTCCGTCGGCCAGACGTGCGACGGCATTGAACGAATAGGTCGATTGCGTTTTCTTCACTTCGGTGAAGCCTTCGCCCGTGCGTATCATGCCCACGAATCCGTCGGCGGGACGATTGGCCGAGGGAGCGTAGGTGTAAACGTTGGTTCCGTCGGGGTTGTAAGGCATGACGTAGGGCATGGCATGGAACATCAGGTTGCCGAAATTGCCTCCGTCTTCGTAGTCGTATCCCGGTGCTTTATACTTCGATTTGAACAGCATGGCGGTGGCGGTGAGTTTCAGCCACGGATTCACTTGCGATGAAAACTTGCTGGTCAGCGTCTTCGTGCTGTACTTGTCGGTGCTGATGGCGTAGATGCCTTCGCGTTCGTTGATGTTGGCGCTGACCATGTAGTTGAATGCCGAGGTTCCTCCGGTTGCGCTCAGGTTGTGTGTCCACGTGGGTTGGCTGAAGTCGAACAGGTAGTTGTACCAGTCGAAGTTGGCATAGTAGGGGTATTTGCCGTCGCTGCCCACCACTGTCCACGGGCGGGCCGGATTTTCGGTTGTGTCGTAGCGGCGTGCTTCGAGTTGGGCATAATCGGCCGCGGTATAGTTGGAGTAGCTGCTGCCGGTGTTGGCCACGTTGAAGGCGTCCACGATGCGTGCGGCGTCGTAGCCCGTGCTGATGAAGTCGGTCTTGGTGGTGGGAGCCGAGAAGCTGTAGCGTCCGTTGTAAGCGATGCGTGCCGATCCGTCCCGTCCTGTCTTGGTGGTGACGAGAATCACGCCGAATCCGGCACGTGCTCCGTAGATGGCTGCCGACGCGGCGTCTTTCAGCACGGAGATGGATTCGATGTCGTTCGGGTTCAATCGGTCTATGCTTCCTTCCACGCCGTCGATGAGTACGAGCGGCGCTCCCTGATTCACGATGGAGGTGGCTCCGCGTATGTTCAGGCGTGTGGCTTCGCCGGGCGTTCCGGAGGCGAAGGTGATGTTCAGGTTGGGCACTTGTCCCTGCAAGGCCTGCCCTACGTTGGAGAGCGGGCGGTCTTTGATCTCGTCCGAAGAGATGGCGCTCACGGCCCCGATCAGGTTGGCTTTTTTCTGCGTTCCGTAGCCTACGACCACGATTTCTTCCAGTGCCTTGGCGTCTTCCTGCAACACGATGGTCATCGCTTTGCCCGGAGTGGCTTTGGTTTCTTGCGGCCGGTAGCCGATGTAGGAGACGCGCAGGATGGCTTTATCGGTCACGCTGAGCGAGAAACGCCCGTCGATGTCGGTCACCGTGCCGTTGGCGGTTCCTTTCTCCGTCACGCTGGCGCCGATGACCGGCATGTCCGAGGCGTCGGTGACGATACCCGTCACGGTTCTCTTTCCCGTCCGGTCGGCGACTTGGTCCGCGGCGGGTTCGGCGGGTACGATAATCAGGTAACTGCCTTCCTGCCTGAACGTAAATCCGGAGCCTTCGAGCAAGCGGCTCAGGACGGCCGACGCGGGCATGTCTCTGTAATCGGCGTCGATGGTTTGTTTCACGTTGAGTTTCGTCCGGTTGTAGGTTATGCTCACTTGGGCTTGTTTTTCGATGGATTCGAAAGCCTGCTGCAAAGACATTCCGTTGCCGGTCAGGGTGATTCGCCGGTTTTGCCCGAAGGCTCCGCTCAGCGAGCAGCATAAGAAAAACACGGATAAAAAGACGTACTTTATATCCTTTTTGTGGAAATGAAAAATGAATTGCATATTTTTGTGCGTTGAAATGGATACTCGAGTTTAAGGTTCTCTGATCGGTTCCTGAGCGGAAGAGTGGTTATTTCAAGATCGGGCGAAAGGGGAAGTTTTGCCCGGTCTCTTTTTTATGCCTGCCTGCCTCCTTTCTTTCTTTGCGGGGCATTGACCAGAACGACGGAGCGTTCGCTTTCAAAGTGTACCCGTATGCCGCCCACGGTCAGCGCGACAATCTGCATCGCCCTGCGGAGAGTTTCTCCTTTTCTGAGTTTGATGGTATAGAGATCATCGCCCGAATCCGGGGGTGTGTCTATCGTGATTTCCGCATTGTAATGCCTGCGCATCCGGGCCACGATTTCCCGGAGCGAGCAGTTGATGAAGTTCAGTTCGCCGCGCGTCCATCCGGCCACGGCGGAGGCGTCGACGGCCGATTTCCCGAATTGACGCAGGTGGGGGATGTATTCCGCCTGTTCGTCGGGGCGCAGGAAGAAGACGTCGGCCGTGTCCGTGTTCCGTTGCACCTTGATGGCGCCTTGCTCCAGTGTGGCCACGGTTTTTCCCGCATCGGGATAAGCCTGCACGTTGAATTTGGTTCCGAGTGCCGTGACGGCTATTTGCGATGTCTTCACGATGAACGGGCGGTCGGCGTCTTTGGCCACGTCGAAATTGGCTTCGCCCGCAAGGTAGACCGTGCGCGTGTCGCCCCGGAACCGGTTGGGATAGAACAGCACGCTTTCCGCATTGAGCGTTACGCGGGTTCCGTCGGGGAGCACGCATTCCGTCCGTTCGCCCGAAGCGGCGATGGTTTCCGTCATGGCCACTTCGTGCACGGCGTTTCTGACATAGAGCCATGCCGTCGCCACGCTGAGTACGGGAATGGCCAGCATGGCGGCGATGCGGGCGGTTCGGCTTGCGATTCGCAGCCGTCGGCGGTTCTTCCTTTCGGGGTCGATGCGGAGCTTGCCCATCGCCTCGTCCAGTGCTTTCAGCGTGTCGCGGTCGGGATGTTCGGGAGTTTCGTCCCACATCCGGCGAAGGGCTTCTTCCTTGGCTTCGCGCTCTTCGTCGGCGAAAAGCCATTGCCAGAACGCGATGCGGGCGTCTTTCGGCACTCCGGCAGACGAGATGAAGCGGGAGATAATATCGTTGATTGAGGTGTTTCTCATGCGTCGGGAAAATCTTGTTGTCTGTGAATAAGACGAGCCAACGCGGGAGTACACCTATTCGGGGATGCATTTTTTTTATTGTTGCCCGGCATTTTTTTTTAAAGAGAAATCCTTCTTTTCCGGCAAACGGCCGATGAGGCATTTCATCGCACGCTCCGCAACCGAGAACCGGCCCATGCGCACGCGCCCTCGCACGAATCGGCGTTTTGTAAGATTCTTTCAATATCTTTCGCGCGGTCGGTTTCGGAATCGGCCGGGATTTCGACCCTCTCCAAAGCCCCATGGGAAGGGGCTTTCCGAAATGCGTGCATTTGACGTCTGAAATGCACGTGTCTGACGTCTGAAATGCACGTGTTTCAGAAGTCAAATGCACGCACTTGACGCGTGAATTGCACGCGATTCGGAAATCGAGGAAAAACATGTAAAAAAAAGAGACCGTCGGGACGCGGGACGGGACAGGCGGAAAAACGCCCGAACAGGAGTTTGTTTTTCCCCGAGAACCGGGACAGGCTCGTTGCCGGTATGGGGAATGGGCGAACTTCTCGTCCGGCGGGTGCGTTTTTGTCACCTTTCTTCGGCGCGATGGCTTTTCGATGTTCGGGCGACGGTGCGGGGCGAGGCTCTTCGGGGCGGGTCAGAAGAGGAATATCCTGACTTCGCGAAGCGTTTTTCGCAAGTAGGCCAGCGCTTGGGTGAGGTGATTCTCCACGGTTCGTTTGCTGATGGAAAGCCGCATGGCTATTTCGTCGTTGCTCTTGCCCTGTTCGCGGCTCATTTCGTACACTCTTTTCCGCTGTGTGGGCATTCGGTTCACGGCGTTCCGGATGAGGAGTCCGAGTTCGCGGACGTGTAAATCTTCCTCGATGGAGCTTTGGCGGGAGAAGTCGGCGGTTTGCGCGCGAAGCAGCAGGCTGTCGTCGTGCGCCTTGGCCATGATCAGGTGGCGGACATGGTCGGCCACGGCATGCCGCGATGCGGTGTAGAGGTAGGCGTTCAGGTTGTCGATTTTCGGCATGTCGGTTCTCTTTTGCCAGATTCTGATGAAGATGTCCTGAGCCAGATCCATGGCTTCGTCGGGGTCTTGCAGCAGGCTCTCGATGAAGCGTTTCACCTTGGGAAAGTGGCGCACGTACAATGAGGCGAAAGCGTTCTCGTCTCCCTCTCCCAGTTGTCGAAGCAGATTATGTTCGTCTTCACTTCTCATGCCGAACCGTTTGTGTCGGCAAATATAGGAATCTCCCGGGGAAAAGCCTGCAAATCGGTGCGAAATATTCGTCCGTGCGGCTTGACGGCCGGCGCATGCGTGAACAAAAACGCCCCGACCGACGGATGACCGACGGCCGGGGCGGGAAAGCGGCGGAGGCGGGGAGGGTCAGACCAGACGCCCGATCCATTCTTCGCGATCGCCCGGAAGCAGGTCGACGACGGGAATCTCCACCATCGTGTAGCAACCCGGCTGCTGCCTCATGGCCGCGCGTGCCACGCATACCAGCACCTGTGCCGTGAGGGCGGGATTGTTGATGCGCATGTTGAATTCGAAGAGCTGGTTCTGTGTCGTTCCCGAAACTCCCTTTCGGGTGAGGTTCACGCCATGTCCCATGTCGAGGAGGGCATCGACGCTGGATACCTGAGTCACGTGCGTTTCGTCGTGGGCGAAATAAGGATCGGCTTTGATGGCCGAGGCGACTTTCTCGAACGAATGGCCTTCGTGCAGCTCGACGTACACCATGCGGCGGTGGATGCCCGTCCCCGTGGGGATGGTCATGGAAAGCGCGGCTTTCACGCCTTCGACGGCTTTCACGGCCACGGTGTGTCCCATGCTCATGCCGGGGCCGAAGTTGGTGTAGGTGATGCCTTTCGGTGCGATGGCCTCGAGCAGGGTTCTCACCACCGAGTCGCTTCCCGGATCCCATCCGGCGGAAATGATGGAAACGGCCTTGTGCTCGCGGGCGACGGCGTGAAGATTACGGCGCAGGTCGACGATGCCCGTGTGAATGTCGAAACTGTCTACCGTGTGAATGCCGAGGGCCAAATATTCTTTGGCGTATTGTTCCACGCTTCGGGTGGGGGTGCAGAGGATGGCCACGTCCACGTGTCCCAGCTCCCGAATGTCCTTCACCACGGCATGATCGGCGAGTTCGCGGGGGCGATTTTCCGCCCCGGCCCGGCGGACGACTCCGGCAATCTCAAAGTCGGGCGCGGCCTGCAACGCTTCCAATACATAATGACCGATGTTGCCATATCCTACGATGGCAGCTCTTACTTTTTTCATCTTTTTCTTGTTTTTATTGTGCACTTTTCTGATTTGTCACCGCAAAATTAAACTTTTTGTACGGCGTGGCATCGCCCCCGGCAGCTTATTTTTTTGTTTTTTCCTTGAGCGGGGATGAGGCGTGTGAGGCGAATTTTTAGTATCTTTGCCAAAGAAATGGAGTGCCGATGCATCCGTAAGTCGATGCATATTGCACTATAATAACCGTTTAGAGCTTCACCCTTTGCCGGATGAAGCTCGTTTTTTATGGCCGCCACACACCATTCGGCAAGAAGCGTTTGAGAAAAACGTTTTGAGTAGTTCCCAAATTACTATCTTTGTCTCCTGTATGATAGAATATCTCAAAGGCGAACTTGCCGAACTCAGTCCGGCAACCGCAGTGATCGATTGTAACGGGGTGGGTTATGCGGCCTCCATTTCGCTGAACACCTACTCGGCCATTCAGGGCAGGCAGACGTGCAAACTCTACATTCACGAAGCCATTCGCGAAGACGCTTACGTGCTTTACGGATTTGCCGACAAACGCGAGCGCGAACTCTTTCTGTTGCTCATTTCCGTGTCGGGTATCGGCGGAAATACGGCGCGGATGATTCTTTCGGCACTTTCGCCGTCGGAGCTGGTGACGGCCATCGGTACGGAGAATGCCAACCTGTTGAAGTCGGTGAAAGGCATCGGACTCAAGACGGCACAACGCGTCTTCGTCGACCTGAAAGACAAAATCACGGTTTCCGGGCTGGCTTCGGGAGTCGTTGTCGCCGAGGGAGGCGCGACGGTTTCGTCCGCCGATCCCGCCGTCAGGGAAGAAGCGGTCACGGCGCTCACGATGCTGGGTTTCCCCGCCGCGCCCTCGCAAAAGGTGGTTTCGGCCATCCTGAAAGAAGAACCGAAAGCCCCCGTGGAGCGGGTGATCAAACTGGCTTTGCAACGTTTATGACCATGTCGTCGTCCGCACGTAATCCGAAGAACCCGTTCGCGCATAAAGCAAAGCCCGGAGCCGGAAAGAAACAGGCTACGGGCAAGCGTGTCGGGAAGTCGAAGCCGCAAAAGGCCGACAATCAGCTCAATCGGCGGGTGAAGTAGCGTCCGTCGCGTTCTGACGTTCCGCTTTCCGGCGGATGAACTCGATTTTCAGGCGGGCGGCTTCCTGTTCTTTCTTGATTCGGGTGATGGAGTTCAGCAGTTCGCCCAGCCGATGGATGGCCTCGGCGGCTTGCAGGTCGGCCGGTTGCATGGTCGTGGTGTACGTTCTCTCCCCGCCGGTGAAAGTAAGCCGGATGGTCTTTCCGCTTTGCCGGATGAGGAAAGCGGTGACTCCTCCGTCTTCCTCTTGTTTGTAGTCGGCTTTTTCTATTTTTTCTCCGTTGTTCCGGGTCTGATAACTGTCTTTGGAAGGAGGCGTTTCGGCGAAACTCCCGTCGGGAGCGGTCACTTTCACGCCGGTGTGGTGGATGAAAGAGCTTCCGCAGTAGATCGACGTGAGGCTTGTCTTGCCGGTTTCGTCGGTCTGAAAACGAAGATGGGAGCGATGCAGATTCTTCTCCACGGTCTGCGTCGGCCAGAAGTAATTGCCCACGTTTTGGTATTCGGCGTCTTTCTCGAACGTGTAGCGCGGAAGCAGGCTGTCGACTTCCCGTTGCCGGACGGCCAGCAGGCTGTCTAACGTGACCAGCCGGCGACGCTGGATGTCTTGCTCCACTTGTCGTTCGAGGGCTTGTCCCGCCTTGCGGGCGTCGAAAGCCTTGGGGTATCGTGCGTGGAGGCTGTCCAGTAATTGCTTGGCCGTTTCGTACCGTCCCAGTTCGTAAGCCTTGCGGGCTTCTTCGAGTTGGGCTTGCGCTTTCTTTTCGGCCTCGTTTGCGCAACCCGCGGTCAGGGCGGCGGCGCAGAGAATGAGCAGTATTTTCTTCATGGGCGGAAGGGTGCTGACATTTAGTGTGGGCAAAAATACGAATAAATATGGCTTTTTCGTACCTTTGCCCTCTCTTTTCCAACAAGCTAATGGCTAACCAATGATAGAATTGACACAGGAAGAATGGAGACGGAAGCTCTCCGCCCCCCTCTTCGGACTCATTGCCGAAACGGCCGACGAACTGGGCATGGAGTGCTACGTCGTGGGCGGCTATGTGCGCGACATCCTGCTGGAACGCCCGTCGAAAGACATCGATGTGGTGGTGGTGGGGAGCGGCATTGCCATGGCCGAGGCCTTGGGCAGACGCATCGGACACGGCGCACACGTCTCCGTCTTCAAGAATTTCGGAACCGCACAGGTCAAATATAAAGATACGGAAGTGGAATTTGTGGGAGCACGGAAGGAATCCTACCAACGCGATTCGCGCAAACCCATCGTGGAAGACGGTACGCTCGAAGACGACCAGAACAGGCGTGACTTCACCATCAACGCCCTGGCCGTTTGCCTCAACGCCTCGCGCTTCGGCGAATTGGTCGATCCGTTCGGAGGCATCGACGACCTGAAAGAGAAAACCATCCGCACGCCACTCGACCCGGACGTTACCTTCAGCGACGATCCGCTGCGCATGATGCGTTGCATCCGCTTCGCCACCCGGCTGGGATTCTACATCGACGACGACACGTTCGAATCGCTTTGCCGGAACAAAGACCGCATCGGAATCGTCTCGGCCGAACGCGTGACCGACGAACTGAACAAAATCATCCTCTCGCCCGTTCCTTCCAAAGGATTTATCGACCTCGACCGTTGCGGACTGCTGCCTCTCATCTTTCCGGAACTCGTGGCCATGCAGGGAGTGGAAACCCGAAACGGGCGCGGACACAAAGACAACTTCTACCATACGCTTCAGGTGCTCGACAACATCAGCCGCGTCACGGACAACCTGTGGCTGCGCTGGGCCGCCATCCTGCACGACATTGCCAAGCCCGTGACCAAACGCTGGGAACCGAAGGCGGGATGGACATTCCATAACCATAATTTCGTGGGCGAAAAGATGGTTCCCCACATCTTCAGGAGAATGAAACTGCCGATGAACGAGAAGATGAAGTTCGTGCAGAAAATGGTAGGCCTTCACATGCGGCCCATTGTCATTGCCGACGACGTGGTCACCGATTCGGCCGTCCGGCGTCTGCTTTTCGAGGCGGGCGACGACATCGAGGACCTCATGACGCTCTGCGAAGCCGACATCACCTCGAAGAACCTCGAACGCAAACAACGCTTCCTGAACAATTTCCAACTCGTGCGCCGCAAACTCAGAGAACTGGAAGAGAAAGACCGCGTGCGAAACTTTCAGCCCCCCGTCAGCGGAGAAGAGATTATGGAAATCTTCGGCTTGGGCCCCTGCCGCGAAGTGGGCGCGCTCAAAAGTGCGATAAAGGATGCCATACTCGACGGAGTGATTCCGAACGAACGCGAAGCGGCCTTCCGTTTCATGATGGAACGCGCGGCGAAGATGGGACTGAGCGAAGCGAAGCCGAAACCCGATACGGACTGAACCGGAAACCGAATATACCGATTACGATGAACAAAAGACTGCTTTGGGCACTGACGCTTGCCGTCGCTTCGGCTTGCGCCGTGCAAAAACCGATGTCCGACCTGCGGATGCAGGTCATGAAAGGCTTCCCGGCCGACGAACGGGGCATCGAACTGGGCGTTTCGGCCTGCTATGCCGGCAAGGTGGGCGACGCATTGCTCTTTGCCGGAGGGTGCAACTTTGCCGAGAAGCCCGTGGCCGAGGGCGGGAAGAAGATATACTATCGGGGGATTTATGCGGCCGATTGGCGCACGGACTCGGTGCTGGCGTGGCGCAAGGCGGGCGAGCTGCCCGCTCCTGCAGCCTACGGCGTGACCGTGTCGGTCGGCGATGCGCTGATCTGTGTGGGCGGCAACAACGGCGACGGGCCATTGTCCGCCGTCTATCGGCTGACTTACCGGAACGGAACGGCAACGATCGAGCCTTTGCCCGATCTGCCCTATCCGTTGGACAACATGGCGGGCACTCTCCTTGACGGACGTCTCTACATTGCCGGAGGCAATCGCACGGGCAAGCCCTCCAACACCTTTCTCTGTCTTGACCTGAAACGCCTGTCCGACGGCTGGACCGAACTTCCCGCCTTTCCCGGACACCCCCGCACACAGGCCGTCTGCGTGGCGTTGCGCCGCAACGGCGGCGAATGGGGCATCTGCCTTTGGG
>JBHAEN010000170.1:0-5270 GCA_041855645.1 Bacteroides sp. | reverse complement strand
ATGTTCGCCTTGCACATTGGTATTCAGAGGCAAATGATATACCTTTGCGCCCGTGAATCATTATTATTGTTGTTGAACTCACTGTAATTCTTCTCTCAAAACCATGAATCGGATCGACTCCGTTTGCGTGTATTGTGCTTCGAGCACGCAAATCGCCCCACACTATTTTGAAGCCGCCCGCGAATTGGGATGCCTGTTGGCCGAACGGCGCATCCGCCTCATCAACGGCGCGGGAAAGATGGGGCTGATGGCCGCGGTGGCCGATGCCGTCTTGGAGAATGGCGGCGAGGCTGTCGGTGTCATCCCTACGTTTATGATGGAACAGGGCTGGCAGCATCCGCGCATGACCACGCTCATTGAGGTGGCTTCCATGCACGAGCGGAAACAGAAGATGGCCGATTTAAGCGATGGCGTCATCGCGCTGCCCGGCGGGTGCGGCACTTTGGAAGAACTGCTCGAAATCATTACGTGGAAGCAGTTGGGGCTGTATCTGCAACCCATCGTCATCCTCAACACCGAAGGCTTTTACGACCCGTTGCTCGACATGTTGCAGCGTGCCGTTGACGAGAATTTCATGCGTAAACGTCACGGCGGAATCTGGCACGTGGCAAGCACTCCGGCCGAAGCCGTCGAACGGCTTTACACACTCCCCGTTTGGGACGCCTCCATCCGTAAATTTGCCGCGCTATGAGCAGAGAGTCGGCCGACAGTCTGCGTCTGTTCGATTGGTTGAGCTACGAACCCGCCGACAGCCTGCAACTGACCGAATATCATTCCGCCGCCGAGTATGCGCCCGGCTTTTTCGGGACTCCTGTGCCTTACTCTCCTCGCACGGACGGTGTCATTGCCCTCGTACTGCTGTTCTGCTTCCTTTGTTCGGGGCTTGCTCTGGCGCACGGCAAGCGTTTTCTGGCGTCGCAGCTGAAAGATTTCGCCAGCAATCGCGAACGCGCCAGCATTTTCGATGCCTCGACGGCAACCGATGTGCGCTATCTGTTTGTTCTTGTGCTTCAGGCCTGTGTGCTTACGGGGGTCTTCTTTTTTTGTTATTTCTTTCATACCGAATCCGAGCTTGTGGAGCGCATCCCTTCCTACCTGCTGCTTGGCTCTTATGTGGCGGCGGGGCTGATATATGTGTTTCTGAAATGGCTCGTTTATCTTTTTCTGGGATGGACTTTTTTTGACAAAACGCGGACAAGTCTTTGGATCGGGGCCTATTCGGTGTTGATTTATTACCTCGGACTGCTTCTTTTTCCGATTGTTCTTCTCCTTATTTATAACGATTTGCCCCTGCCTTGGGTGATCGGAACCGGCCTGTTTTTTCTTCTTTTCATTAAAATATTGATGTTTTACAAGTGGATAAGGCTTTTTTTGCATCATCCCGGTACGATTGTTCTATTAATTTTGTACTTTTGTGCCCTTGAAATTGTGCCCCTCCTGATGTTTTACTACGGTTTGGCGCAGATAAATGAAGTTTTGCTAATCAAATTTTAGGACGTTGAAAATTAAAAAAGTACTCGTGTCGCAGCCCAAGCCTGCCTCCGAGAAGTCCCCCTATTACGACATTGCGCAAAAGTATGGCGTAAAAATCGATTTCCGCCCTTTTATCAAAGTCGAGAGTTTATCGGCTAAGGAGTTCAGGCAACAGAAGATTTCTATTCTTGAACACACGGCCGTAGTCTTTACCTCGCGCCATGCCATCGATCATTTCTTTCAACTGTGTGCCGAAATGCGCATCACGATTCCCGAAACCATGAAGTATTTCTGTGTGACGGAAACCGTGGCATTGTACATACAGAAGTATGTGCAATACCGCAAGCGCAAGATTTTCTTCGGGACTACGGGAAAAATCGAAGACCTCATGCCCACCATCGTGAAGCATAAGACGGAAAAATACTTCATCCCCATGTCCGATGTGCATAACGACGATGTGAAGAATCTCTTCGACAAGCACAAGCTCCGCCACACCGAGGGCGTTATGTACCGCACGGTGAGTAACGATTTCGCAAGCGACGAGTCTTTCGATTACGACATGCTCGTATTCTTCAGTCCGGCCGGCGTAACTTCGCTCAAAAAGAACTTCCCCAATTTCGAACAGAAAGACGTGCACATCGGAACTTTCGGGGCCACTACGGCGCAGGCTGTTCGTGAAGCGGGATTCCGTCTTGACCTTGAGGCGCCCACCGTGCAGGCCCCATCCATGACGGCGGCACTCGAATTGTATATTAAAGAGAATAACAAATAGGCGGCCGATCGGGGAAACAAGTTGACGACCCGGCAAGGGAAAGCGGCGCTTGGGGAGTGAGGAGAATTCTCCGATTCATCCTTTCCCGCAAACTTGTTTCCTTGTCGACCCGTTGACTGAAACCGGTATGTTTACCCTCTCCAAAACCGAAAGGCTGAACAGCAAGATACGCATCGGGAAGATGTTTGAAAGCGGCTCGTCCAAGTCGTTTTCCGTCTTCCCGATGCGTGTTGTTTTCATGCCCGCGGAACAGATGGATGCCCGGGCGGCGATACTTGTCAGCGTGTCGAAGCGGCGATTCAAACATGCTGTGGACCGTAACCGCATAAAGCGGCAGATACGCGAGGCTTATCGCTTGAACAAGCATCTCCTTACCGACGAACTGCAAAAACACGATGTGCGCATGGCCGTGGCCTTTCTCTATGTGGCCGACGAGATTCTGCCCACTTCCGAAATCGCGGTCAAGATGAAAATAGCCCTGCAACGTATTGTCGAAAAGCATTTCTCATGAAAGCCCTCACCTCTTTTTTCGCTTCTGTGTCGGCCGCCTTCCGATGGTTCTTCTCAGGCCTGCTGTTGCTGCCCATCTTTTTTTATCGGACATGCATCTCTCCCTTCACGTCGCCTTCGTGTCGCTTCACGCCCACATGTTCGGCTTATGCCGTGGAAGCCATTCGCAAACACGGTCCGTTGAAAGGATTCCTGCTTGCCGTGCGTCGCATCTTTCGCTGTCATCCTTGGGGAGGATCGGGCTATGACCCTGTTCCCTGACCGATACCACCGCTTCCATGACAAGTCCTGTTTTACCCTTTTCTGCCCTGTGGGACATACACACGCATCGCTTTTGTCCCGGAAATCCCGTTACGGCGATACTGAACCGCCGCGTGGGCAAAGACCGGCCGACGGCGGTTGAAGGTGTGCCTTGTTCTGTGGGAATTCATCCGTGGGATCTGACGGAAGAAAATGCGGAGCATCTTCGGTCGCTCCTGTCGGAAGCCGTCGAAACGCATCGTTTTGTCGCCATCGGCGAGGCGGGACTTGACCGTTTGGCGCGTGCCCCTCTGTCGCTTCAGCGGCAGGTGTTTCATTTTCAGGCGCAGCTGGCCGAGAGGCTCAATCTGCCGCTCATCATTCATGGGGTGCGTACGGCAGACGAGCTGATTGCCGTCAAACGCGACTTGAAGCCCGAACAAGCGTGGATATGGCACGGCTTTCGCGGAAAATCCATGCAGTGCGTCCAACTGCTGCGGCATGGTTTCTTCCTCTCGTTCGGCGAACGATATGTCGCGGAGGCGATGCGCATTGTGTCGGCCGAACGTTTGTTTCTCGAAACCGACGAAAGCGAAGTCCCTATCGGCGAGTTGCTGCATCGTGCCGCCGAGGTGAGGGGAGAAGCTCCCGATGAGTTGCGCGAACAGTTGCTTCATAACATCCGGACGGTGTTCGGACTTCCCGTGTCGGGCGAAAAGTAAATCCGTTTGTTGTTACTTCCGATTAAGAGTCGTACTTTTGCGTGACGATAAAGACTAAAACCAAATCCCTTTATATGATGAACTTTGTAGACGAATTGAGATGGCGCGGCATGTTGCAGGACATTATGCCGGGAACCGAAGAACTGTTGGAAAAAGAGCGGGTGACCGCCTATCTGGGTATCGATCCCACGGCCGACTCTCTCCATATAGGACACCTTTGCGGTGTCATGATGCTCCGCCATCTTCAGCGTTGCGGACATAAACCCCTTGCGCTCATCGGCGGTGCCACGGGCATGATCGGCGACCCTTCGGGTAAGTCGGCCGAACGTAATCTGCTCAATGAAGAAACCTTGCGTCATAATCAGGAGTGCATCAAGAAACAGTTGGCCAAGTTTCTCGATTTTGAGTCCGATGCACCCAACAGAGCCGAATTGGTGAACAATTACGACTGGATGAAAGCATTTACTTTCCTCGATTTCGCACGCGAAGTGGGCAAGCACATCACGGTGAACTATATGATGGCGAAAGATTCCGTAAAGCGTCGTCTCAACGGTGAGGCGCGCGACGGACTGTCGTTCACCGAATTCACCTATCAACTTTTGCAAGGCTACGACTTCCTTCATCTGTACAACACGAAGGGATGTCGTCTGCAAATGGGAGGGTCCGACCAGTGGGGAAACATCACTACGGGAGCCGAACTCATACGCCGCACGAACGGAGGCGAGGTATTCGCTCTCACCTGTCCGCTCATCACGAAAGCCGACGGCGGCAAGTTCGGTAAAACGGAATCGGGCAACATCTGGCTCGATGCCCGTTACACCTCGCCCTACAAATTCTACCAATTCTGGTTGAATGTGAGCGATGCCGATGCCGAACGATACATCAAAATATTCACTTCCATCGGGCAGGAAGAAATCGAAGCGCTTGCGGCCGAGCACCGTGAGGCTCCGCATTTGCGCGCTTTGCAGAAGCGTCTGGCAAAAGAAGTGACCGTCATGGTACATTCCGAAGCCGATTATGAAGCGGCCGTGGAAGCCTCGAATATCCTGTTCGGGAACTCCACGTCCGAGGCGTTGCGCCGTCTTGACGAAGATACGCTGCTGGCCGTCTTCGACGGTGTGCCGCAGTTCGACGTGCCCTGCTCGCTCCTTGAAAACGGAACGAAAGCCGTCGACCTCCTGACCGACGCAGCCCCCGTATTCCCATCGAAAGGCGAGATGCGCAAATTGGTTCAGGGGGGTGGCGTGTCACTCAACAAGGAGAAACTCGATTCATTCGATCGTCCTCTGACGACGGCCGATTTGCTTGGCGGTAAATACCTGCTTGTGCAGCGCGGAAAGAAAAACTACTATCTGCTGCATGCCAAATAAAGCCCGGCGAGGAGGGGCAGATCGGCTTTACGCATAAAAAAACACCGAAAAATTTGGTGGTTTTCGCCCTGCGCCCTATCTTTGCAGCGATTTAAGGAGAACATTGTGTTTGGACTATGGTGTAATGGTAGCACAACAGGTTTTGGTTCTGTTTGTCTAGGTTCGAATCCTGGTAGTCCAACT
>JBHAEN010000169.1:0-4467 GCA_041855645.1 Bacteroides sp. | reverse complement strand
TGCCCAGGTGGCGGAATTGGTAGACGCGCACGTTTCAGGTGCGTGTGTCGAGAGGCATGCAGGTTCGAGTCCTGTTCTGGGCACTTTATTTAGACTTTACTTTGAACGGAGAGGTGGCGGAATTGGTAGACGCGCTACTTTGAGGGGGTAGTGACAGTTATGTCGTGGGAGTTCGAGTCTCCTTCTCTTCACAAATAAAGTCTTGCTGCGGAAATAGCTCAGTTGGTAGAGCATAACCTTGCCAAGGTTAGGGTCGCGAGTTCGAGTCTCGTTTTCCGCTCTTTAAATCAAGACACTGTAAAACATACGTTTTGCAGTGTCTTTTTCTTTTAAAGAAAAAACCGCTGTGCAAAATCCCATAAAAACAGATCGTATGCAGTTTACCAAAATGCACGGGACCGGAAACGACTACATCTACAT
Organism: Bacteroides sp.; assembly: GCA_041855645.1. GTDB lineage: Bacteria > Bacteroidota > Bacteroidia > Bacteroidales > Bacteroidaceae > Bacteroides. The sequence goes on along the minus strand of JBHAEN010000169.1, from coordinate 4,047 downwards.
AAACGGTTTCACCGAACACATCGACAATCCCTCCGAATGGTCCGAAAGACTGAGTGACAGACACAAGGGCATCGGCTCGGACGGGCTGGTAATCATACTCCCTTCCGAAAAATGCGATTTCAGAATGCGTATGTTCAATTCAGACGGCTCCGAGTCGGAAATGTGCGGCAATGCCTCACGGTGCATCGGAAAATACGTTTACGAAAAAGGAATGACCGACAAGACTCAAATCAGCCTTGAAACACTTGCGGGAATCAAAATGCTGAAACTTTTTCTCAATGCAGACAATAAAGTTGAAAAAGTAACCGTGGATATGGGTGAGCCCATCCTTGAAGCGGCATCCATTCCTTCGACCTTCTCTCAATCGCCGATAATCGGACAACCATTGACGACAAATGAAGGTATAACGCATCAAGTCACCTGCATTTCGATGGGAAATCCTCATGCCGTAATTTTCACGAACGACATTCATGCGCTTGATCTCCCGAAAATCGGTCCGTTGATAGAACATTCTCCCCATTTCCCCAATCGCACAAATGTCGAGTTTGTGAAAAAAGTATCCGATGATTGTTTGAGAATGCGCGTATGGGAGCGGGGAGCGGGCGAAACGCAAGCCTGCGGAACCGGAGCTTGCGCCACGGTTGTCGCCGCCGTACTCAACGGGCTCACCGAACGAAAAGCAACGGTACAACTGCTTGGAGGAGAATTGGAAATCGAATGGAATGAAGCCGACAATCACGTATATCTGACCGGAGATGCAGTCACTGTATTCGAAGGAGAAATTTAGCACTTCCCAACAACCTCAAAAACCGTACTGAAATGGTCCGCATCAATGAAAATTTCATCAAAATTCCGGCAACCTATCTATTTTCGGAAATAGCCAAACGAATCGCACGGCACAAACTTGAAAATCCTTCGGCCGACATCATCCGAATGGGTATCGGTGACGTAACACTCCCGCTTCCCGAAGCCTGCGTGGAAGCCATGATAAAGGCGGCCGAAGAACAACGCGTGAGTGAGACGTTTCGCGGATATGGACCGGAACAGGGTTATGATTTTTTGCGTCGGTCAATTATCGAAAATGATTTCAAAGCGTTGGGTATAGAGGCTGATGAAATTTTCGTGAGCGATGGCGCCAAAAGCGACACCGGAAACATCGGCGATATTTTCAGCCCAAACAACAAAGTAGCCATCGCCAATCCGAGCTATCCCGTTTATGTGGACACCAACGTCATGGGTGGACGTGCGGGTGAACCCACCGAAAACGGAGGATGGACGGACTTAATTTTCCTGCGTTGCGACGAATCGAACGGCTTTGTTCCCGAATTACCCGCCGAACCGGTTGACATCATATACCTCTGCTATCCGAATAACCCGACAGGCATAACTCTTACCAAAGAACAGCTTCGCTTGTGGGTGGATTATGCTCGAACCAACCGGGCAGTCATTCTTTACGATGCCGCTTACGAAGCATTCATTACCGAGGAAGACGTGCCGCACAGCATTTACGAGATAGAAGGAGCCAAAGAAGTGGCCATAGAATTCAGAAGTTACTCAAAAACTGCCGGATTCACAGGAATGCGATGTGCATACACGGTTGTTCCCAAAACCGTTATGGCATTTTCCGAGAGTGGCGAAAATATCAGTCTCAACAAACTGTGGCTGCGGAGACACACCACCAAATTTAATGGAACTTCTTATGTGGTGCAACGAGCGGCGGAAGCGACATACACTCCCGAAGGCAAGGAGCAGGTACGGAACCTTGTCCGGTATTACATGGAAAATGCCCGCATCATCCGCCAAGCTCTGCAATCTGTGGAACTGAAAGTTTTCGGCGGCATAAATTCTCCATATCTATGGGCAAAAACTCCCGATGGAATGAACAGTTGGGAATACTTCGATTTTCTGTTGAAGAAAAAAAACATTGTCTGCACGCCGGGTGCGGGTTTCGGTTCCGGCGGCGAAGGCTATGTCCGATTCTCGGCGTTTGGAGATAGAGACAGAATACTCGAAGCAACCGAAAGACTGGTACGCTGAGACAGCCGTCGACAAAAATAAAGCTCTCCATATTCTATCATAAAAAGTGAATATGGAGAGCTTTACGTTTTTTATGCTGCACCTGTGCGGCTTTACAAAAGATCAAGCATTTTGAAACACCGGGTTAGTTTTTCGACGGCACTGTCAATCTGCTCTTTGGTATGCGTAGCCATCAAAGCCACTCGCACCAAAGTATCCTGAGGTGCACAAGCGGGAGGTATTACCGGATTGATAAACACGCCTTCGTCGAAAGCCAACTTCGTTACGATAAAGGTCTTCTCGGTGTCTCGCACATAAAGAGGGATGATGGGAGATTCCGTCGCCCCAATCTCGAATCCGGCGTCACGGAAACGCTTCAGCGCATAATTGGTGGCTTCCCAAAGCTTTTCCAAGCGTTCGGGCTCTTCCTGAATGATGTGCAAGGCTTCCAACGCCGATGCCGTGGCTGCCGGCGAATTCGATGCACTGAAAATATAGGTACGGGCATTGTGACGCAACCAGTTGATGATGGAAAAGTCTGCGGCAATAAATCCACCGATGGAAGCCAGCGACTTACTGAAAGTTCCCATGATGAGGTCGACCTCATGCGTCAGTCCGAAATGGTCGCACACTCCGCGCCCCTGTTTCCCGAACACGCCGATGCCGTGTGCCTCGTCCACCATGACTGTGGCATTGTATTTATGCTTCAAACGAATGATTTCAGGCAGATTGGCCAAGTCTCCTTCCATGGAGAAAACACCGTCGACGATGATCAACTTAATGGAATCCGGATTACACTTCTGAAGTTGTTTCTCCAGATCGGCCATGTCATTATGTTTGTATTTCAGCTGTTGCGAGAAAGAGAGTCGTCGTCCGTCAACGATCGAAGCATGGTTGCGGTCGTCGCAAATAATGTAATCGTTACGATCGGTCAGACAGGGAATCACTCCGGAATTTACCGTAAATCCGGTTGAAAAGCAAAGCGCATCTTCTTTACCGACGAAAGCAGCCAGTTCTTTTTCGAGCTGCACATGAAGATCTAATGTTCCATTCAAGAAGCGTGATCCGGCACAACCCGAACCGTATTTACGCATAGCCCTAATACCGGCTTCTATCACTCTTTCATCGCCGGTAAGTCCCGTATAAGCATTGGATCCGAACATAAGTACATGATGGCCCCCCATCTCCACTTCGGTTCCTTGCTTACCTTCTATTTCACGGAAGTACGGATACACGCCTTTTTCCATAAATTGTTGCGGCAAGTCGTACTTGGCCAGCTTCTCTTGTAATAATCCCATGAATTGTAATCTATATTTATAAATCGATATTACTTAGACTTATATGTATTAAGCCTTTGTTTAATAGGAAAGAAAATCCCCAAAAACAGGTGGCAAAGATAGCACTTTTTGTTATTAAGTGTGCATTGGGGGTCGAAAAAAGTAAAAGTTTGTAGACTCAATTCTGAGAATTTATCTCTTCTTCGTACTTATGAATTACGCGTCGGCAACCTGTCTTCAGCAATCTCTTTTTTTGACATCATTTCGTGGGTTTCCGAATCGTGCGAAATCCATGCGATAACTGCACGCATTTTAGACATTAACTGCGTGTGTTTCGGACATTGACTGCGCGGTATTCGGAAAAGACCCTCTGAAGAGGTCTGAGCATGATTCGGGATCACGACAGATTCCGAAACCGATATCACGAATAGAGTTAAAATAAACTTACAGTCCATGGACAAATGAGTGCGTATGGTCGTTTGGCGATTGTCGGTTGTGGAGAGTGTGATAAAATGTATGACCGGCAGTTCGCCGAAAAGACGGAACCTCGAGATTTCATACATCAGTCATCACTTCTGTTGTTGATTCGAGGGTAAATTGTCGGGTGAAAAAACATGAGCGAATGAAGAATCCAAATAGAAACGCAACGTTTTCGTGTACTCTCTTCGGTCGGGGATCGCCGCGCGGCAAGGGGCGGGACCACCCGTCCCGACGAGCGTTCCTCCACCTGATTTCCGGGGTTATCGCCAATTAG
>JBHAEN010000168.1:0-7392 GCA_041855645.1 Bacteroides sp. | reverse complement strand
GTGCACCCTGTTCGGTTTTTATCAGGCGTGCTTTCGCGAAGCATCGACTCATGCCCGAAAAAGAAAAACACACTCTCCGAAACGCCCGTGAACAGGGCTTCCCGAGACGGCGTGATAACCACGAAAGGTTATCATCCGAGCATCGAAAGGTTCGGAAATCGAGAGGGGCGATCCATCTCCTTCCGACATGTTCAAAAAGGGCTGAACCGACACTTCCGTTTCGGCTCAGCCCCCCTCTTTTTCAGGCAAATCCGGAATTTGCCGCATACTTATCCCACGGATGTCCTCATGAATCAGCCTCTCTCGCCGAACGGGCCTCGTTACTTGTCGCTCCGGATAACCAGCACAGCCTTCTTCAAGCCCTTGGCCGTAGCCTCGACGGTGATGCTTCCGGCCTGTTCCGTAGAACCTATGATGGCTGTCATCATACCGCCGAAGACTTTCATCCTCGGCCGTTGGAACGACTCGAGAGAAACGGGATTGCCGTTCGCACCCGCACGATAAGTTCCTGCCCCTTTCACCCGGAAGTCGATTTCGTTCACGGCATTCGGGCACAGATTCCCGTCTTTATCCACGACTTTCACCGTGATGAACGAAAGGTCCTTTCCATCGGCACGAATGACGGAGCGGTCGGGTATCAGTTCGATGCGGTAAGGCCGGCCCGCCGTATGCAGTTCTTTCTCGGATACGGCCCGCCCTTCGGCGTCGTAGGCCACCACTTTTACCGTGCCCGGTTCGTATTTTGTATCCATCCACATCAGTCGATAACGGGTCTGACGTTTCAGGTTCATCATCGAAACCGAGTCTGCACTGTTGTGAATCGTCACGGAGAAATCTTTTGTTTTCCGTCCCTGACTTTTCCCGTTGATGAACAGTTCGGCTGAAGGATAATTGGTGTAGACGAATATCGGTGTCGTTTCTCCCTCCCGGCCTTCCCAATTCCAATGGGGCAGAATGTGCAACGTTTCCCGGTCCTTGTTCCAATGGCTGCGGTAGAGGTAGTAACGGTCCTTCGGCAGTCCCGCGAGGTCTATGATGCCGAACAGCGAAGAATGGCTGGGCCAGTCGGTGTAATAAGGCGTGGGTTCACCCAAGTAATCGAATCCCGTCCAGACAAACTCTCCGATACAGTAGGGTAAATCCTCATGACGGATAAAGTCGTCTTCGGGCAAATTAGACCATGAACAATGCTCGACATCGTAAGAAGACGATTGATGATCGTCGTACTTCTTCATCCACTGCCGTGTCACGGGAAATTTGTAGACGCCTCGCGAACTGACCGTGGAGGCCGTTTCGCTCCCCAGAATGATTCGTTGCGGAAGTTTCCGATAGCTTTCCTCATATTTATGAGGACGGTAGTTGAAGCCGGGCACATCCATCACGGCAGCCATGTTGTTGCTCACCACGGCGTCGGGAGCGTCCATGCCCTGCGTGACAGGACGCGTGGGATCTTCCCTGTGACAGATGTCCTGCAAAAACCGGGAGAGCTTGGGGCCCCGGTCGCCATCCCACTGATCGGGGACTTCGTTGCCGATGCACCACATCACCACGCTCGGATTGTTGCGATACTGCCGCAACAGATTGACCAGATCTTTCTCTACCCACCGGTCGAAAATCCGATGATAGCCGTTGTCCACCTTCTTTGCCTTCCATTCGTCGAACGATTCCACCATGACCATCATGCCCATCTCGTCACACGCTTTAATAAGCTCCGGAGCCGGCATGTTGTGAGAAGTGCGGATGGCGTTGCAACCCATGTCTTTTAAGATACGGATTTGCCGGCGGATGGCAGCCTCATTCACAGCCGCCCCGAGAGGGCCGAGATCGTGGTGATTGCAGACACCCCTGAAAACGGTTTTCTCGCCATTGAGAAAGAAACCTTTGTCGGGAACGATTTCGATCGAACGGATGCCGAACGAAGTGGTGTACTCGTCGACCGGTCGCTCGCCCTCGTAAATGCGAGAGCAAGCCGCATAAAGCACGGGAGTGTCGGGCGTCCAAAGCGAGGGTCGCTCCACAAAGAACCGTTGATGGAAAGCATGTTTTCCAAGCCGATGCCCTTTCTGTTCATCGCGTGCCACCACTTTGCCATCCGCATCACGAAGTTCTGTCACGATGCGGTACGCATCAAACGTCTTGCCGGCAGGAACGACAAAGTCGGTTTTCAGGTCTACCTCAGCCCATTCTTCACTGACGTTCGGAGTCGTCAGGCAGGTTCCCCAAATGGGCACATGAGCCTCTTCCGTGACGAGCAGGTGCACGTGACGGTACAGCCCCGCTCCCGGATACCAGCGCGATGACTCCGGCAGATTCTCCAACCGAACGGCCAAGGTATTGGTTCCTTCCCTCAGCAAGTCGGTGACATCGACGTGAAACGTATTGTAGCCGTATGGCCATTGCCCGGCCTCTTGCCCATTGACATAGACCAGCGCGTGGCTCATGGCGCCATCGAAAATCAAGAACGCCCGTTTCCCCGCAGGGGCAAAAGCCGGCGCCTCGAACTTGAGACGATACCATCCCACCCCGACGAAGGGTAAACCGCCCGTACGGCCGGCATGCTCCATCGCCTCCTTTTGTCCGTCTTGCGAAATGGCCACCACCTGCTTGTCGTTGGTTATGCTGAAGGGACCGTAAATAGCCCAATCGTGCGGCACGGTCACCGTTTGCCACTTGTCGTCCTTACAGCCGGCTTCCGCAAAGTCGGCACGGTCTTCACGCGTAAACTTCCATCCTTTATCCAAAAGATATTCGGTGCGCACTTGCGCACTCAAGGTCATAGACGAAGACATGACGATTAAACCGGCGAGCAGTTTCATTCGCCATGCCTTCAGCGTTGTGTTGCTTTTTATTTGTTTCATGTATCTATTTCACTATAATCTCATCCGTGAATATCCATCCGTCCAGTTTCTTATCGGCTTTGGCCTGAAAACGGATAAATCTTCCCGATGTTTCTCCCTGCCAGCCGAATCGCTTGAAGTCGATTGCTTTCATGGGTTCCACGGTATAAAAAAGCCGGGTCAGTTCCCGGAATGATTCCCCGTCGTCGGAAACGGCGATCGCCACTTCCACAGGCAGGTAAATATCCGGTGCGTAGACTTGTATGAAGTCGGCATAGACTTCGGATATTTTCCGGCTCTGTTCCAAGTCAATCGTAACGTCCAGGCGTTCGGGAGCATTGAAGCCTTGCCAAACACCGTCTTTAAAAGTCCAGTTTCCTCGCAGGCCGTCCGTCAGGGATTTCTCACCACCGGCGGCATATCCGGAATTATAGGGAGCATGATAGATCACCTTCTTTCCCAAAGCCAAATGGCTTACCGGTTCTTGCGACTCAGGCCTGCTGCCTTTTTCCGTCCGCAAATCGAAAGTTCGATACCCTTTGGCTTTCAACTCGTCTGCGGCGCGGAGTGCGCGAGAATAAAAGTCGGGCCACGACTTCCGTCCGGGAGCAGACCATGCGACTTCGGCCAAGGCCAAGGCACGGGGATAAAGCATGTATTCTGCATGTTCGGGGGTGGAAATAAATTCGGCCCACAGATTGGCCTGTACGCCATAGATGAGCTTGGCCTGTTCCGCGGTCAAAGCGGAAGGAAGCGGATCGTACGAATACACCTTTTCCAAAGGCAAATACCCGCCGATGGCATCGGGTTGTGTGAGCGGGGCATCCTGATAGCTATCGAAATAACAAAAAGCCCCGGGCGTCATGATGGCACGATGACCGCTTGTCGCAGCGGCAATTCCGCCTTCCTCACCACGCCACGACATGACCGTGGCGTTAGGAGCCAAGCCGCCTTCCAGAATTTCATCCCAACCCAACAGTTTACGCCCTTTCGAGTTGAGGAAACGTTCGACGCGTCTGATCAGATAACTTTGCAGTTCATCCACATCGGACAGATTTTCCTCCTGCATGCGCTTTTGGCACTTCGGACACGTGACCCAGCCCTTTTTACCTGCTTCATCTCCGCCGACATGTATGTATTCGGAAGGGAATAACTCCATGACTTCCGTCAACACATTCTCAAGGAAAGTAAACGTTTCTTCATTGCCGACACAGAAATCCGTATTCTTATAAGGCTCTCCGGAACAGGATAATTGGGGATAAGCGGCCAACACTTCCTCCGTGTGGGCGGGCATTTCTATTTCAGGAATCACCGTCATGTAATGCCGGCGGGCATATTCCACGATCTCCCGAATGTCGTCTTTCGTATAATAACCTCCCGTAGCTTCGGGATGGCCTTCGGGAAGATATATTTTCTTGGCCTTACACCAATCACGCCACGTAACTCCTTTTCGCCAAGCGGCAAAATCGGTTAAACGGGGATATTTGTCTATCTGGATTCGCCAGCCTGCCCCATCGGTCAGGTGAATGTGCAGCCGATTGATCTTGTAACGCGACAACGCATCAATCTGCTTCTTGAGATGTTCTTTGGTGAAAAAATGACGGGAAACATCGAGCATGATGCCGCGATATTCAAAACGGGGTGTGTCTTTTATCTCCACCGCGGGAATCACGATTTTGCCTTCCGCATTATCCGCCAACTGAAGGAGGGTTTGTATGCCGTAAAAAAGGCCGGCTCCGGAAGTGGCCCGGACAACCACTTGTTGCGGAGTGACGGAAAGTGTATAGCTTTCCGCCGTGGGCAACGATTCGCTTTGAGGACACAAGAGCAACGCAAACGTATTTTTCCCCATCTTATCGCGGACTTGTTGCCGGCCGAAATCGGCAATCGGAGCCAAACAGTCTCTCAAAGCCAGTGCCTCATCGCCTTGCACATTAGTATAGAACCCGGTTTTCGGAGAGGGCTGAAACCGGCCGACTCCATACTCCATGGACAAGGGAACGGGGATAACACGTTGAGCAGACAGGGGATGCGCCCCAAGGCACATCCCCAACATTCCTGCAAGTAACCAATTCTTGATTTTCATAACAATCAGTTGATGGCGATTTCATCCACAAAAACGAAGCCGGGCTTGCCTTTTCCGCCATGCCACTCGGGAATGCTCTTTTCCGACTGTATGACGACTCTCACGTAGCGTGCCGCTACGGGTTCAAAGGAAACGGATCGTTCCGTAACTCCGTCTTTGTCTTCGGCTTTCATGGCCGGATAGTCTTCCGAAGCGATTTTCACGAAGTTCTTTCCGTCTTCGGACACTTCGATGGCAATGCCTCTTGCATCAAATATCCAGTCGCCTTTAACAACACATGTGGAGAATGTAACGGAAGAAATCTCCGTCGTTTTTGCGAAGTCGATCGTAACATCAATATCGCCACCCTGTATGCCGACCCAACGTCCCGTCCGGTAGTTCTTTGTTCCTTTCAGTCCGTCGACCAAAGTGGAAGCGCCCATAAACTTGTAATTGGGATGAAACTCCTGATTGGAGGTGATTCTTTGAGCAGTGGACTTATTGAAAGTAAACGTTATCGAATCCACGAGGCTATTGCCCGATGGCCGAACGGCCACAGACTTCAAAGTCGTGGTTTCTTTTAGTTTCAACGGAGCGGTGTACAACGGAGAAGCCTTCGTCGGGGTTGTTCCGTCGACCGTGTAGTGGACCGGTGAATTGTCGATGGTGGAAAGTACCACTTCGATCGCATTTTCTTCGGAATTTTGCTTGTGTTCCGCCTTCACTTCAAACACGTGCTTGGCATAGTTGGTATAACCCTCGGCACTATACAAATCGATCAAACGAGGCAAGCGGGTCAGGAAGTTCTCATAGTTTTTCTTGCCGGGCTCCGTCCACTGCACTTCGGCCAAGGCAGCCCAACGCGGCAACACCATGTATTGTGCATGAGCGAAAGTGGCGATGTATTCCGTCCACAAGTTAGCTTGTACTCCTTTGATGTACTTCTGCTCTTCAGGCGTCAACACCGAGGGCATCGGTTCATAGCCATATACTCTTTCCATCGGCAGGCATCCGCCAATGGCCAAAGGTTCGTTCTCGGTATTGGCCGTCTGATAATAGTCGAAATAGAGATAGGTGTTGGGAGTCATAATCACATCGTGCTTCTGCCTGGCGGCTTCAATGCCTCCGGCTTCCCCGCGCCACGACATCACCGTCGAATTGGGCGCCAATCCTCCTTCAAGGATTTCGTCCCAGCCGATAATTTGGCGTCCATGCTCGTTCAGAAACTTCTCTGCATGATGGATGACAAAACTCTGCAAACGTTCTTCCTTGCTATGAGCGGCATCCGACTTCAATCCTAGTGCTTTGATGCGGGCCTGACACTTCGGACAGCTTTCCCATCTTACTTTCGGACATTCATCTCCTCCGATGTGGATGTATTCCGAAGGAAATATGTCTATCACCTCCGTCAAAACATCATTGATGAACTGCAAGGTCAGGTCGTTGCCGGCACACAGCACTTCTTCCGAAACACCCCACTTCGTCCATACTTCATACGGACCTCCCGTACATCCGAGTTCGGGATAAGCGGCCAGAGCGGCTTGCATGTGTCCGGGAAGGTCGATTTCGGGAATTACGGTAATGTAGCGTTCGGCGGCATACGCCACAATTTCCCTGGCCTCTTCCTGGGTATAAAAACCACCGTAAGGAGTGCCGTCAAACTTATCGAAGTTCTTACCGACCATGGTTTCTTTGCGCTTGGAACCGATTTCCGTCAGTCGGGGATATTTCTTTATCTCCAGACGCCAGCCCTGATCTTCCGTCAAGTGCCAATGGAGGCGGTTCATGTTGTGCAAAGCCATCATATCGATGTAGGTTTTCACTTCGTCGAGCGTGAAGAAGTGGCGAGCCACGTCGAAGTGGGCGCCACGGTAGCCAAAGCGGGGAAAATCGTCAATCTGTACGGCGGGTAGCACCAATTCGGCCCCTTTCGCCACAGGAAGCGATTTGCGCAATGTCTGGATACCGTAGAACACGCCGGCTTCCGTCGTGCCCGAAATCGAGACGCCGTCTGCCGTCACTTTCAGTTGATAGGCTTCCGGATTTTCGGAATTATGGCCCAAAGAAAGCAGAATCGCTCCCTTGCCTTCCGTGCCTGCCTTTACGGCAAAGTCTTTTCCCGTGGCATCTTTCAGGTATTCAGCCAAGAATCGGGCATTGCGTTCCATCTTTGCATTTCCTTCCGGATAGAGGATTTGCACTTTGCCGTTCAAGGTGAAAGAGGCTCCCTCGGAGGGCACAATGTTCTGCGGAAGCGGAATGATTTGATAATCGGCTTCCTTTTGCACGGCAGTACACGAAAGCAAAAGACCGGATAACATCAGATAACCGGTTCGTTTCAAAAATTGTTTCATGACATTAAAACTATTACAAGATGAATAAAAACGATATTTAATTTTAATAGGTTTCACGCAGATGTTTGATTTTTAAGCCGATTTTCTCGCCTTTTCGGATGGCGGGCGACGAGATGACGACCGTTTTCTTTTCTCC
>JBHAEN010000167.1:0-6966 GCA_041855645.1 Bacteroides sp. | reverse complement strand
CATCCACGACTTCGGTTTTCGAGGCGGCGGGCATGGCCGGCGAAAATCGGGAGCGCCAAGCATAAGCCGCCGAACGCCAGCTGCCGAAAACCATGGTATGCAGTTTCTTCTGCCAAGTCAAGTCTTTTATCATATCCTGTTCGCTTTTTCATTCCAATACTTTTGTTGTGCCCCATTTACCGATTATCGGTAAGTGTGGTCAACAGATTATCGATTTGCTCCATAACCCGACGGACGCTGAAACGTCCGACATGTTCGCGCATGCCGGCCTGCATTTCGGCAGAATAAGACTCGTCGTTCAGCATCTTGTGTATGGCTTCGGCCATTTGTTCGACATCGCCGACCGGAACCAGAGAGCCGGCACGACCCTCGGCAAGAATTTCGACAGGACCAGTAGGGCAAGCCGTCGACACGAGAGCACGCTCAAGAACCATAGCCTCCGTGAGTACAATGCCAAATCCTTCAAACTTCGAGCTGAGCACGAATAGCTCGCAGCGTTTGATCCACGGGTAGGGATTCATCACTTTGCCCAGAAAAGACACCCGTTCGCCAAGTCCCAACTCCTCGACCAACGCTTCCAGCATCGGGCGACTCTTGCCTTCGCCTGCCAAATACAGACGTTCCTTGATGGCATACCGATCGACCAGCACTTTGTACGCTTTCAGCAAAGTCGTGGCGTCTTTTTGGCTTTCCTCCAGTCTCTGAACGGCCAGAATGTAAGGATGGGAAACTCTCTCGTCCGTTATGGGTTCTTCGGCTCGCGCTTTTATTTCATCGAAGTTGAGTCCGTTATATATGGTGACGAATTTCTTGCGCAATTCGGGGAACATGGTCTCACCCTCGCGTCGCATTTCTTCGCAAATCGTTACGATGCGGTCGTAAATATCCAGTTTGCGCCCCAAGCGATTGAGCCGCTTCGCATTGCCGCGATGATACCGGCTGAAACTGAAGTGGAAGAAAGCCACGGTGGGAACAGGACTTCGTTTCAGAAAGGAGTAAAAGGTGGAATCGAAGTCGATGACCACATCGTGTTCTTTGAGCAACCGGCGCAGGCGAATCCGTTGCTGCCTGCGTCTGACGGGAGAAAGAAAGAGCTCGTCGTACAGTTTTCCGACGAACGACAAACGCCCGGTGACTTTTTTCTTCCGGAATCGGATCAAGGCGGGATTGCGTACCAGATAGTGCACGGGTATGTCGGACGGAACGGCATGTCTGTGCGTTTCCAGTTCTTCCATGCAGATGCCCACGCCTAAGGTTAAGGCATATTGGTTGCGGTCGAACTGCTTCAGATACTCAATCAGCACGGTGTCAATGCCTCCTTCAAGGAAGCGGCTGACCAGAATCAGTACTCTTTTCTTCATCGGGTGCAATAAGGTGTGTGAGGTTAAATCGGAGGACAAACTTACGGAAAGTATGGCCAAATTCCAACGATTCCCGTGCCGATTCGTCGGAAACGCCTCAAGCACACTTCGTTTTTCGAGATTTTGCACATGTCGAGTCTCTTTTCGCCGAAGGAAATAAGGCTTTCGCACGCATAAAATTATTCGTTTGCCTGCACCCCAACGAAAAAGAAACTGCACGCCGACGAAAAAGCGGGTGCAGGCCAACGAAAAGGAAGGTGCAGGCCGGCGATCGGCTTTATGCAGCGAAGGAAAATATGTGGCGAACGGGCGGCAGTTGACCGATGCACACGGTCTGCTTCCCTTTGTTCCGACGCTTGGAGCCATGTCCGCGAGGAATGAACCCAAGTGTCGCCTCGGCGAATGCTCGCGACCCGAAGGCGCGTACCCCCTTTTTCATGCGCCTCTCCGGTCTTTTTAGAGAAGGAAAATGCGGGAACTGAAAAAAAAGCATACATTTGTATCCGCCAACTCATAGAACGAAAGCATCATGCGAATAGGATTCGATGCCAAACGGGCAGCCCAAAACCGAACCGGACTTGGAAATTACAGTCGCTTCATTCTGGAAGCACTTACCGAACATGCACCGCATAACGATTATCGCCTCTACGTGCCCCGTGCGGAGAAAACGGCTCTTCTCGGCCCTCTGGACGGGCGGGGAACCGTATGCGCTCCCCGCGGGCGGATATGGAAACGCCTCTCTTCGCTTTGGAGGGTGTGGGGACTGACCGCCGACTTGCGGCGAGACGGTGTGCGGCTCTTTCACGGGTTGAGCAACGAACTTCCGTTCAACATCCGCCGCGCCAAGGAAGTGACGACTGTCGTTACCATCCACGACCTGATTTTCTTGCGCTATCCGCAGTACTACCCTTTAATCGACCGACGGATTTATGCCTGCAAATTTCGCAAGGCGTGCGAAAATGCCGATCGCGTCGTGGCCGTCAGCGAATGTACGAAACGCGACATCATACGCTTCTTCGGTATTGAAGAGACGAAGATAGACGTCGTGTATCAGGGGTGCGATGCGCAGTTCAAACAGCCGGCGTGCGAAACCCTCAAGGCGGAAGTGCGTGACAAGTATGACTTGCCAGAACGCTACTTGCTCTATGTGGGCAGCATCGAAGAACGGAAAAACCTGTTGCTCGTTGCCCGCATGCTGAAAGAAACGGAAAAGCCTCTCAGCGTGGTGGCCATCGGCAAGCGCACCGCCTACGCGGAAATCGTGGAGCGTTTCCTGCGGGACAACGGCTTGGAAGGCCGCATGACGCTGCTCCACAACGTCCCTTTCCGCGAGCTTCCCGCTTTCTATCAGATGGCTTCCGCCTTCGTCTACCCCTCCTTCTTCGAGGGCTTCGGCATTCCCCTGCTCGAGGCCTTGAATTGCGGAATTCCGGTCATCGGTGCCACAGGCTCTTGTCTGGAAGAAGCCGGAGGCCCCCATTCGCTCTACGTCGACCCCAACGATGCGGCAGCGCTTGCCCGTGCCGTGGAGCGTGTGCTGTCGGACGAAGAGTTGCGGCAAACCATGATTGCCGAAGGCAGACGGTACGCCGGCCGTTTTGAGCCGGAAACCATTGCCGCCGCCCTGACGGAAGTCTACCGGAAAGCGATGAAAGAATAAAACCCGAAACCCGGTTGATGTATTGACCGTACACGAACAAGTGCCTATCTTTGTGCACAGCAAACCGAAGAATATGAAACAGAAAAACAAAAAGGACGAGATTCGGGTGATGTACGATTACCAAGCCTTTGCCATGCAACGGTTCGGCGGAATTTCGCGTTATTTTTGCGAAATCATCGACAGACTCTCGTGCGAATACCGCATACCGGTTCTTTTCTCCATCAACTACTATCTTCTGCAACGGTGGAGAAAGACCTCGCTCATACCTCTGCCGCGATTCGTGTATAAGAACCTGAGCAAACATTTTCTCACGCTGAATCGCTCCCGCATGAAAAAGCTCCTCCGCCGGAAAACCGACGGATTCTTGTTCCACCCCACTTATTACGACCCTTATTTCCTGCAATACATCGGCGATCGTCCCTATGTGATCACCGTGCACGACATGATTCATGAGAAATTTTCAGACTACTTCGCAGATGCGGAAGAAGTCATCCGGCAGAAAAAAGAGGTCATCGGTCGTGCCACTCGCATCATTGCCGTAAGCGAGAATACGAAGAAAGATGTGGTCGAACTCTTGGGCGTGGCGCCGGACAAGATAGATGTGATTTACCACAGTACGGACATGAAATGTCCCGAAGGCGACTGCCGGTTGGAACTTCCCGAGCGTTATCTTTTGTTCGTGGGCGACCGGAGTCCCTATAAAAACTTCGGCCGTTTTGTCGAAGCCTTCGCTTTGCTGCATGCCCAAGACCCCTCGCTTCACATCGTACACACGGGAGGAAGACTGAGCAAAAGCGAACAGGAACTTCTTGCCCGAAACCGTTTGACGGAAGTCGTGCATCACGTCAAGGCCTCCGATCGGGAAATGAGCGAACTCTATGCCCGGGCTTTACTCTTCGTCTATCCGTCGTTGTACGAAGGGTTCGGGATTCCCATTTTGGAGGCGTACGCCTGCCGTTGCCCCATAGCGATCAGCAACACCAGCTGCTTCCCTGAAATAGCCGGAGAAGCCGCAGCCTATTTCGACCCCTATTCCGCGGAATCCATGAGCAAGGTCATGTCTGACGTCATCGGCAACGAGTCGTTGAGGCGGGAACTCATCCGAAAAGGAGAAGAGCGACTGAAAGCGTTTTCATGGGAAACCTCCGCCCGACTGACGGAAGAAACCTACCGAAAGGCCATTGGAAAATAACATTATACCTTAATTCGATATGCGGAAACCTACACTGAGCATCATTACCATCAACTTCAACAACCGGGAAGGACTCCTGCGAACGCTGCAAAGCGTGCAACGGCAAACGTTCGATGCCTATGAACATATCATCATCGATGCCGGTTCGACGGACGGGAGCCTCGAAGCGATAACGCAGTACGAACGGGAAAACGACAAACTGACATTCCGGGTGTCGGAACCCGATCGGGGAGTCTTTGACGGTATGAACAAGGGCATTGACCGCGCCGCAGGCGATTACTTGTGTTTTCTCAATTCGGGCGACACATTTGCCGGCGACGTCCTTGCCGAAATACCCTTCGACGGCACGCAATACATCTATGGAGATGCCATCGTGACATCGGGCAAGAAAGCCAAGAAATGTACTTTCCCCGACGTTCCCGACCTGCTTTTCCTCGCCGGCGACGCATTTTGCCATCAGTCCTGCTTCATACACCGCAGTCTGTTCGAGAACAAACGATACGACACCGGATACAGAATCCTTTCCGACTGGATACATTCTTTTCAATGCATCGTCATGGAACGGTGTTCTTACCGTCATCTGCCGACGGTGCTCGCCGTCTGTGAAGGCGGAGGATTCAGTTCCGACAGGAAAGCCACCCGGGCCGAACGCTTCAGGTGGTTTGACGAGAACTTTCCTCCGGTCTGGAGTCGGGCCCTGAGAGACTGCGCGGCACTCGAAACCTCCACCCTCAGGCCGGAGATCCGTCTGGTGGGCGATACGCGCCAGTTCAAGCATCGGATTAAAAAAGTAATCATGTTCTTGTACAGAATTCATACATTTTTCTCCCATTAACTCCGAAAACCTTCGCTTATGGACAGCAGCCCACGCATTTCGGTCGTAATCAATACCTACAATGCAGAGAAGCATCTTGAAAGAGTCATTCAGGCCGTGGCCGGTTTCGACGAGGTGCTGGTGTGCGACATGGAGAGCACCGACTCCACACGGGACATCGCCCGCAAACACCACTGCCGCATCGTCACCTTTCCCAAAGGCCGCCATAACATCGTAGAACCCGCACGAGAATTCGCCATCCGTCAAGCAGCTCATCCGTGGGTGCTTGTGGTGGATGCCGACGAAATCGTCACCCCCGAACTGAAGGATTTCCTTTACGCCCGCATCGGGCAGCCCGACTGCCCGGACGGTATCTACATTCCCCGGAAAAACTACTTCATGGGGCGGTTCATGCACTGCCACTATCCGGATCACATTCTCCGTTTCTTCCGGAAAGAAAGAACCGTGTGGCCTCCCATCATTCATGTGCAGCCCACTGTCGACGGAAAGTTGTATCATATCCCGCCGCGAAACAAGGAATTGGCCTTGATTCATCTGGCCAACGACAGCATCGCGGATATCGTAAGGAAAACCAATCAGTATACCGACAACGAACTGGAGCGGAAGCGCGGCAAACGCTACGGTGCGGTAGCCTTCCTCTATCGCCCTTTCTTTCGCTTTTTCAAAGGCTATGTGCTGAAGGGCGGAATGCGCGACGGCAAAGCGGGTTTCATACGGGCTTGTCTGGAGGGATATTACCAGTTTGTGATGCTGGCTAAAATCGCGGAGGGAGAAAAGAAGAAAGACTCAGATGTCTGCTAAAAAATCCTCGAAATACCGAAAACCCGACAGCGTGAGCCGTGCGTCCTTACCCTGAAGGTGATAAAGCGGTATGCGCCGATAGAAAGAAGCCACCAGTGAAAAGGAGCTTCTGGGGCCTATCAGGTAGTCGCATTGCGAAAGCAGATACAGGTCTTCGATCTCTGTGCCCCGGAACAGATGAATGCGGTCGGACGCCAACGCCTCGCGATAATCTTCCACCCGCAAATTCTTGTCGTTGGTGCAGATGAAGACCGAAATGCGCTTGTCGGGGAAAAGCGACAGGAATTCGCGGATGTAGCGGATGTACGTATCGTCGTCGAAAAAATGAATTCCGCCCATAAATCTGGCATAATCGCCGCGGCGGATGTGTACTCCCAAACGGATGTCGCTTGACTCGCAGGCGGCCAGATAACGGTCGACCGGGGTCCGAAACCGCTTTTGGATGGCAAACATCCTCCTGATTTCGTCTTCATACTTCAGAAACAAGCCGATATGCCGGAAACTCCAACCGCTCACGGCGATAAACATGTCGTTTTTCAGGTGGCCGATTTCTTCGGGCGTGACATCATCCGTCGGTTCCGGCCAAAGGTGGCGGATCAGGCGGGTTTTAAGGAGTAATTTGGCAAACAGGTAAGTCAACCTGTTGTGTTCGGGACGACGGCAAAGTTCAAAGTACCGATACTTGTAAGAGAAACGCATGGAGAGCACTTTCACGTTGTTCTCCCGGCCCCATGCATAAAGATGCGCATACTGAAGGATGTTGTTGCACATCTGTCCATAACCCTTGACAAAAATCACAATCCGATGCTTTTATAATGCTGTTTATGCCGCAAACTTACGGAAAAATTGCGAATGGATGGATTTAGAACTGCAATAAACAGGCATTGACGCCGGACGGTCGATATTTGTCGAATTTGTTGCCGGGTGATTTGTTTGTCTGTTTATTTTATCATTATCGACATTTCGTTTTTTTTTCTACTGTTTTTGTTGAAGAAAAGAACTTACAATTTATTTTAATCTTCCGATTCTGCTTTTTCTTCAATAAAAGGGGGTTTTTAGCAAAACGGTCTTTTCGTTTTTTCTAAAACGATATCCAGGCCGTTTAAACGAAAATACT
>JBHAEN010000166.1:0-7007 GCA_041855645.1 Bacteroides sp. | reverse complement strand
TCGGATATTGACGAAGTCATCCTCGTCGGCGGTTCTTCGCGCATTCCCGCCGTTCAGAAGCTGGTGGAAGATTTCTTCGGCAAAGTGCCCTCCAAGGGAGTGAACCCCGACGAAGTGGTTGCCGTGGGAGCCGCCGTTCAGGGAGCCGTGTTGACAGACGAAATCAAAGGTGTCGTGCTGCTCGACGTTACGCCCCTCTCCATGGGTATCGAAACCTTGGGTGGCGTGATGACCAAACTCATCGATGCGAATACCACCATTCCGGCAAAGAAGAGCGAAACTTTCTCTACCGCGGCCGACAACCAGACGGAAGTGACCATTCACGTCCTGCAAGGAGAACGCCCGATGGCTTCTCAAAACAAATCCATCGGTCAGTTCAACCTCACGGGTATCGCTCCCGCTCCTCGCGGTGTGCCTCAGATCGAAGTCACTTTCGACATCGATGCCAACGGTATTCTGAAAGTTTCCGCCAAAGATAAGGCCACGGGTAAGGAACAAGCCATCCGTATCGAAGCTTCCAGCGGTTTGAGCAAGGAAGAAATCGAACGTATGAAAGCCGAAGCCGAAGCCAACGCCGATGCTGACAGAAAAGAACGTGAAAAGATCGACAAGCTGAATCAGGCCGACAGTATGATTTTCACCACCGAAAATCAGCTGAAAGAATTGGGCGACAAACTCCCCGCCGACAAGAAAGCTCCGATCGAAGCGGCTCTTCAAAAGTTGAAAGATGCTCACAAGGCACAAGATTTGTCGGCAATCGATGCCGCCATGGCCGAGGTCAACACTGCTTTCCAAGCCGCCAGTGCGGAGATGTATGCACAAAGTGGAAACCAGACCGCTCCCGATTCAGGTACGGGAACCGGACAACATGGAGATAATGTGCAGGATGCGGATTTTGAAGAAGTGAAGTAATTACGCTCACAAACGAGCATCGAATAAATAGTAAAGGGGTTGTCCAAAAAGTCGGATAACCCCTTTAATCTTAAATACAAGAATTTCTAAAAAACAGCCGATAACTCAGCAAAAGGGTTATCGGCTGTATGTCTTTAAATCTGTACGAAGTATTGAAATCAGTTCTTCTCGAGGCCTGCAAGTTCGAAGACTTTGTCTATGGCGGCGTTCAGCCCGTCGGCGTTTTTGCCCCCGGCCGTGGCGAAATGGGGTTGTCCGCCTCCTCCGCCTGCGATGAGCTTGGCGGCTTGTCGTACCAGATTGCCCGCATTCAGTCCTTCGGCGACGAGGTTATCGCTTAACATGACAGTGAGCATGGGCTTTCCTCCATCGACGCTTCCGGCCACAAAGATCAGACTATCGGTGATTTCGCCGCGCAATTGGAAAGCGATGTTCTTTATGATTTCGGCAGGAAATTTTCCGTTGAATGAGATAACCTTCATGCCTTGTATCTCTTTCATGCTTTTACGCAACATATCCTTCAGACGATTCTCTTTTTCTTTCATGAACTCGTCCAGTTGTTTCTTCAATCCCGTATTTTCGTCGATGTATTTTTGTACGGCGACAAGCAGGTCGGGGGTATTGTTGAAAAGGATACGCAGATCGTTCAACGTGTCTTGTATGGCATCAATAAGCTCTTCGCTTCGTTTTCCCGTGCATGCTTCGATACGGCGTACACCGGCGGCCACAGAGCTTTCGGAAATGATTTTAACCATGCCGATGCTTCCTGTGGCGGGTACGTGCGTTCCTCCGCAAAACTCTATGGAAGTACCGAAACGAACGACGCGTACGTGATCGCCGTATTTTTCGCCAAAGAGTGCGATGGCTCCCATCTCTTTGGCTTCTTCGATGGGTATATTGCGGTATTCTTTGAGCGGAATGTTGGTGCGCACTTTGGCGTTGACCAGATGTTCAACTTGGCGCAATTCTTCGTCTGTGACCTTCTGAAAGTGCGAGAAGTCGAACCGAAGTCCTTCGGGGCCGACGAGCGATCCTTTCTGTTCAATGTGCTCGCCCAACACTTCGCGCAAGGCTTCGTCGATGAGGTGTGTGGCCGAGTGGTTGGCGGCACAGGCTGCACGCCTGTCGGTGTTGACGCAGGCCATCATCGGTGCGTCGGGATGCTCAGGAAGTTTCTTGGTAAAGTGTATGGGTAAATTGTTTTCTTTCTTTGTGTCGAGAATTTCGATTGTTTCAAACTCGCTCACCAATACGCCGGTATCTCCCACCTGCCCGCCGCTTTCGGCATAGAAAGGTGTGTAATCGAGCACTATCTGATACAATGTCTGGTTCTTTTGCTTGATTTGCCGATAACGCAAGATGGAGGTTTCGTATTCGGTATAGTCATATCCCACGAAAGTGGTGGTTCCCTCCTTTAAAATGACCCAATCGCCGGTTTCGATGGCTGCGGCACTCCGGGCACGCTGTTTCTGTTGCTGCATTTCGGCGTCGAATTCTTGGATGTTCACTTTCATGCCGTTTTCGCGCAAAATCAGTTCGGTAAGGTCGAGTGGGAAGCCGAATGTGTCGTACAGTGTGAAAGCATCCTTGCCTCCGATAACGGTTCTGCCATCGGCTTTGGCTTCTTCCATTGTTTTTTCGAGCAAGCGTATGCCGGTTTCCAGTGTGCGCAAGAAGGCTTCTTCCTCTTCTTTGATTACTTTTTCGATGAGGACTTTCTGGGCTTCGAGTTCAGGATAGGCATCGCCCATATTGTCGATAAGTACGGGCAGGAGTTTGTACATGAAAGCCTGCTTTTGCCCAAGGAAAGTATATCCGTAGCGCACGGCACGGCGAAGGATACGGCGGATGACGTAT
Organism: Bacteroides sp.; assembly: GCA_041855645.1. Lineage (GTDB taxonomy): Bacteria > Bacteroidota > Bacteroidia > Bacteroidales > Bacteroidaceae > Bacteroides. Next base: position 4,238 of record JBHAEN010000166.1, on the reverse strand, counting down.
CCCGCTTTGGCGTTGGAAGGCAGTTGCCCGTCGGTGATGGAGAATGCGATGGTGCGGATATGGTCGGCAATGACGCGCATGGCCACATCCTGTTGCTTGTCTTGCCCGTAGATCGTGCCGGTAATTTCGGCGATGGCTTTGATCAGGGGTTGGAATACATCGGTGTCGTAGTTCGAAGTTTTTCCTTGCAGAGCCATACACAGCCGCTCGAATCCCATTCCGGTGTCGATGACTTTGGCCGGCAATGGTTCGAGGCTTCCGTCGGCCTTGCGGTTGTATTGCATGAAAACGAGGTTCCAGATTTCGATGACTTGCGGATGGTCGTGATTCACGAGCTCCCGTCCGGGTGTTTGGGCACGTTCTTCGGCAGGCCGCAGATCGATGTGAATTTCCGAACAGGGGCCGCAGGGACCCGTATCGCCCATCTCCCAGAAGTTGTCGTGCTTGTTGCCGTTGATGATGTGATCGGCCGGAAGGTATTTCGCCCAATAGGTCGCGGCTTCTTCGTCGCGTCCCAATCCTTCTTCCGGACTGCCTTCAAACACGGTGGCGTAGAGGTTGTCGGCGGGTAGTTTGAGTACGTCCACGAGGTATTCCCAAGCCCACTCGATGGCTTCTTTTTTGAAATAATCGCCGAACGACCAGTTGCCGAGCATCTCGAACATGGTGTGGTGATAAGTATCGTGTCCCACTTCTTCCAGATCGTTATGCTTTCCACTCACGCGAAGGCATTTCTGAGAGTCGGCTACGCGCGTGTGTTTCGCCGGTTGATTACCTAATATAATGTCCTTGAACTGATTCATTCCGGCATTGGTGAACATCAGCGTAGGGTCGTCTTTAACGACCATGGGGGCCGAAGGAACAATGTGATGGCCTTTGGACTCGAAGAATTTCTTGAACGAATCTCTGATTTCTTTTGCAGTCAACATATCTTATCGGGGTTCTATTTATTCGTTATGTGGTTAATAATCTTGAAAAAACGCTGCAAAGATAGGCTGTTTTTGCTACTTTTGCCGTATCGATACGCAAAATATTTCCAAAAAAGATGCGCAAAGTTTACTACGTTTACAATCCCCAAACTCATACGTACGACAGAATTTATCCCACGGTCAGGCAGCGGGCTTTGAGTTACATACGCCGTTTGTTCATCGGCATGGGGTTGGGAGGGGGATGTTTTCTGGTCTTGCTGCTTCTTTTCGGCTCTCCCTCGGAAAAGGAACTGCGGATTGAAAACAGCCGCTTGTTGGCGCAATATAAGGTGCTTTCCCGTCGTCTGAACGATGCGATGGGGGTATTGCAGGATCTCGGTCAGCGCGACGACAATCTGTATCGGGTGATTCTGCAGGCCGACCCGATTTCTCCCGCCATTCGCCAGGCGGGCTATCAGGAAACCAATCGCTACGAGGAACTGACGGACTTGAGCAACGCGGCTCTCGTCGTGAATACGACCCGCCAGTTGGATGTGCTTACGAAACAACTCTATATTCAGTCGAAATCTTTCGACGATGTTGTGGCGCTCTGCAAACAACAAGATGAAATGCTCAAATGTATTCCGGCCATTCAGCCCATCGCCAATAAAGACCTGAAGAAGACGGCCTCAGGTTTCGGCATGCGAATCGACCCCATTTACGGGACGCCCAAGTTTCATTCGGGCATGGACTTTTCCGCCGCTCAAGGAACCGACGTCTATGCCACGGGCGACGGAACGGTGGTGAAAATGGGTTGGGAAACCGGTTACGGCAATACGATCGTGATTGATCATGGCTTTGGCTATCGTACATGGTATGCCCATTTACACGATTTCCGGACCAAACTCGGCAAACGTGTCGTTCGCGGTGAGGTCATTGCCGGAGTGGGAAATACGGGAAAAAGCACAGGACCTCACCTCCATTATGAAGTGCACGTCAAAGGTAGAGTCGTCAATCCGGTGAACTATTATTTCATGGATTTGAACGATGAAGATTACGATAGGATGGTTCAGTTGGCCGCCAACCACGGAAAGGTATTTGATTGATTCCGACTAATGCTTTGTGTGTATGCTGAATACGAATAAAGACCTGAAACTTTATTATTCCATTGCCGAGGTGGCCGATATGTTCGGCGTCACTCCCTCCTTGTTGCGTTTCTGGGAAAAACAGTTTCCGCAGATCAGCCCGAAGATGGTGGGCAATGAAAAGCGTGCCATCCGGCAATACCGTAAGGAAGATGTGGAAATCATCGGCCTTATCTACCATTTGGTGAAGGAACAGGGGATGACATTGGCCGGGGCGCGCCAACGCCTGAAGGAGGGAGAGCGCCGCGAAAGGCACAACTATGAAATCGTCAAGCGGTTGCGGGCCATCAAAGAAGAGTTGCAGGCCATTCGTCGGGAATTGGACGGATAATAAAATGGGTGTCCTCGCATCAATTCTTTAAATGAAGATATTCTTCGATGGCCGTCGTCGTGGCGTCTTTCAACAAAACTGTCTTTTCTTTATTCAGCAGGTAGAGGGTGGGGATGGCTTTGAGATCGTAGAGCTGTTGCTCCTTAATGACCGACTTCGGGTCGTAGGCATTGATCCATTGTGCCGGGAAATCTTTGTGGTGTTGTTCCCATTCGTGTCGTTCTTCATCCGGATAGACGCCCAGAACGGTTAATCTTCCTTCCTTTTCCAGTCGCTCAAGAACGGGCATTTGTTTCAGCAAAGTCATCGTTTCCACGCAGGCCTCGCATCCCGGGTTATGGAAAAAGATCAGCACAAATTCGCAGTTCAGTCCGTAGAGGGTTCCCTGTTGCCCTTGTGCGGTGATGTAAGCAAAATCCACGGCCTGTGTGTTTATCCGGTTTTTTTGTGCCAGCTTCAAGCGTGCGGCGGGCCGTATTTTCTCCGCTTCGTTCAGGCAGGGAGATTCCACCGCCGACTCCAGTGCGGCGATGTAGTATTCTTCGTTTCTCATCGGCGAAGCGGGATCGTACAAGTATCTGTCGGCCAATTCCATGAAATACAGAAATACTTTTCTTTCCGCATTCGTGCGCTCTATCATGGTGCGCATGGATTGTTGCGCCGCAGGCAACGGAACGTGATCGAGCAAGTCGCAATAGTTGACCCATGCCTGTTCGGTTATTTCGGGGTGGTGTATGTAGTGCGTATCGGCAAAATTCACATGATCCCAATAATGTTTCACCAGATAGTCTGCCCGCTCTTCTATGTTTCGCATCGTCGCCGGTATGGTGGGGAGGACGAAGGTGGTAATGGTGTCGATGCCCGACTCTCCGCGAAATCGTCCTGAGGCATTGCCGCTGTCGGAGGCGCAAAACATAGAGAGCAATAAGGCGAAAAAGAGTATCGGAGATATTCCCCGATGAGGTTTCCCTGAGGGGTGAAGGTGCATCGTGATTATTTTCATGCGGTATGGATTTATTGCTTGAACAAGAAAAATCCGAAACTGGGTGTGCTTACAGCTCCGGCGAGAACAGGCATAAAAAAAGGCTATCTATCCCAGACAGCCAATCTTTGTTAACCTTAAATCTAATACTATGAAAAACACAGTACAAAGGTACGCACTTTTTGGTAATCTCCAAATGTTTGGCGAAAAAGATTTGCGATTATAACCTTTTTTAATAAACAATTCCGCCTATAATGAAAAGATGTATAGAAAACAGGGGCTGAGGAATAAGATTATGGACTCCGAATTTCTTTCATGAAAGTTCCATGGAGAAAATCGGCTTAACTGTCAGTTCCCATTCGTGCGGCAACTGTCTCTCTCCGCCGAATTTTTTATTCTTCCCGACCGCATCAAGTTGATTGTTTTCCTGCACCTTCCTTTTCGTTGGTCTGCACCCAAACGAAAAATCGGGTGCAGTCTCCTTTTCGTTTGGGTGCAGACCAACGAATAATTTTGTGCGACAAAAACGGTTGCCCGCTTCTTGCTTACATCGAAAATATTACCTTTGCGTAGTTTAATTCCTTTTTGTTTCAAGGTCAGTACTTTGGCAGTGAGACAGATTTATGTTACAATAGGTACAGGTATTACGACCCAAGTACAGGTGCATACATCAGTCAAGACCCGATAGGATTGGCGGGGAACAATCCTACAATTTATGGGTATGTGAAAGACCCGAATACTTGGGTAGATGTGTTTGGGTTGGATGAAAAACATATTAGTAGGCAAATAAAAGATGTTGATGCCATGAATGATATTAATAGACATCTAGGAGATGGACCTACTACAAATATTCATCCAGGAAAAGGAACAAT
>JBHAEN010000165.1:0-5114 GCA_041855645.1 Bacteroides sp. | reverse complement strand
GCGCACCGGTTCTTGCGTGCCGGTATAGGCCGCTTCGGCCGCTTTCTGCGATACGGAACAAGGGCCTGAGGTGTACTGCCCTTGCAACTTGTTGCACGCCTTGACCACCCATTCCGGTCCGGCCACGAAGCCGATGCGCCATCCGGTCATGGCGTAGGCTTTTGACACGCCATTGATGATGACGGCCCGTTCTTTCATTTCAGGGAATTGAGCAATGCTTCGGTGTGCGCCGATGTAGTTGATGTGCTCGTAGATTTCGTCGGCAATGACCATCACTTGCGGATGCTTGGCGAGAACGGCGACCAGGCCGGCAAGCTCTTCCTCGGTGTACACGGAACCCGTCGGGTTGGAGGGCGAACAAAGTATGAAGGCTTTCGTTCGAGGCGTAATGGCCGCCTCGAGCTGGGCGGGGGTAATCTTAAAGTCTTGTTCAAAACCCGCGGAGACAATCACCGGCTTACCTTCGGCCAATTTGACCATTTCGGGGTAGCTCACCCAATAGGGAGCGGGTACGATCACTTCATCGCCGGGGTTGACCAATACGAGAATGGCGTTGCAGACAGATTGCTTCGCCCCGTTGGCGCACGAAATCTGTGCGGCGGTGTATTCCAGACCGTTTTCTTTTTTCAGTTTATCGACAATGGCATTTCGTAAAGCCGGATAACCCGGCACGGGAGAGTAACGCGAGTAGTTTTCATCAATGGCTTTCTTGGCGGCCTCCTTGATGTGGTTGGGGGTGTTGAAGTCGGGTTCTCCCACGCTCAAGTCGATGACATCGACACCTTTCGCCTTCAGTTCGCTACTTTTTTGCGACATGGCAAGCGTCGCCGAAGGCGACAAACTATTCAAACGGTCTGACAGTTGATTCATAATTATTTCGTTTTTTAGGGTTGAACAACGGTGTTTGCAAAGTAAGCAATTAAAAGCCGGATATGAAAACAAAACGGAGCTTACTTTGTGAAGTGCAGCGTATGACCCATTTTTTCTTTTTTGGTGCGCAGATAACGCTCGTTAAATTCGTTGGGTACGGTTTCCACTGCGACGTTTTCCACGATGGCCAGGCCGTAGGCTTCAAGCCCGACACGTTTCACGGGGTTGTTCGTCAACAGCCGCATCTTGTGTACGCCCAGTTCGCGGAGAATTTGCGCTCCCACGCCGTAGTCGCGCTCATCGGCCAAATGCCCCAGACAAGTGTTGGCGTCGACCGTGTCCAAACCTTCTTCTTGTAGTTTGTAGGCCCTTATTTTCTCCATGAGTCCGATGCCGCGCCCTTCCTGATTGAGGTAAATGATTACGCCTTTTCCTTCTTTTTCAATCATGTCCATCGCTTTATGCAACTGTTCGCCACAGTCGCAACGCTGCGAACCGAAGATGTCGCCCGTGACGCACGAGGAGTGTACGCGTACCAGAATAGGCTCGTTTTCTTCCCATGTTCCCTTGAACAGAGCGACGTGCTCCAGGCCGTTTGACTTCTGACGGAAAGGAATCAGGCGGAACATGCCGTGATCGGTCGGCATACTTACCTCAACGCCGCGCTCCACGATAGATTCCTGCTTCAGGCGGTAGGCTATCAGGTCGTGGATGGAAATGAGCTTCAGGTCGTATTTGTCGGCCATTTGACGCAGCTCGGGCAAGCGGGCCATCGTTCCGTCCTCGCTCATGATTTCCATCAATGCACCCGCGGGATAAAGCCCGGCCAGACGTGCCAGGTCGATGGCGGCTTCCGTGTGTCCGGCACGACGCAGTACGCCTTTCTCTTGCGCATAAAGCGGATTGATGTGACCGGGACGGCCAAATGTAGCGGGTGTGGAAGCCGGATCGGCCAAGGCCCGGATGGTGGCGGCTCGGTCGGCTGCGGAAACTCCGGTGGTGCAGCCTTCGAGCTTATCGATGGTTACGGTAAAGGGTGTACCGAGCACCGACGTGTTGTCGCTCACCTGATGCGGCAAGTCGAGTTCCTTGCAACGCGACACGGTGATGGGTGCGCAAAGCACGCCGCGAGCGTGTTTCAGCATGAAATTTACTTTTTCGGGGGTAATCAGCTCCGCCGCGATGATTAAATCGCCTTCGTTCTCACGGTCTTCATCGTCCACCACAATCACGAATTTTCCTTCTTTAAAGTCGGCGATAGCTTCTTCTATGCCATCCAATTTTATTTCTTTCATAAGTAACTATGTTAGGTTGGTATTTTCTATGATATATTGTATCTGTTTGTTGTTCTTCACAATGCGTTCCATATCCTTGGACAGGCGCAGGCGGAAGGCCCAAATGCGAAAATAGAAAAACAGCCCGACGGGCAACAGGATACCCGCAGCCAGATTGAGCGCATAATGATGGAAGGGGCGCACGTGGGCGGCGACGGGAATGATGGGGTATTTGTTCAGTCGGGCGATCAAAGTAGCCGAACGGCTGTTCGACATCTCTTCGATGAGGGCTTCGAGCTTCTCGTTGATGGCCACCATGGCATCGTCTCGCGAAGCGGAAGTCCACAGCCTGAAGTAATTGGGTGCTTTCGTCAGCCGGTTGGCGGCGGCATAGGCCAGGCAGTCTTGGGTAAGCAGTTGAAGATCGGACGGAAGACGGCGGTAATCGGGATCGCGGATGATGACTTCCTTCGGGAACAAATGACGCACGCTGCGGATGTCGACAATTTTCTTAAACCAGTTGATATAGGAATCGGCATTGAGTACCACCGAGTCGTTGTTCGATTTATACGTCAGAAACACTCCTAAGGGAGCCAGCACGGCGGTGCTTGTCCACATGCCCATCCATACCACCCATTCGCCGTTGCGTGCCATTTTGAATCCTGTCGTGTCAATGAGGTAATAGATGATGAAGAGCAATACGGACACCACGACAGGCATACCCAATCCTCCCTTGCGGATGATGCCGCCGAGCGGAGCGCCGATAAAGAAGAACAAAAGGCAGGAAAGCGAAATGGTTATTTTGCGGTGCCACTCCAATTTATGCATTCGGATTTCCGAGTCGGTTCGCGTCATCGTATAACTCTTGAATTCCAGATCGGAGCTCAGTTCGCTCACGCGTCCTATCGCCGCATTGATGATGCGCTGTTTTTCCATCAGGGGAGCGGTCTCGTAGAGACTGTCGACGTTGTAGGCCTCGGGCGACTCTGCCGCCATACGCACCGTGTCTTCCGCGTTCAGCCGGTGGACGGGCCTGAACGTCCTGTTCGCAATCTCTTCGTAGTATTGCCGCCCGATGCTGTCGCCATAGACGGTCATGGAGTCTATGGACTGTACCAGCATACGCATGTTCTTGACATTGGAATAGTTGCTCATGAGGCTGGCATCGGCCATGTTGAAATCGGAGTTGAACTGAATGATGGAGTGTTTTTCCCGAAAGGTTTCCCGGCGGTAAGGCACGTTTTGCGAATTCATGGTTTGCGCCCTCAGATTCTCAAACAAGTCGCCGCTATATAAATGCAGCACGAGGTGCTGTTTGTCGGCGGTCATTTCCATCGAGCCCGAGTCGGCGTAGATGATGTGCGCGTTTTCGAATCCATCTTCAAAATTGTAAATCAGCACGTCGTAGAGCATGCCGGTACTTCGGTCTTTCTTTCCTACTTTCAGGCTGTAATTGGGCAGTTCCGAATAGAACACGCCTTCCGGTATGTCCAATTCGGGCGACTTGTACTTCAGGGAGATCAATAAGGTGTTCATCTTGAGCTGCGCCATCGGACCGACCACATTCTGGAAATAGAAAGAGAGCAGGGCAAGCAACGTGATGCAAAAGATGAGCGGACGCATGATTTTGATCAGCGAGATGCCGGCCGCCTTCATGGCCAGCAGTTCGTAGCGTTCGCCGAAATTGCCGAAGGTGATCAGCGACGCCAGCAGAATGGCCAGCGGAAGCGACACGGGAACCAGTGTGATGCCCGAATAGAAGAAAAACTGTATCATCACCTCCATTCCCAGCCCTTTTCCCACCAGTTCGTCCACCCACCTCCACAGAAACTGCATCATGAAGATGAACAGGCAGATGAAGAATGTTCCCACGAAAAGTGTGAAGAAACTCTTGATGACGAATATGTCTAATTTCTTTATGCGTAGCATCTTAAATCGGACTCTCTGCATTTTGAGACGCAAAAATACGATAAAAACAGGTACTTGGAAAGTTTTTATTTGAAAGTTAACCAAGAGGGCTGTTTAAATTTCCTTTTTTCAAGGATTCATCGGCTTCCTGCGTTTTTTTTCCTGTTTCCCCGTTTCCGAAGGCCGCGCAAATCCGTCGCGTCCCGTGCGGGGCAGCGAAGCATGCTTGTCAGAATCGTCCGAGAGTGTGTCGTGGGGAAAGGGTTAAAAACCTCCCGCTCTCCTGAGTTTCGCCACCTGCGATTCCCAAAGCTCGATCAAATCCTGAGCCTCACCTTCTTCGGCGAAGTCGGTTATTTCCAGCACATAGTCGCCCGTCAACTCGTTATATGTCATCTTCAACTCAAAATAAGAGGGATCCGATTCTTCGTCCAACCAGCGAAAGCGAATAAAAGAGTAGGAACGTATGGAAATGATTTCTGCTGTTCGCTGTTCGGTCTTTCCCCAATGAAACTCGACAATTTTGTCGTCCGAAACAACCTTGTCGGCAAACCAGTCTTCCAAACCCGTGGGGGTGCTGATGGCCGTCCAAAGGATGTTTTTTGAGGTGGCGTTCAACAAATATTCCAAATGGATCTTTTCTTTTCTCATAGTATTTCTCATTTGTATTGCGTGTGCCAAGATAAAAACTTTTTCTAAAATCTCCCAAATCACAAGTTATTTTTTTATCTCATTTTCCCTTCCGGCCCGTCACGCGCCCTTGATTCTTCACCGGTCGGTCGGTTTGCGAATCCTGCTCCACGTTCATCCGCATGCTGCAAAATGTAAAAAGTGGGGCGATGTTATTGCGGGTTTCGTAAAAATATCTACCTTTGCCCTCGCAAAACGGGTAAGTCCTATACGGCCAGCTCCCTTCGAATCCTCCAGGGCTTGATCGCAGCAAAGGTAGTTGGTTGTAGCGGCGCGATATAGTCAGCTTACCCACCCGCCTCTTTAGCTCAGTTGGCCAGAGCACGTGATTTGTAATCTCGGGGTCGTTGGTTCGAATCCGACAAGAGGCTC
>JBHAEN010000164.1:0-7363 GCA_041855645.1 Bacteroides sp. | reverse complement strand
GCCGTGCGTTTTCCCAACAAGCGGGAGGTGTTGTTCAATCTGGTCGACGTCTACGCACGAGAGGAAGAGTACGAAAAGGTAATCGGCACACTGAACCGCCTCGAACAGAAGCTGGGCAAGAACGAACAGTTCAGCATGGAGAAATTCCGCATCTATCAGCAGATGCAAGAAGACGAAAAGGCTTTCCGCGAAATAGAGAGTCTTGCCGTAGAATATCCGATGGACATGCGCTATCAAGTCATTCTGGGCGACATCCACATGCAACGCAAAAAATACGACGAAGCCTACCGCATCTATCGCCGGGTACTCGCCGCCGAACCCGATCACCCGATGGCACGCTACTCTCTCGCCTCCTACTACGACGAAACCGGACAACAGGAACTCTATCATCGACAACTCGATACGCTGTTGCTCAACAAGCGGGTGGATGGAGATACCAAAGTCAACGTAATGAGACAGATTATCGTGGAGAACGAGAAAGCGGGACACGACAGCCTGCGCGTCATCACCCTGTTCGACCGTATGCTGAAACAGGATACGGACGACGTGCAAATTCCGATGCTCTACGCCCAATACCTCTTGTCGAAAAACATGGAATCGGCGTCCGTCCCCGTATTGGAACGCGTCGTCGAACTTTCGCCCACGAACAAAGCGGCGCGCCTGATGCTCGTCTCATCGGCCGTGAAAAAAGACGACTATAAGCAAATCATCCGAATCTGCGAACCGGGCATCGAGGCTACACCGGACGCATTGGAGTTCTACTTCTATCTGGCCGTGGCCTACAATCAGACCGAAAAGCCCGACAGCGTGCTCAGCGTCTGCCGAAAAGCATTGGCCCACACCACGGCCGACAGCAAAAAGGAAGTCGTTTCGGACTTTCACGCCATGATGGGAGACACGTACCACACCCTCGGCCGTATGACCGACGCTTTCGCCGCCTACGACTCGGCATTGGTCTGCAACCCGTCGAACATCGCCGTACTGAACAACTACGCCTATTACCTCTCGCTCGAAAGACGCGACCTCGACAAGGCTGAGGAAATGAGCTACAAAACCGTGAAAGCCGAACCCAACAACCCCACTTACGCCGATACCTACGCATGGATTCTTTTTGAAAAAGGAGATTATGTGCAGGCGCGCATCTACATCGACAATGCCATGAAGAACGGCGGAGACCAAAGCGACGTGGTCGTGGAACACTGCGGCGACATCTACGCCATGACGGGCGACACCGAAAGCGCCTTAAAGTACTGGAAACAGGCACAAGATATGGGAAGCCGCTCAAAAACACTGAAACGGAAAATAGAACGAAAGAAATATATTGCGGAATGAAGAAGACTGTCTACCTACTACTGACACTGGGCATTGTCCTGCTGACCGGTTGCAAAACGTCCAAACGCATGGCGGTCTCTCCCCTTCCGGCCGAAACGGCTCCGGCAACGGTCGAATTCCTCTCTTCGGAATTGCAGCTCATCGTCCCCACCCGCGACGGAAACACGTTCTCCGTAAAAGGAAACATGAAGATGAAGGGTGGCGAACGCGTACAGATTTCTCTGCTCATGCCCATCCTCCGGACAGAGGTCGCCCGCATCGAGGTGACGCCGGAAGAAGCCCTCTTTCTCGACCGCATGAACAAACGCTTTGCCCGCATCACCCGCACCGAGCTGAACAGCCGCCTGTCTGCCGACGTGGAATTCCGCAAACTGGAGAAATTGCTCGTCGATGCCGCCCACGGAGGACGGCAAAACCTCACCGGAAAAGAACTGGGCTTGCGTTCGCTGGAAAAAGCCGAAGTGCAGTTCTATAACTTCTCGACCGAAGTTCTCAACCTGTCGCCCACGGAAGTGAGCAGCCGCTACACGCAAGTATCTCTCGAAGAAATAATGATTCTACTCAAAGACTTCCTATGATGAAACGCCTCTTTGCATTCTTCGCCGGCGTGCTTTGGCTCGCGGTTCCACCACTTGCGGCACAGTCGAACAAACTGATACGCGAGCTGGAAAACAAGCATGGCGCCCTGCAAAAGCTCATCGCCGACACGGAGAACTTGCTGAAGAACACCAAGAAAGACGCGGCCAGCCAACTGAACAGCCTTTCGGCGCTGACGGGGCAGATTCAGGAACGCAAGCGTTTCATCCTCGCCATCAACAACGACGTGGAAGCCGTCGACCGCGAACTGCGCAGCCTCGAACAACAGCTTGCCGCACTCAAACGCGACCTTACGGACAAGAAGAAAAAATACGCGGCGTCCGTGCAATACCTCTATAAAAACAAGACCGTCGAAGACAAACTGCTGTTCGTGCTTTCGGCCGACAATCTCAACCAGACCTACCGCCGAATGCGATACGTGCAGGAATATGCGACATACCAACGGCTGCAAGGAGAAGAAATCCTGAAAAGGCAAGAACAGATTAACAGGAAGAAAACCGAACAGCTTCAGGTGAAAGCCTCCAAAGAGAAGATGCTCAGGCAGCGTGAAAAAGAAAAGGCCAAGCTCGAAGCGCAAGAAAAGGAGAAGCGGACTCTCGTAGCCAATCTGCAAAAAAAGCAAAAGGGGCTCCAGAACGAAATCAAGAAAAAGAAAGAAGAAGCCGCACAACTCAACGCCAAGATAGACCGGCTCATCGCCGAAGAGATAGAACGCGCCCGCAAACGTGCCGAGGAAGAAGCCCGGCGCGAAGCGGAAGCCCGACGGAAAACAGAGGAAGCCGCCCGAACAAAATCCGAAAAGGAAAGCCGACGAAAAAAGAAAGAGAAGCCCGAAACTCCGGCCGACCGAACGGCAACCGCTTCCAAGACGGAGGCCAAACCGCTCGAAACATTCAACATGAGCAAGGCCGACCGCGCCTTGTCGGGCGACTTTACGGCCAACCGCGGACGCCTGCCCATGCCCATATCGGGGCCTTACCTCATTACCGGACGCTACGGAGAGTATGCCGTAGAGGGGTTGCGCCATGTGCGTTTGGACAACAAGGGCATCGACATACAGGGAAAGCCCGGCGCACAGGCGCGAGCCATATTCAACGGGAAAGTGGCCGCCGTGTTCCAACTGAACGGTCTGTTCAACGTGCTCATCCGTCACGGCAACTACATCTCGGTCTACTGCAACCTCTCGTCGGCTTCCGTAAAAACCGGCGACACGGTAACGACCAAACAGTCCATAGGGCAGGTGTTCTCGGACAGTTCGGACAACGGACGCACGGTGTTGCACTTCCAACTTCGCAGAGAGAAAGAAAAACTGAATCCCGAACCTTGGCTCGATCGTTGAACGGCGCGGGGGGCGGGTCAAAGCACGAATCCGTCCAGCAGTTCCATGTAGAGGGCAATGGCCTCTTCTATTTCTTTCAGCAGAATGTACTCGTCCGCCGTATGCGAACGGGACGAACTCCCCGGCCCCATCTTGAGCGAGGGAAAAGGCATGAGTGCCTGGTCGGAAAGGGTGGGCGAACCGAAAGGCACACGCCCCGCACGGATCGCGCGCTGCACGAAAGGATGACTTTCCTCGATGCGGGAAGAATTCAGCCGGAGGGAACGGGGCCTGACCGAAGCCCGCACATGACGGGCAATCTCCGCACAAAGCTCTTCATTGGTGTAACACTCGTTGCTGCGCACATCGACGACAAAGGTACATTTGTCGGGGACGACATTGTGTTGCGTACCCGCCTGAATCATGGTCACATTCATGCGAACGGGGCCGAGTAAAGGCGACTCGCGCCCGAAACGATGCGTGCGAAACCATTCGATTGCGGGCAACGCCTCGTAAAGCGCATTCACGCCCTCGTTGCGGGCGGCGTGTCCGGCCTTTCCCGCCACCGTGACGTCGAGCACCATCAAACCCTTTTCGGCGATGGCGGGCTGCATGTCGGTAGGTTCGCCCACCAAAGCGAAAGCCACGGGCGGAAACGCCGGCAAAACACTTTCCACGCCTCCCGCACCCGATACTTCTTCTTCGCACGACGCCAGAAAGATGAGGTTATAAGAACGGGCGGTGCGACAAAGTTGCAGGAACACCTGCAAGAGCGACACCACACTGCCTCCCGCATCGTTGCTTCCCAACCCGTAGAGGCGTCCGTTTTCTTCAAAAGGCACGAAAGGGTCTCTGCTCCATCCGTCAACAGGCTTCACCGTGTCGATGTGCGAATTGAGCAATATGGTCGGTTTGCTCAGGTCGAACATCGGGCTGAAACTCCATACGTTATTGCCTTTCCGGCCGGTTTCCATGCCTTCGGCCTCGATGTGACGCTGCAAAAAATCGGCCGCTGCCGTTTCCTCGCGGCTCAGCGAAGGAATGCCGATCAGGCCGCGAAGGAGGGCCGTGGCCTCGACGGCCATTTGTTTCGTATCGTAAAACATAATCTGCTTGTGGTTAGGGGATGTCTTCCGCACAAAGGTAGGGGTTTCGGTCAATAGTTTCAAATAAAACCAATACCTTTGCCGTACATTATCAAAAGAACAAAGCATTATGTCTTATCATCATTTGTCGGTGCTCGTTCACCGCCAGGCCGAGAAATACGGCGAACGCACCGCCTTGAAGTATCGCGACTATGCCACCTCGAAATGGATTCCCGTCAGCTGGACGGAGTTTTCCCGCATCGTTCGCCAGACGGCCAATGCCTTGGCGGGTCTCGGGCTTCAGGAACAGGAGAACGTGGGCATTTTCTCGCAGAACAAGCCCGAATGGTTCTATGCCGACTTCGGCGCATTCGCCAATCGCGCAGTCACCGTTCCGTTCTATGCAACGAGCTCTTCCGCACAAGCGCAATACATCATCAACGACGCACGGATACGTTTCCTTTTCGTGGGCGAACAGTATCAGTACGACATCGCCTTCGAAATCGGCAAGTCATGCCCCTCGCTCGAAAAGGTCATCATCTTCGACCGGGGAGTGGTAAAAGATCCCCGCGACACGACGGCCGTCTATTTCGACGAGTTTCTCGCCACGGGCGAAGGGTTGCCCCATAACGCCACGGTGGAAGAGCGTACGGCACGCGCTTCGGGCGACGATTTGGCCAACATCCTCTACACGTCGGGTACAACGGGCGAACCGAAGGGGGTCATGCTGAACCACTCGTGCTACCTCCATCAGTTCCGCGCTCACGACGAACGCCTGACCACCATGAGCGACAACGACGTATCCATGAGCTTCCTCCCCCTGACGCACGTGTTTGAAAAAGCATGGTGCTACCTTTGCATCCACAAAGGCGTGCAAATCTGCATCAATCTGCGCCCCACCGAAATACAGCTGACCATTAAGGAAGTGCGCCCCACACTCATGTGCAGCGTGCCGCGTTTCTGGGAGAAGGTCTATTCGGGCGTGCAAGAGAAGATTGCCGAAACCACCGGCATCAAGAAAAAACTCATGCTCGACGCCATCCGAACGGGGCGGATTCACAACCTCGACTACCTGCGTAGGGGAAAGAAACCGCCGCTGGGCGTCCGGTTGAAATACAAATTCTACGAGAAAACCATCTACGCGCTGCTCAAGAAAACCATAGGCATCGAAAACGGCAACTTCTTCCCCACGGCCGGCGCCGCCGTACCGGACGAAATCAACGAGTTCGTTCATGCGGTGGGCATCAACATGATCGTAGGCTACGGATTGACGGAGTCGACCGCCACGGTATCCTGCACCCTGCCCGTGGGCTATTCCATCGGATCGGTGGGCGCGGTGATGCCGGGACTTGAGGTCAAGATAGGCGAAAACAACGAAGTGTTGTTGCGGGGCGGCTGCATCACAAAGGGATATTACAACAAGCCGCAAGCCACGGCCGAAGCCATCGACGCCGAGGGCTGGTTCCATACGGGCGATGCGGGTTACTTCAAAAACGGAGAACTGTTCCTCACGGAGCGAATCAAGGATCTTTTCAAGACATCGAACGGCAAATTCATCGCTCCGCAGGCCATTGAAACGAAGCTCGTCATCGACCGCTACATCGACCAGATAGCCGTCATCGCCGACGGCCGCAAATTCGTTTCGGCACTCATCGTTCCCGTCTATCCGCTGCTTGAGGAATATGCCAAGGAAAAAGGAATTGCCTGCAAGAACATGGCTGAACTTCTGCAACATCCGCAGATTCTGTCGCTCTTCTCCTCCCGCATCGCCGCTTTGCAGCAACAATTCGCCCATTACGAACACATCAAGCGATTTACCCTTCTGCCCGAACCCTTCAGCATGGAACGCGGCGAACTGACCAACACGCTGAAACTGAAACGCAACATCGTGGCGCAGAATTACAGCGAACAGATAGAGCGCATGTACGAAGAATAAGCCCCGGAACCGCTTTCCGAGGCTTTCCGCCCCCCGCAGACAGGCCGTGCTCCTCACGACAAGACGTTGAAGTCATCGTGCGGGGTGCACTTCAATTCGTAGAAGTCACCGGGAAGCCTCCGACGGCAGAAGGCATCAGCTTGTGTTCACTGTGCCATGCCCGTGAGGGGGCAAGGCAAATCCTATGGGCGGACGGGCCGAACCGTGAACCCGTAGAAGCGGTTGCTGCGGTCCAAGCCGCGTACGCCCGAAGCGAAGCTGAGGAAGCGGGCGTTGATGCTGTAGGCCGTGTCGAGCGAACCCGACCAGTAGTCGCCCCAGCTGCCGGCAGCGCGGAGCTCGGAACTGCGACGGCAGCCGGCGGCAGGCAGGAAGATGCTGTTGCCGTTCTTCTTACTCTTCACCTCGTAGCCGTTCACATCGTCCTGCGTGATCCAAGTCCAGGTGCAGTTGTCTGGGTTTAACAGTTCTGCGATTTCAGCAGAGGTCGGCATGCGCCAGGGCGAGCCGAGCTTGGCGGTGGCGGCGTCATCCGCCGGGTCGAGGGTGGTCTTGCCGTCCGTGGTGTTGTACTTGGTCATTTTGCCCTCCGTACCCCACTTGTAGGTTTCCCATGAGTAGTCGGACTTATTAGGCGTGGTCTCGCCCCAGGCGTAGTAGTTGCCGTAGTCGGACGGTTTCGTGGCGCCGAGGTTCTTTGTCGCCCACTTCAAGCCGCTCGGCAGGCCGAGGTCAACGCAGGCTTCTTCCGTAGGGATTTCGGGTGCGTCCTTACCACAAGAGGTGAAGAGTGCAGGTGCTGCCAACAGCATGGCGATGGCAAGCAGAAGAAATTTAGCGGGTTTCATATTCCTGTCGAATTTAATGGTTTAACTTGCTTTGTTCTATGGTTATCGTGACCCTGCGTCCTTCTGCCGACGGCGACGGTTGCAGTGAGCAGTGCCGTGAGCCCCACTCTTTCCCATCTGCCGCCGAGCGGCGGAATGAGCGGTTTGATTAGTCTTCTGTTCATACTCGATTTTGAATTAAAAAGGGTTGATATATGTCTGACACACCTTATATATATTATAGATATACGGTGAAAAGGCTCACGAT
>JBHAEN010000163.1:0-11888 GCA_041855645.1 Bacteroides sp. | reverse complement strand
GGAGTCAATTCCACGTATTCATCGGCAAATGTTTCTTTAGGCCCGCAGCCGCTCATGAGCAGACAGGCCGTAAGGGCACAACCCTTCAAGAGGTGGCGCAAGACGACTCTTCCCGTCAAAGGGAATCGATGGGCCGTGGGTGATATGATTTTTTTCATGGTGCTTATCTTTGTTATGTCCGGTCAATTCGGACGATTTTACTTGAATATGTCGTATTTGAATCCGATGTAGCAGGCGGAGCCGTATATCTCCACGTTCGACGGGTAGCCCGTGACGTTTCTCTTCTTGCTGTCCGACCAGTTGAATATGTTCGATGCGCTCACGTAGATGTTGAAACGGTCGGAAATTCGTTGTTTCAGCTGAAGATCCCATTTCGAGAAGGGCTTTGTCGATTCCACGTCGGCTCCGTCCGAACGGTGCTGTTCGGCAATGAGGATGTTGCCCTGATAGGAATAGGAGACTCGGGCGGAGAAGCCTTTATGGTCGTAGCCCAGCGACACGTTGGCCAGAAACGAGGGTTGCTTCAGCAGACGGTCGTAATACACCGTATCGTTGTTCGCGGGAAGGAAGGGTTTGGTCCCCGTTCCCGCCACATAGTCGGGGTTCTTGATGCGCGATTTGTAAGTCTCAAAGTAGCCCATCTTGGAATCCATAAACGAAAGGTTGGCGCCGATTACCACTCCTTTCAAGAAGCCGGGCAGTTGGCGCAGATGAGCCTGCACGTCGATCTCGAGCCCTTTGATGGTGGCTTCGTAGGGGCTGTTGATTGGGTAGGTGATGCCCGAACCGGCCAAGCTCGTGGCCAGACCGAAACGTGCCGGGTCTGTGGCCGTGCCTTCCAGCAAGAAGGCCGACCGGGTATAGATGAAGTTTCGTATCTTTTTATAGAATCCGCCGATGGTGAGCAAACCGATTTTCGGTTCGTAGAAAGAAAGGATGACGTCGTAGTTCTTCGAGAGAGCCGGTTTCAGGTTGGTGCGGTTGTAAATCACTTCACCCACGTTCGGCTTGATGATGGTGCGGGGAGCCAGCAAGTCGTAGTCCGGTCTCGAAAGCGTTTCGGTGTAGGCCAGTCTGAGGTCGATCCGGGAAGTGGGTTTCACGCGCAGATGAATCTGCGGCAACCAATAGCCGAAAGAGTTGGAGTCCGTCGTTCGGGTATAGTCGAACGACAGTTCCTGCGTCTCGTCGTCGGGCACATTCGTTCCGCTGTATGCGCCATAAGTCATGTAGGTATGATCGTAGCGCACGCCGGGAATGAAAGTGATGTACTTGCCTATGTTGAACTCTCCCATGATGTAACCGGCCATAATTTCCTCGTGTCCGTCGTAATCTTTCTGTATCTTCGTTGTCAGGATCGGACGGTAGAGGTCGGAATTGCGCGTGTAAAAATCGGCCATGAAGTCGGGATCGAGCGCGAAACGAAACGCGAGGTTGTCGTACCGGTTGTTCAGGAAAGTGCGTTCCTTGAAATCGTTGTCGAGAAAATCGGTGATGCCGATGTATCTTCCGCTAAATCCCGAAGGAGTCAGGTCGGGCATGTTCTGAAAGACAAGCGCGGCATTCTGATCGAGGCGGCGATAATTTCGATCGGTGCTTCGGTCGCGGTCCTTCTGGCGGTATTTTGCTCCGATTTTGACGCTGCCGTTGAATGCTTGGCCGAAATCGAAAGTCTTCTCCCAGTCGATCCATGCGCTGTGTTCCACTTCGTCGGATTTCTCGGTGTTGAAAGTCCCGTCGTACAAGTAATATTGTGTCAGGTCGGACTCGTTGACGTATTGAGGCGAGGAAACCATGTGCGGAGGTAGCATGCCCAACCCGCTGACCTCCACCGTAAATGGCGTGTTCATCCTGAAATCCAAACTATGATCGTAGGGCGTTTTCTGCTTGGAATCGCTGCGCCCGAGCCCCCAGCTCAGGCTCGAATTCCAGAAATTGTGTTCGCCCTGCAAGATGTTCGTGATGATGGACCCTCGCGTTTCGGATTCGTTCTGGCCGTAGCGGAGTCTTCCTCCCTCCAGATCGTACCTTTTTTCGCGAACATCCCTGTCGCGCTCCAAAGCGCTGAAGAGGTTGTACATTTTGAGGGTGGAAGAGTGTCCCAGATTGATGTCGAAATTCAGATTTGCGTTATACCGGTTCCGCTTTTCCAGGTTGGACTGAAGGCGGGTGCTCGTTATCCAAGGGCGGGTGTAGTTCAATCCTTCGGTCGGAGTGTTTCCGTTCACTTTGTAGGAGGCGATGAACCGGTCGTTGCTGCGGTCGGTTTGTTCGGCGCTGGCGGTAAAGATCAGCCCCATTTTATCGTCGAAAAAACGATTGCTGGCCAAGATGTTGGCTTTGATGTTCCCGATGTTTCTGATTTGAGAGTGATAACCCGTTTGTCCGCTTGCATTCAGCCGAAATCCTTTGGGGGCATCTTTCATGATGAGATTCACCGTTCCTCCCAATCCGTCGGCGTCTTTGTCGGCCGTATTGGCTTTGAGCACTTCGGCACTGCCGATTATCTCCGGAGAAATCATGTTCAGGTCCGTACTGCGGTCGCTCGAACTTGTGGATGGGGCATTCATTCCGCCGATGGCTACGGCATTGTACTTCGGATCGAGTCCTCTGATGATGATTTTCTGTCCTTCGCCGCCGTCGCGCTGCACCATCAATCCGGGGAGGCGTCCGATGGCATCGGCCACATTGACATCGGGCAATTCGCTCAACTTCTCACCCGCCACCGAGTTAATGATACCGCCGGCATTGAGTTGTCGGTTGATGGTTGCCGCCTGTCCTTTGGCTTGCGCACTGACCACCACTTCCTGTCCCATGATGCTCACGGGTTCCATCACGATGTCCAGTTTTTGGGTTTCTCCGGCTTTGAGGGTGACTTCCACCGTTCGACTTTCATAGCCGACGAAAGAGAATTGAATCACGTTTTTCCCCGCAGGTACGCCGAGCAACGTGTATTTACCGTTGGCATCGGTCGCCGTTCCTTTGGAAGTGCCCTTGATCAGCACAGAGGCCCCGGGCAGGAAGGCTTTCGTTTCGTCGAACACCACTCCGCTGATTATGGCCTCTTGAGCCGATAACAGGGTGCTGAACGAAAGGAAAGCAATCCATAAGAAAAGTCTCTTTTTCATGACGCTCATAGATTTATGGTTGATAAATAATTTTGTATCCGGCCCTGTTGGCTTGCCGCTGTCGTGAAATGAAAAAACAGTCGCAAAAGCCATAGTACAAAATTAGAGAGTCCTCATCCATTCTCTGTTTAGGAAATAAGCAAAAAAACGGAACTTTATGACATGAAGGCGAGAAATGGGCGGAAAACCGGTCAAAAAACAAAGAATTTCTAATCAACGGGTTTCTGGTTTCTCATGGTAAGCGAATATTTCTTGGGAGTCATGCCGTATTCTTTCTTGAAACAAAGGCTGAAATACCGCTGATCGGAAAACCCCACCCGGTAACTGATTTCCGCCACGTTGTAGGATGTGCCCGCCAAGAGACCGGCCGCACGTTTCAAGCGCACTTTTTTGATGAATTCAACGGGCGACTGATTGGTCTGCCTGCTAATCCTCCGATAAAGCATCGAACGGCTGAGATTGAGCTGCGCGCACAAATCGTCGATGGTAAAGCCGGGATCGGAAAGGTTGCTTTCGATGACATTCATCACATTGGCGAGGAAAAGATCATCGTCGGACGTGATTGAAATCTCTTTGGGGTTCACGATGAGTTCCTTTTTTATCGTCTCCTTGAGAGTTCGGCGGACGTCAAGAAGTTGCTTGATGCGGGTCTTCAGGTAAAGCAAATCAAACGGTTTCGTGATATAGGCATCCGCACCCGATTCGTAGGCCTTATGCTCGGCTTCTTCGGTCGAAAGGGAAGAAATGAACATGACGGGCACGCTCGATAAGTAAGGATCTTCTTTGATGTGCCGGCAAATATCGAGTTTGGCCTCTTCTTCGTGCGACTGATCTATCATGACCAACGAAAGCGGTTCGGCGCGTAGCTGCTTCGTGGTATGGTTCTCGTCGACGATTTTTACCTGATATTTCTTGTGAAAAGAACTCTTGATGAAGTTGTCCAAATCGCGGTCGCCTTCATAAAGGATAATCAACGGGAGTCCGTGAGTTGAAATGTCGCCGTTTTCATCGGAGGAAATGGGCTGTCTGGGCATGTCTTTCAAAAGCCCGTCTCCGTCGCTGTTTGCTTTCATTCCGGCCAATTCGCTCTTGCTGAAGTGGGCATTGCCCAGCTGTATGTAGAACTTAAAAACGCTGCCTTCTCCCTGCCGGCTTTCGACGGTGATCCGGCTGTGATGCATCCTGAGATAATCCGAAGCCACGGACAAACTTATCGGCATGCGGTTGAGGGCGGTTTTGCCCGAATGAGTTTTTTCACGGCGGAACAATTTTTTTTGTTCTTCGTCGCCAATGCCTTTGCCCGTGTCGGTCACGGAGATCCAAAGCCGGTGGTCTATCGTACTCAGGTGGCACACGACACCGACCTTTCCTCCGGACGGGGTGTATTTGACGGCGTTGGAAAGAATGTTGTAAAGCGTGATTTCTATTTTGCTCACGTCCACAATCGCCATCGCCGAGTTTACGTTCGTTTCTATCGTGTAGTCGATGTCCTTGGACAACGCCTCTTCCCTGAATACGGCAAAAACATCGTTGACCAAAGCAATCATGTCGGTTTCGGAAAGGTGCAGGTAGTTTTCGCCCGACTCAAGGCTGCGGACTTCGGTCAGTTGGGCGATTTGGAACGATAGCTTCTTCATGTTGCTCAGCATGGTGTGCAGCATCTTTCGGGATTCGCTTGCGGAAAGGGAATCGTAGTCTTTCAACAGGCTTTGCAGCGGGGCGTACATGAGGGTGAGCGGAACCTTGAATCCGTAAGAGAGGTTGATGTAGTAGGAGAGTTTCCAGCGGTTAAGTTCCTCTTTGTACTTGAGCTTCGATCTCAACAGAAATATCTTGCCGACCAGAAAAAGAATTCCCAACGCCATGGCGGCATACAGAATGCAGGCCTGCCACGATCTCCAAGGAGAGGGTTTGATGGTGATGTCGATGCATTTGTCGTTGTTCAGCCAGATTCCCGAGGCGTTCGACGAGCGGATGCGCAACGTATAGTGTCCCGAAGGCAGATTGGAGTAGGAAACATAGCGGCGCGAAGCATCCACGATGATCCAATTTTTGTCGAATCCTTCGAGTTTATAGGCGTATTTGATTTTCATCGGATCGGGGTAGAAGAGCGAACTGAAGGTGATCCCGAATTGATAGTCGCGATGCGAAAGGGTGATGCTGCCGTTTCTGTTCAGGTCTTCACGAAGCCGGACGCCATCGGGCGAAACCGGTTTGTTCAGAATTTCGAATCCGGAGATGAAAAGGTGGTGATGGTGAGGGTCGGGGACAATCTTCTGCGGGTTGAAGCAGATGAGTCCGTTTACGCCTCCCACGAAGATGTTCCCGTTGCGGCGGTCGATGTTCAGGCCGAGGATGTACCATGTTTTCGCGATGTCTTTTGCGGTGTGCGGTTCATGGTACTGCACGGTCCCGTCGGGCGTAATTTTGTAAAGGCCTTCGATGCTCACGACCCACAGGTTGTTGTAGAAATCTTCGATGATTCCGCTTACGTAGAGATTGGTGTAAGAATAGGAAATGTCCACCTTCCGGAAGTTGTCGGCATGCGGTTCGTACTTATAGAGCCCGTTGGACGTGCCCACCCACACTTGGTCTCGTTTGTCGGTGTAGAGCGACGTGATCCAGCGATGACCGAACTGCTCGCGGGCGTAGCTTCGCATTCGGTTCACTTCGCCGAGCGAGTTGCCGAGCGTGAAGCAAAGCAGTCCGTCTTCGTCCGAAGCTACCCACAAATTCCCTTTTCGGTCTCGACAAATAGCCCGATGCTTCGAGTTGGACGCCTGCGGAAACCGAAGTTTATGGAAACGTTCGTTGGCCGTGTCGATGACGCCGATTCCACCTTCGGAGAAAGCCAGCCAGACGTTTTCATCGGCATCCCGAAACGAATCGCGGACATACTTCATGCCGTATTTGGCCAAAGAATCGTTGAACTGCGGATGGTCGTGAAAGCGGCCGGAACGGCTGTCGAAGAACTTTACGGACGACTTCGTGCTGACGAGAAAAGTCCGGTCCTTATAGGCAATGATCGTCTGCATCTTATTGTTGGCGATGGCATTTTCCGGATCGCGATCGTCTGCATAGCGGCTGAACGTGTAATGCCGTTCATCTTTCCATGTCAGTTTGTTGATGCCGTTTGCCGTAGCCAGCCAGAGTGTGTTGTCGGCGTCGCAGTAGATGGACGAAATGATGTTGCTCGAAGGCGTATTCGGATTCCGTGAATCGTGACTCACGGTGTGGAAGAAAGACTCTTTCTCGCCTTTGTACATATAGAGTCCGTCGAGCGTGGATATCCAGACGTTGCGGTAATCGTCCTCGTGAAGGTCGAGAATCGTATTCTTCAGGTCGTCGCTCTTGTCTTCTCCCACTTGTATGCGATTCACCGGGACGGGCAAGGCGTTTTCCCTGATTTCAAACTGCGAAATGCCCGCGCCTCGGGTTCCAATCCATACTTTGTTTTTCTGTTGGAGAAAGGAAACCGCCTCCGTGTCGTAAGCAAGATGATGAAGACTTTTCCGGCCATTCATTTCCACTTCGCGGGCAATGCCCACTCGTATTTCTTCGGCTTCGCACACCCAGATGTTCCGATGGCTGTCGAAAAAAAGACCGGCAATGCGCTTGCCTTTGGAGAGAGAGGTCGTTTCTGTTTTTTCGCCGTTCAGGCGGATGAGATCCAGCCCGAGTTCCGTTCCCACCCAGAGAGTTTCGTCAGCATTCGAGCCGATGCACGTGATCCGGTCGTCCGAAAGGCCGTTGCGCGAGGTGATTCGGCGGAGCAGCTTCCATCCGGCGTCGAATACGAACAGTCCGTTGTTCGTTCCCACGAACCACATGCCGTTCTTGTTGACCATGAGGGCCACGATGTTTTGTCTCCGCAGTTCGTCTGCCGCCGGTTCGAGCGTGTTTCGCACGTAATCGCAGACGAACAATCCTTCGTTCGTTCCCACGTAGAGGGTTTGTCCGCGATTGAACAGCAGATTGACATAGCCGAGACTGACCGAATCGTTCGTTGGCGTGAACGGCTCTGCCGTATATCCGTCGAAGCGGGCGATGCCGTTGTCGTATCCCACCCAGATGAAGCCCAAATCGTCTTGTTCCATTGATGTGATGGTACTGGTGTGCAGCTTACTTTTGAAATCGTAAGCGCGCAAAGACTGGGCGAAAACATCCGTTGAAATCGACCCGGAAGCAATGACAAGGAGTGCGGAGCACAGCAGGCGAAAAGCGTTAGGAGGAATCTGTTTCATGACTCAATCGGATGACGGGATTCGCTTACAACTCCACGAAGATACAAAATACCCGTTGAAACGCCAAATACCTTTGGTTCACGTCCGGATGAAATCGACCGGCTTTGCCTTTAGCCGCGCATAAAAGAAAAATCCCTGAAACATTTTTGCTTCAGGGATTTACGTCGTTTTGCTTTTCTTCAAAGTGGTGCCACCAGGAATCGAACCGGGGACACAAGGATTTTCAGTCCTTTGCTCTACCAACTGAGCTATGGCACCTTACTTATTGCGGATGCAAAGGTAAGCGTATTTTTTGAACGCGCAAATAAAAAGGGTAAGAAAAATAAAAAAAACATAGCGGCCGGCCGCAAAGTATGGAGCTTAGCTGGTAAAATGCTCATGCAAAATCTGAAACAAACGCATTTTGAGCAGTCAAAATCAATTGCAAGGCTATTAGCTTTATTCACGGTTCTTCAAAAGAAACAACCGCTCCCGAATCTTATGTGGCAGATCGGGAGCGACTGTTTTCATAAAATAACGAGTGGCCGTTTCGCACGGCGGAGTTCAGCCCTGCAAAGGCTTATTTTATTTTTTCTTCGATAGAGAAGCCGATGCCACTTCGAAGTCTATGCCGGAATCATTGTTGTCCACAAACTTCTTCCCGTCGTGTTTCCGCCGAAGCGATTTCCCGGTGAATTCTTGGGAATTGCGATGCTTATCGCTCGAAGAGGTGTACACGCTGCAATATCCTTTATCAATCTTCTCGGAGACCACGTTCCACTGAAATTCGTGCTGCGGGCATATTTGCACGGCGTCCACTACCCAGTCGTTGGGTATTTTGAGAAACACCACGGGGTCGTATTCGTTGTCGTGCTTGTGCCCGTTTCCGCCCACACCGCCTCCGTCGTCTTTTTCTTCGCTGGTCCAGTTGGTAGTCCAGTAGAACTCTTTGTCCTGCAAGAGCTTCTCATCCGTCACGCCCGCAGGAATCTTGATGAGTCCCAAGGCTCCGCATTCGGATATGAGGCGGTGTGGATTGGAGTCTTCTTCCTTGCCTGCCGGGTAGACGGTAATCATGTTGGGCACAGCGGGATTTTCGGGATAATCGCCTTCGTTCTCAATCTGTTCTTTGGTACCCCATTCAAAGTCTACCCGAGACAGGTCGTAGGAGTCCTCGCACCAGAAACCTTCTTCCCCTTGTGGCTTCGTGTGGTCGTGGGCCACCTTGGCTATATATACCGACTTTCCCGGATGTATCGGATGCGCCGTTCCCCCGGGAGAGCCGGGAAAACGCAACAGTATGTATGCGCCGAAGTGAGTGCTTCGGTGGTCGGTGCCGGCACGAAGGTTTCGAATCTTTCTAAGGCTCAACCCACTTTGAGCCAATGCCATTCCGTCGAGGTAGAACACTTTGTCGGTGGGGTTGGTTATCTTGATGTACTGATCGTCCGTATAGGCACGTTTCCACACTTTGTGCCAGCTACCGGAATAGCAGATTTCTTCGATGATGAGGTGGTCCAGTACTTTCTCGGAATCGGGAATCTCCTCGGGAGCTCCATGGTTACAACTTGCCAGTGCACACAGTGCAACCGACAGCAAGACTAACTTGCTTTTGAAAAAACGTTTCATATCTTTTTAAGGAATTGGTTGTTACTCATGTTATAAAAACCAGGCGTCAAACCCCAAACTGCCGCTGCCTGCCTTGGAAGAGGCGGCCTCGAAAGCGTCTTCGGGCGAAAGCCCTATTTCCCGACCGATGTGGTAATAAAACGGTTCGTAGGGATCTATGTTGGTGGGGTCGCTGTCGAAGGTGTGACAAAAGACCTTGATGGGAAGATTGAAACGTATCACTTCTTTCCATTCTGTCCCCTGCGGGTCGTAAAAGGGTGCGCATTTGCGCGGAATCTTGGTGGAAACCGCCACGGGAACAACAGCTTTCTTACCCTTGGGACACTTCATCACACGCACCGAGAGGTAAAACCGTGGCAGCAGAAAGGTGGGGCGTTTGTACTTGCGGCCGAAGATGCTCCGTTCGCTCAGTTGCAAAGGCCACTCACGCTCGTCCAAGGCATTTTCGTAATCGAAGAAGTCGAACTTCAGATGCCCCTTCAGTCCCACGCAGTCTTGCTCTTCGGCCACGGCATCGTCGGTATCCTTATGAGTCAGGGGCGGCAGCAGGCGTATGTTGAAGAAATTTCTCACGCCATCGCCCATATCTTGGTGTGTCCACGTGTCGCGATAGGTGTATTCGAAGATTTTGGGTGTCATCTCCTTGCGTGCTTCAAAGCTGTCTTTTCCCTTGAAACTTTCCGCCTCGACGCCTTGGATTACGCCCTGAGGCATATCGGTGCGATAGCGCACGTCCATCACCTTATAGGCTTGATTTCGGTCGTCAAGATCACTGATGCTGAAAAAAAGCTGGTACTCGTCCGAATGGGAAAGGATGTCGTCGTTGAGCAGTTTGCCGTTCTTGTCGTAGAAGTAAAAGCAAAGGGCCCATAGTTTGGAGCTGCCACCGACGATTCTGAAATAGCCGGGGCCTTCTTCTCCTCGCTGCTCTTCAATGTAGGTTCGGATGCTGTTTCTATCCATCACAACCTCCGGAAGTCCGGATTTTGTGTTATGGATTTCGGCAAACTGCTCCTGTCTCCACGCGGCTTTGGTGTACACGGCGTCGCCATGCAACTTTCCGCCATAGTGCGAATGCCCTTCTTTGAACATGACCAAGCAGGTGTACCAGTTGGCGAATGCTCCCTCGGGGTCGGGGTTGTGGATGTCGGCATCTTTGTTTATGGGGAGCTTGTGCCGGCCTTCTTCCGTCCCGTAATAGATTTCGGCTCCGGACGATGGTGTCTTCTTTTGAATCAACGGATTCTCTTCGTCGGCTATGCTGATGTTGCCAAAGACGAAATCGTGGCAGGACGATAAGCCCGGCAACAGGGCTGCAAGGAAAACGAAATTGAATATCGCGACTGTCTTTTTCATTGGGTTCATGGTTTTCGGTTTGACATTGTTACATTCTCATTTGGGGGATATGATTGAACCAATCCGAGTCATTGCCAAACATTTTCAGCAGGCTCTCTGCGTCGGCTTCCGGATAGAATCGACGCACGTCTTTCACAAACGCCTCATGGCCCGAATCAGCATCAGCAATGACTCTGAAGGCCAGCGGATAGTCTATGTCGTAGCTATTCCATGCCGGCGATATTTGATGGTGCTCGTGCAATATGCCCTTGATGTTGGACGGACTCACATACTTCTCGGTCGAGGTAATCATGTGGGCAATGCAGACTCTCATTTGAAAAGCGACATGACTCTTTTGGAATCGCAGTATGCCTTTGAAACCCAGATAATCGCGGCGCGCCTCCGTGCTTAAGTCACGGTTTTGTTGCAGCAGTTGCACCCTTTTGTCGACGCGCAACCGACCCAAGTCGTCCAGCCCCTTTATTTTGCCGAAGAGCTCGCTCTCCACAGGGTCGGTGTCGCGATATTCGTAAGTGAATATCTTTTGCACTTGATTGTCCAGCTTGGTGGGTATAAAGGTTTTGCACATCAAGTACTGCCGATTCGTCGTCGGGTCGGTGTACACTGCGGTGGCTTCGGTCGTAGCCGTTTTCTCGATGGCTCTTTGTGCCAACTTTTCGTTGTACTTAACCCCATCGGCTGCGACTCCTTGAATGGGCACATAGACGTTGACGGGCGAAATGGCGGTGCTTGGAATACGATCGCCTTTCTCATCCGTTTGAAAGGTGAAAGCATCGTAATACAAGCTGTCCAGTGTCATGGGATATACCAGTTGCTGTCCGCTTAACGAATAGTTTTGCAACGTGAAAAAGTGCTGGTGGTGCAGCAGTGTGGATCCGTCGGGGTCGTTGGCATCATAGGTGGAGAATTGGTGGTTGATGAGCTTGCCGTTCAGGTCGTAATACTTCAGTTCGAGCGCATAGTGGTAATCCTTCGATTTGACCACGTCGAAATGCTTGCGAACGGATACGATGGTCATCCGCCCCAAATCGTCTTTACTTATGTCTATCTGCTGGTAGATGGGGATGGGAGGGGTCACGAAACTGCTCAGCCCGTAGGCTACGTATGAACGCCCATCGGCACTTTTCCGGGACAGCCGAAGGATGGCTTGGATGGTGTAGATTTGTTCGTGCCCTTTCACGTTTCGCTCAATGGTCGAAGCCGGGGCTTCGATCAAAGAATCCAAGAAACCTTCCATCTGTTTATAGGTACAACCGGAGAGGATGGACAACAATCCGATTATCGGGAAGATGTATATCGAATGTTTTTTCATGGCTAAAAAGTATAAATGGTTCTGAGTGTGAATTGAGCGCCCCTTGCATGTGCGTAATACCTGAACCGATCGGTGTACTCCTTATACAGATTGTTCAGGATGTTGTCGCCCACGAGCAGTACCTTGAGTTTGTGTCCGTTGCCGAAGGCGGTGGCGGCTTCGGCGGTTCCTCCCAACAAGAAATAGGCCGGAGGAGCTTCGGGCACCAAGTCCTTAGCGGGGTCGAAGCGGGTTTGCTTG
>JBHAEN010000162.1:0-4772 GCA_041855645.1 Bacteroides sp. | reverse complement strand
GATTCAATGGCCACCATCTTCATCGCCTTATTCCGGGGGGCGGATACCCATCGCCTGAAATCGGTTTTCACAAGCGGATGCACAAGGCGGTTGACTTTCTCGGCATGACCGGCGTCGGCAAAGAGATAGGCGCTCAGCATGGCACGGTTCAACGCCCCGCCGGCAAAAAGATCGTCGCCGACCAACGCACATAATTCGCCACGCAGCCACAGGTCTTCGTGAATGATGCGTTTGGCCTCCACATCGGACAAATAGACGGGAATGCCCATGATTTCCAACAGGCGGGCGACGACACTCTTTCCGCTGCCGATTCCTCCGGTTATTCCGATTTTAATCGGCATGAGGGGAAATTTGTTCGATCAAGAAATCCACCTCTTCAGGGGTGAGGCGAATCTGGTGGGCATACTCGGGCGAGGCTTTCAACACAACTTTGTACTTGCCTGAACTCGCACGCAACAATTCTTCGTAGGAGACGTGGATGATGAAATCCTCGGGACGAGCTTCGCGGAAGTGTTTCGCCCCGACTTGGAAAGTCACGTTCACCTTCGAGGGAAAAGCACAAAATGCTTTGTCGGGCGGAAAGTTCACTCCGCGCAAAGGAACTTCAACCGTTTTTTCCGTGTACATTTCGACCGGGAAAGTCACGCTGACGGAGTTGGGCGCAAACTTGACACCGCGCACCGGAGTCAAAGCGATTTGCCGGGTGGTCGTATCCGACAAGTCGGTCAGCTCAAGACTTCCGGTAAGGGCGGCGGTGATCCGCCGAAGTTGTTTGGCCGGCGCGTAGACTGTCACCGAATCGGGGCTGAAAAGGGTATCGGTGACATGATGCTGGAGGGTGGTTCCCACCTTGCCCCGAAAGCGTACCGGAACCCGTGCGGAATCTCCGAAAGCGTAGACATAATTCAATGTATCGGGGCTGATGGACAGTATTTTGGAAGAGGCGCTCAGCTGGCCGGAGATTTGTTTTTCCAAATCGGAGGCAAAGATGCGGATGCGCCCGCTTCTGCCCTGCCGGGTGGCAAAGTCTATTTGGAGCGGGAAAAAGCTCTTGCCCAGCAGGTAGTTCAGGAGCACTATGCCCTTGTCTTTTACCCTGACATGAACTTCCGAGGGAGCTTCGGGATCGAAAATCGTGTTCTGGGGTATATTCTTCATCTGTATGCGCATCGGAAGTTCGGCTTCGTAGGTGTTGTCCAAAGTTTGGAGCAGCCAGAATCCGCCTGCGATGAGGAAGAAAAATAAAAAAAGAAAGAATTCCCTGCTTGTTTTACTAAGCAAGAAATTCTTCACCTTTACAGATATTTTCAAATAGCTATTCCTTATTCTCCAACGTTCATTGAACATAGGCTTCGAGAGGGGCTATACGGGTTTATTTGGGCTGGCTGCCTGCGGCCGAAGCATCGGCGAAAATGGAGTTTTTATCGATCTTGATTCGTACGTTGGGGGCGATTTCAAGCACCACTTGATTGTCGTTGATTTCTTTGATTATACCGTAGATGCCGCCGGCTGTAATCACTTGCTGATTCACTTGCAAAGATTTCCGGAAGTTGGCGATTTCTTTTTGCTTCTTGTTTTGGGGGCGAATCATGAAGAAATACATGATGACGAACATGGCAATCAACATGATCCACATCATACTTCCACCTCCCGCTGCTCCGGCCGGAGCCTGCATCAATAGAGTTGTCATAAAATTAGTTGTTGTTGGTTTATACTGTGAACAAAGATATTACTTTTTGGTGAGCTTGCCTTCTTTTTTTAATTGATTAACGATTCCGTCCAGCGTACCGTTGATAAAGCCTCCGCTCTTGGAGGTGCTGTACAATTTGGCGATTTCCACGTATTCATTGAGCGACACGCTGACCGGTATGTTCGGGAAGCTGAGGATTTCGGCCAAGGCGGATTGCATGATGACAATATCCATGAAGGCGATGCGGTCGAAGTCCCAGTTTTTGGCACTCGCGCTGATGAGGTGACGATAATAATCGGCGTTAAGCAAAGTCCGACGGAACAAACGGCGGGCAAACTCTCGGTCTTCGTCGTCCTTGAATTCGGGCAACAACTTTTGGTCGGCTCCGTTCTTCGGATCGAATTGTTTGATTGTTTTCAGTACGAAAGTATCCACAATCTCCTTATCGTCGTTCCAGTAAAGGCTCTGTTCCTCAAGCACCTGATCGAGCGAAACGTTATTGAACACACAGGTTTTGTACAGTTTTCTCCACAGTTCCCTGTCTGCCTCGAACGAATCTTCCGTCGAGGCCATATAATCTTTATAGGTGTCCGTTTCGACGATTTTTTCGTAAAGTTCTTTGATAAAATCCTGATCGTTCGCCCATGTCCGTTTCTGATTGGCGACAAACTCGGCCAACTGTTTATTTACTTCCAGTTGGGCGATGAATTTGTTATCCACAAACTTCATGTTCGGATTTAATTCTTCGGGCGTGGGGGCTAACTTGGTTTTGGCGGCATCGGTCTTTCTGCGGGCATATTCCGTAACCGCCACCATCAGCATCAACAAATAATTATAGAGGTCGTAGGCCTTGGATAAACTGAAAAATAACTCTTTCTCCGCCGAATCGATGTTCTTACTGCCATTTTGATAGTAGGCATACACAAGTTGTATAATTTTAAGACGGATAAGAACTCTATTGATCATAACGCTGTGAAATAAACGATTTATACGCCCGCAAAAGTAGGTATTTTGGCGTGTTACCGCAACTAATATTGCATTTTTTACATGAATTCAGTATAAAAAAGTTTTTTACTCTGCCGCCGCATCAATCGTCTCCCCCACCCGCGCGATTCGCCTGCCTTTGGAGCGCGTGTTTTCCGTTCCGGATTGACGAACGATCGGAAAAAAAGCAAGAACGCGCACCTCTTCACGCCCCAACGGCGGCGACGCGAAAAACGATGCCCGGACAGGCCTTCGCCGATGATTTTCCGCCGAAGAGAACAAGGACTTCGCGTGCATAAACCCGACCGTCGGCCTGCACCTTCCCTTTCGTCGGCCTGCACCCGTTTTTTCGTCGGAGTGCACGCTCTTTTTCGTTTGGGTGCAGGCAAACGAATAATTTTGTGCACATCGACCGGTTCTCCGATTCGGAAGAAAGAAGCCCGATTTGCCGCGAAAGAAGAAGCCTGATGCGCAAGTTGATCCAACGTTTTTCAACATGCCGACACAAGCGATTCGCCGTTTGGACACGACACGGGCAACGCTTGCAAATCAGTCCGAGTTCACACATTATTTTAAAGAGACCGATTATTCTCTCGCTTTTTTCTTTTGACAATTTGAAAAAAATAACCAAATTTGAACCCGCATTACAATCACTAAGAACTGAAACAAGACATTATGGAAAACTTTAAAAAGAAAGTAAACACCGCACCGCCCGACAAGGACATTTTCTTTTCGCAATCCATCAAGGCCGGAAAGCGCATCTACTATCTCGACGTAAAGAAGAATCGAAAAGACGAGATGTTTTTAGCGATTACCGAAAGTAAAAAAGTGGTTTCGGGCGAAGGAGAAGACTCTCAAGTCAACTTCGAGAAACATAAGATATTTTTATACAGAGAAGATTTCGAGAAATTCATGGAGGGCATGGAGCAGGCATTCCGCTACATCAAACAGTGTGAAGAAGCATCGGGGGAAGATCAAAACCTCTGCACGGAAGACATCAAAGTGGCGGAGTTGAGCAATGAAATCAACATAGATATTGATTTTTAAGCGCGTATCTGTTTGCCGTGTCGAAACAAAACACTACTTTTGCTGCGCTTTTTTGAAATCATAGTGTGATTGAAATCACATCGTGTCATGGTGAATTAAGCAAAATCACTTAATTGTAGAGTAACACATTTATTAAAGAAGAATGAAAACGATTGAAGTAAAAGGAACTGCAAGAACCATTGCAGAACGCTCTTCGGAACAAGCAAGAGCACTGAAGGAAATTCGTAGAAACGGCAATGTACCCTGCGTATTGTACGGTGGCGACGAGGTAACTCACTTCACCGTGTCCAACGAAGGCTTGCGCAATCTGGTTTACACGCCGCACATCTACGTCGTCAACCTCACCATCGACGGCAAAACGGTAAAAGCCATCCTCAAAGACATACAGTTCCATCCGGTCAAAGACAATATCCTGCACGTCGACTTCTATCAGATCAACGAGCAGAAACCCATCGTCATGGAAGTGCCCGTTCAACTCGAAGGCTTGGCCGAAGGGGTGAAAGCCGGGGGTAAACTCGCGCTTCAGATGCGTAAGATCAAAGTCAAGGCTCAATACAACGTTATTCCCGAAAAGCTGATTGTAAACGTATCTCACCTCGGACTGGGCAAAACCATCAAAGTCGGCGAACTGAGCTTTGACGGCCTTGAACTGATCAGCGCCAAAGAAGCCGTTGTCTGCGCCGTGAAGTTGACCCGCGCAGCAAGAGGAGCCGCTGCAGCCGCCAACAAATAATTCAAAGCGAAGACAATAACCGTTCTCTCCCGAAACGGAGAAGAATGACAGGTTCGAAACGCAGATTCATGCCGACGAAAGCAGATGTAAACCCAACTCTGCATCGCTCCGCATCGATCTGCGTTTCTTTATTTCTTCTCCCGCCCCACCCCCGTTGCCTCCATTTGGCGGAACGCGTTGTCTTCTTCAGCCCCACGTAACATGTTCTTCAGTAAAAAAACATATGCACTCCTTCAATTTCTCTTCAAGAAAGGCCGTGCACGAGCGAACGAAAACGATATGAACAAATACCTCATCACAGGCTTGGGCAACATCGGG
>JBHAEN010000161.1:0-12028 GCA_041855645.1 Bacteroides sp. | reverse complement strand
GGACGAGGAGATTGCCGTGCTCGCCAGTGAACGGCCGGTGATACAGACAGCGTTCGACGTACCCGCGGAATCCATCCGCGAACTTCAGCCCGGTCAGGCGTTGCTCATCAATAAAGCGGGCGCGCTGCGCACGGTGCAAATCAACAAGCCGCGCGAGGTCAGACCCTGCTCCTTCGAGCGCATCTACTTCAGCCGGGGCAGCGACACCGACATTTACAAGGAGCGCAAATCGCTGGGCGAGAAACTGGTTCCCCGCATCCTGAAAGCAATCCGGAACGACATCGACCACACGGTCTTCTCCTTCATCCCGAACACGGCCGAAATAGCCTTCTACGGCATGTTGCAGGGGCTCGACAATTACCTCAACGAAGAGAAAGTGAGGCAGATCGAAGCGTTGGGGCACAGTCCGAACCCCGACGAGTTGGAACGCATCCTCTCCCGTCGCATACGCAGCGAGAAGGTGGCCGTCAAGGATGTGAAGCTGCGCACGTTCATCGCCGAGGGCAACAGCCGGAACGATCTGGCGGCCCACGTCTACGACATCACCTACGGCAGCCTTGTGCCGGGCACGGACAATCTGGTGATCATCGACGACAGCATCGTGCGCGGAACCACGCTCAAACAAAGCATCATCAGCATTCTCGACCGTCTGGGGCCGAAGAAAATCGTCATCGTCAGTTCCTCGCCTCAGGTGCGTTATCCCGACTATTATGGCATAGACATGGCGCGGATGAGCGAATTCATCGCCTTCAAAGCCGCCATCGAACTGCTGAAGGAACGCGATATGCGCGCCACGATCGACGACGTGTACCGTAAGTCGAAAGCGCAGGTCGGCCTGCCCAAGGAACAGATGGTGAACCACGTGAAGGAGATTTACGCCCCCTTCACCGACGAGGAAATCTCGGCCAAGATGGTGGAACTCCTGACCCTGAAAGGCACAAAAGCCGAAGTACAGATCGTGTTTCAGCCCCTCGAAGGATTGCGCGAAGCGTGTCCGAACCATCGGGGCGACTGGTATTTCAGCGGCGATTACCCCACCCCGGGCGGTGTGAAGCTGCTGAACACGGCATTTATCAACTATATAGAACAGATTTATCAAAACTCCGAAGATGAGAAACGTAACCCTTATTCTTGACGACGGGAGCCGTTTTCACGGCAAGTCGTTCGGGTATGAAAAACCGGTAGCGGGAGAAGTGGTGTTCAACACGGCCATGACGGGTTATCCCGAAAGCCTCACCGACCCCTCCTATGCCGGGCAGTTGATGACACTTACCTATCCCCTGGCCGGAAACTACGGCGTGCCTCCCTTCACGTTCGGCCCCGACGGGCTGCCGTTGTTCATGGAAAGCGAACGCATACACGCCGAAGCCATCATCGTCAGCGACTATTCGGAAAATTACAGCCACTGGAACGCGGCCGAGAGCCTGGGCGACTGGCTGAAACGCGAGCGGATTCCCGGCATCACGGGCGTGGATACCCGCGAACTGACCAAGGTGTTGCGCGAACACGGGGTGATGATGGGGCAAATACGGTTCGACGACGAAACCGACACCCCGCCCGAAGCCCGCTACGACGGAGTGAACTACGTCGACAAGGTGAGCTGCAAGGAAGTGATTCGTTACAACGAGGGCGGAGGAAGAAAGAAAGTCGTACTCGTCGACTGCGGCGTGAAGGCCAACATCATCCGTTGCCTGATCGGGCGCGGTGTCGAGGTGATTCGCGTGCCGTGGGACTACGACTATACGGCCATGAACTTCGACGGCCTCTTCATTTCCAACGGCCCCGGCGACCCGAATACCTGCGAAGCCGCCGTGCGTCACATCCGCAAGGCGATGGAAAACGAACGGCTTCCCATCTTCGGCATCTGCATGGGCAACCAGCTGCTGAGCAAAGCCGGAGGCGCGGAAATCTACAAGTTGAAGTACGGACACCGGAGCCACAACCAGCCCGTGCGCATGGTGGGGACGGAACGCTGCTTCATCACCTCGCAGAACCACGGGTATGCCGTGGACAACAACACCCTGGGCAAAGACTGGGAACCGCTGTTCGTCAACATGAACGACGGGTCCAACGAAGGCATCAGACACAAACGGAACCCTTGGTTCTCGGCACAGTTCCACCCGGAAGCCGCAAGCGGACCCACCGACACGGAATTCCTCTTCGACGAGTTTGTGAAGTTGCTCTAATCATTCCATTGCTAAATTGACGACAAATGAGAGAAAACAAAATAAAGAAAGTACTGTTGCTCGGCTCCGGAGCACTGAAGATAGGCGAGGCGGGAGAGTTCGATTATTCCGGTTCGCAGGCACTGAAGGCACTCAGGGAAGAGGGCATTCAAACCATACTCATCAATCCGAACATCGCCACCGTGCAGACGTCGGAAGGCGTGGCCGACAAGATTTATTTCCTGCCCGTGACGCCCTACTTCGTCGAAAAGGTCATCGAAAAAGAACGTCCGGAGGGAATCATGCTCGCCTTCGGCGGACAAACGGCGTTGAACTGCGGCGTGGCCCTCTATAAAGACGGTGTGTTCGAGAAATACGGCGTGCGGGTGCTCGGCACTCCGGTGCAGGCCATCATTGACACGGAAGACCGTGAAATCTTCGTCCGCAAGCTCGATGAAATCGACGTGAAGACCATTCAGAGCGAAGCCGTGGAGAATGCCGAAGATGCCCGTCGGGCCGCCGCGGAGCTGGGCTATCCCGTCATCGTCCGCGCGGCCTACGCGCTCGGCGGATTGGGGTCGGGGTTCTGCGACAATGAAGAACAGCTCAACGCGCTGGTCGAAAAAGCCTTCTCGTTCTCCCCGCAGGTACTGGTCGAGAAATCGTTGCGCGGATGGAAGGAAGTAGAGTACGAAGTCGTCCGCGACCGCTTCGACAACTGCATCACGGTGTGCAACATGGAAAACTTCGACCCCTTGGGCATCCACACCGGAGAGTCCATCGTCATCGCTCCGTCGCAAACGCTGAGCAACACGGACTACCATAAACTGCGCGAACTTTCCATACGCATCATCCGCCACATCGGCATCGTCGGCGAGTGCAACGTGCAGTACGCTTACGATCCGCACAGCGAAGACTACCGTGTGATCGAGGTCAACGCCCGGCTGAGCCGCTCTTCGGCACTCGCTTCCAAGGCCACGGGCTATCCTTTGGCCTTCGTGGCCGCCAAGCTGGCTTTGGGCTACGGACTTTTTGAGCTGAAAAACTCGGTCACCAAGACCACGAGCGCGTTCTTCGAGCCCGCGCTGGACTACGTGGTGTGCAAGATACCGCGCTGGGACTTGGGCAAGTTTCGCGGAGTCGACAGGGAGCTGGGCTCGTCGATGAAATCCGTCGGCGAAGTCATGGCCATCGGCCGCACGTTTGAAGAAGCCATCCAAAAGGGACTCCGCATGATCGGGCAAGGCATGCACGGCTTCGTGGAAAACAAGGAACTGGTCATCGCCGACATCGACAAAGCCCTGCGCGAACCCACGGACAAACGCATCTTCGTCATATCGAAAGCCTTCCGTTCCGGATACACCGTGGATCAGGTGCACGAGCTGACCAAGATAGACAAGTGGTTTCTGGAGAAGCTGATGAACATCATGAACACCGACAAGGAGCTGGAGCAATGGGGCAACAACCATAAGCAGATGGCCGATCTCCCCGTCGACCTGCTGCGCAAGGCCAAGGTGCAAGGCTTCTCCGACTTTCAGATTGCGCGTGCCGTGGGCTGCAAAGGCGACCCGGAAGACGCCCTGCTCCTCGTGAGGCAATACCGCAAAAGCAAAGGCGTGCTGCCCGTGGTGAAGCAGATAGACACCCTCGCCGCGGAGTATCCCGCGCAGACCAACTACCTGTACCTGACCTACGGAGGAACGGCCGACGACGTACGTTATGCCGACGACCGAAAGTCCATCGTCGTGCTCGGTTCCGGGGCCTATCGCATAGGCTCGTCCGTGGAGTTCGACTGGTGTGGGGTTCAGGCGCTGAACACCATCCGTCGCGAAGGCTATCGGAGCGTGATGATCAACTACAATCCCGAAACCGTGTCGACCGATTACGACATGTGCGACAGGCTCTACTTTGACGAACTCACCTTCGAGCGCGTCATGGACATTCTCGAACTGGAAAACCCGCACGGCGTGGTCGTGTCCACCGGAGGTCAGATTCCCAACAACCTCGCCCTGAGGCTCGATCAGCAACGCGTACCCATACTCGGAACGAGCGCGGCGGCCATCGACAATGCCGAAGACCGCGACAAGTTCTCGGCCATGCTCGACAGAATCGGCGTTGACCAGCCCGAATGGGAGGCATTGACCTCGATGGAAGACATCAACGCCTTTGTCGACGAGGTGGGATTCCCCGTGCTGGTGCGTCCCTCTTACGTGCTTTCGGGTGCGGCCATGAACATCTGTTCCAATCGCGACGAACTGGAAAAGTTTCTGCAACTGGCGGCCAACGTCAGCAAGAAGCATCCCGTGGTCGTCAGCCAGTTCATCGAACACGCCAAGGAAGTGGAGATGGACGCCGTGGCGCAAGACGGCGAAATCATTGCCTACGCCATCAGCGAACACATCGAGTTTGCCGGTGTCCATTCGGGCGATGCCACCATCCAGTTTCCCCCGCAGAAACTCTATGTCGAAACCGTGCGCCGCATCAAGCGCATCAGCCGGGAAATCGCCCGCGAATTGCGCATTTCGGGACCGTTCAACATACAGTTTCTGGCACGGGAAAACGACATCAAGGTCATCGAGTGCAACCTGCGCGCTTCCCGGTCGTTCCCCTTCGTGAGCAAGGTGTTGAAAATCAATCTCGTCGAACTGGCCACGAAAGTGATGCTCGGCCTGCCGGTGCAGAAGCCCGACAAGAATCTTTTCGACCTCGACTACGTGGGCATCAAGGCCAGTCAGTTCTCGTTCAGCCGTTTGCAGAAGGCCGATCCCGTGCTGGGCGTGGACATGGCCTCGACGGGCGAGGTGGGGTGCATCGGCAGCGACACCTCTTGCGCCATCCTGAAAGCCATGCTTTCCGTGGGCTATCGCATTCCCGAAAAAAACATTCTCCTCTCCACCGGAACCCCGAAACAGAAGGTCGACATGCTGTCGGCGGCGCGCATGCTCAGGCAGAAGGGCTACCGGATTTTTGCCACGGGCGGTTCCAGCAAATTCCTTACGGAGAACGGCGTGGAGAATACGCGCGTCTACTGGCCGACCGAAGAGGGTAAACATCCGCAGGCGCTCGACATGCTGCACGCCAGGCAGATAGACATGGTGGTGAACATCCCGAAAAACCTTACCGTGGGCGAGCTGAGCAACGGGTATAAAATACGCCGCGCGGCCATCGACCTCAACATACCGCTCATCACGAATGCCCGCTTGGCCGGTGCGTTCATTCAGGCGTTCTGCACCATGAGCGTGGACGACATCGCCATAAAATCGTGGGACGAGTATAAATAAGGCCTTCGGGCGAGGGTGTCCGAACATCGTGGTATTTCAGCCCCGGACGCGAACGGTGTGTCATGTTCGCGTCCGGGGCTTCGCATGCGGTACAACAGGGTGGCAAACACTGTTCTTCAGCATAAAATGCCCGAAAAAACAATCGCCCGTCGTTTTTTTATATAAATTTGTGCAAGATTGATGCAAAAACCGAGTTTAAAGATATAGATACAAGGGAAGGCTCCGCATGCCGGAACCATTCCGCATCACTCAAAAAAAAAACGCCATGAAAAACAATCGAAAAGACCGGTTGCAACTCTGCAACCGCATGATCTCCGGCGCATTGGCGCTGTTGGGAGTGGCTTCGTGCAGCACCGAAGCACCCTGCGAGTATGGCACGCCCTATTGCACCTTCGGGCTGAAAGGCAAGGTGACCGAACAGGAAGGAGGAACCGTGCTCGAAGGAAAGCGAATCATCATTAAGCCCGCCAACGCTCAGACCGCGTCAAACCATGTCCTAAGAGAGTATCCCGACACGTTGCTCACCGGAAAAGACGGAACTTATCGGTGGGAAAAACAAGAATTTTCCGACGAAACCGAATTTCGCATCATCTGCGAAGACCCCGCCGGAGTGTACGCGGCCGACTCCACCGACGTGAAGATGAAACCCACCGGCGGCAGCGGATGGAACGTGGGACACGACGAGAAGGAAGTGAATTTCACGCTGAAAAAGAAATCCTGAATACACCCACACGATGATGAGCAAGAAGAAAACATTGCGGCTCTTCAGCCGCATGCTCTCCGGCGGCAAGGAATGGTATTGGGGAAAGGATGAAAAAACGGTGGACTTAAACCATGAGCGAACTTAGCCTGCGCCGCCGTTTGGGGCTTGAAATGGCCGCCCGGATGCGCCGCAACCTCAAAGAACTGCACCCGCTGCGGCAACTTTTCTGGGAGTGTACGTTGCGTTGCAACCTGCACTGCAAGCACTGCGGGAGCGATTGCCGTCAGGCTTCGGCCGTTCCCGACATGCCCGCCGAAGACTTCTTGCGGGCAATAGACGGCATCACTCCGCACGTCGACCCCCACCGGGTGAGCATCATCTTCACCGGAGGCGAACCGCTGGTGCGCCCTGACCTCGAAGATGTGGGCCTCGAACTCTACCGTCGCGGCTATCCGTGGGGCATGGTTTCCAACGGTCTTTACCTGAACGCCGGGCGTCTGGAGCGGCTCATGGCGGGCGGGATGCACGCCGTCACCATCAGTCTCGACGGATTTGAAGACGATCACAACTGGCTGCGCGGCCATCCGAAGAGCCATCTTCATGCCGTGGAGGCCATTCGTCTGCTCACGAAAGAACCCGAACTGACGTGGGACGTGGTGACCTGCGTCAATCGTCGAAACTACTCCCGGCTGGCCGAATTGCGCGACTTTCTGATTTCTCTCGGCGTGCGCCGATGGCGTATCTTCACCATCTTTCCCGCCGGACGCGCCGCCCTGAACGCCGACCTCGGCCTCACGAGCGAAGAATTTGCCGGCCTGATGGAATTCATCCGACTGACCCGACGCGAGCGACGCATACACTTGAGCTACGGCTGCGAGGGATTCCTCGGCCGCTACGAGGGTGAGGTGCGCGACCATTTCTACTCGTGCAACGCCGGGCTCAGCGTGGCTTCCATCCTGATAGACGGGTCTCTGTCGGCCTGCCCCAGCATCCGGAGTAATTTTCATCAGGGAAACATCTATCGCGACGACTTCATGGACGTGTGGAACAACCGCTACCGTCCTTTCCGCGACCGCGCGTGGATGAAGAAAGGCTTGTGTGCCGACTGCTCCTTCTTTCGCTACTGCGAGGGCAACGGCATGCACCTGCGCGACGAACAGGGCGAGCTGATGTTTTGCCACTTGCGGAAGCTGAACCGGAAATAGCTGTTTTTTCATACCCCCTCGTGTGCATAAGCCTTTTTCGTCATCGGTCCAGTGCCTGATACACTTCGCGTGCCACTTCGATCACGTCGTCTGTCGGCGTTGAAGGATAGATCGTGTCACATTCTTTCGTCCATTTTTCTTCCAAAGCATAGAAATCAGTCGGTGTGGTGTCACTTCCCTGAAGTATCGCCATCTGTTGATCTATCCAGAGTTTCCAACGCACATGATATAGATCGCGTAGGATGCCGTTCCATTCTTTATGCGCATAGTCTCGCAGCTTACCCCTGTCGGCAGCTTCCCTGTTTCCCCAAGAGCTGATTTGTACGCGGGCGTTCCAATCGTAAAGGCAGATTTCCGCCCGGCTTTTTCCCAGACTTCGCGCCTGTTCGATCCATCGGCCCACCATAAACTCCGAACGGGTTCCAAGTAAACGGTCTTGTAACAGAAGCAGTTGCAGGAAGCGTTCGGATGCTTGTGCGAAGAGATTCTTCTCCCTTGATTCAAAGGCGGTTTCCATGAGGTTGTAGAGCAATCGTCCTTTCTCGGCGACGGCTTGACGCATAATATCTGTCAGGTCATATTCAAAGTGATTATTTCCGCGAAAACGCTTCGCAGCCGAAAGCATTAAACCGGCTGCACGGATGACTTCGTTCGGATCATAGTAGGTCTGCATTTCGCTCCATGCAGATACTTGATACACCTTGTGGCCGGGTCGGG
This sequence comes from Bacteroides sp., assembly GCA_041855645.1. Classification (GTDB taxonomy): domain Bacteria; phylum Bacteroidota; class Bacteroidia; order Bacteroidales; family Bacteroidaceae; genus Bacteroides. The sequence goes on along the minus strand of JBHAEN010000161.1, from coordinate 3,957 downwards.
CGCAGAATATCGACTCGTGTGTGCCTTGTTGCAGATTGTTTGCCGGACAGTCATAGATGCCATTGATCAGCAGAGTCCAGGCTTCCTGTATGGCGTCATCGGGTTTTCCGTAGCGTGCCTTCAGATAATTCTTAACCCATTCTTCTTTTCCGCACGGTTGCGTTCTCCAAGGGAGTTCGCACAGCAGTTCGAACATGATGGGGTTGTTTTCGCTGCCTTCCATCGTGAGCCCTACGCCTTTCATCGTATGTCCGAAACGTGGCGAAGTCTTGGCTCGGTAGAACGCATCGATGAGGTGGGACATTTTTCCGTGAAGTCCGACGTTCCCTCCATAGTTGAGCAGCATGCAGAAAGCCCAGTCGTGTTTGCCGAATCCTTCTTCTCTGTACCATGTCGATGCAGAATCTCCCCATTGAGGACGGCTTTCAGACCAAAGGTCGAGCACGAGCAAATCGCCTTCGGGCAGGGCTTCTATCATTTGTTTGCGCGGATTTTCCTGCCAAGCCTGAACCACCCAAACAGCCTTGGAATTGGCCTTTTTCATGGCTTTTCGGATGGCTTTTCCGGCAGCTGTCAGATCTACACCCGCCACGCTACCGCCTTCGTGGAAAGGATCCATGCTGTAAAAGTCGACAGCTCCGTATAACCGTTCGGTCTCTTTATAATAGAGATGAGCTATTTCTGCGAACTTTGGGTCGGTAGGTTGCAGAAAAGCGGGTCTTTGATAGCTGCACCATAGTCCCGGTTCGGTCACATTCAGTCCCAGGCGTTGTCCGGCATCGTGAGGCAACATTCCCGAATATCCGGGAAGAACGGGGCGGATGCCGTATTCGTACATGCGTTTCAGTATTTTCTTCTGCAAGTCTTCGCAGTGTCGATACCAGCCGTCGGGGTTGGGTCCTCCCCATCCTTGGAGGTTATTCATCAGCCACCACGCTTGAAAAGCCGGGCCTGCAATGAAACGGTTGATTTCTTCTCGGTTATATCCCAGTTTGAACAAGATGTTTCTCCACACGACATTGGTGCCGACGGCGACGAGAGGAAGATTGATTCCGTGCAGCGCCATCCAGTCTATTTCTTTTTCCCACCGTTCCCAATCCCAGAAAGGCATGGTGTAGGAGTAAGTACAGTAGTTGAAATTATAGCGGTAGCTCAGGCGGGTTTCGTGCCGTTCTTTTTTCGGCACGGGAGGCAATTTGTCGGGCAGAGTGGCTTTCATCCCATTCCATGTCAGGTGGATGTGGGCGTAGTACTTCAGATACCAATGCAGTCCGGTGGCGATGCTGACGGGGTTGTTTCCGCGTATCACCACCTTATCTGTCCGTTGGTCTAATTCGAAGAAGTCGATGGTGGAGGGTTGCTCTTCGATGATGAATTTCTTCGAAGCTCCCTTGTCGATGCGCTCTAACAGCCCGTGAATTGGCGAGGCCATGCATACGCAGGAGAATAATGAGACGGTAATAATAAAAAAAAACTTCATGCAGATTTCTGTTAAAGGATTCATGATGAGGAAAGGAACGGCTTTTAACCTTCCGTTCCTTTCCTTTCTCTGTGTATATGCCATATACGCTTGCCGAATCGTTCCGAAGAATGTCCGGTTAATACCCCGGATTCTGGATGATCTTTCCTTTGCTTTCGTCGATGACGGATTGCGGAAGTGGCATCACGTTCATGTAATCTTGAGCCGTGGTTGATTGTTTGTATGTGCGTGCATATTCGATGTATTTTCCGTGACGGATAAGATCCGAGCGCCGTGCGCCTTCGAACCACAATTCGTGTCCGCGTTCTTTCAATACGGTGGCGAGGAACTCTTCGGCCGTTCCGAAGTCGGAAGTCCGGTAAGCCGTCAGACCTGCACGGGTATGTACGAGGTTCAACAGGTCGACCGCTTCTTGAGTGACGGAGCCCGATTCGCGTACAATGGCCTCGGACAATAGAGTGAGTACGTCGGCATAACGATACACGATCCAGTCTATTTGGCTCTTTTCTCCCGTGGCATCGGGATCTTCGCCGTACTTAACGGGCATTGCTCCCTTTACGAATACTGTTCCCGGATTATCTTTGTCATACAGTGTTCCGTCGGCTGCAATAAAAGCGCCGATCAGAACTTCGAGCCGTTTGTCTTGCGGGTCGAACGTCTCGTAGAAGTCCCAGGTAACCCGATAGCCTCCCCATTTCTGTATCTTCGGATTGAGTGTGGGATACTGACTTGACAATACATGTGCCAGCCACAACTGCTGATTGAGACTTCGGCTGCAAACACAAGCCCAGATCGTTTCTGTGTTCCCCTCGTTTTCGAGTTTGAAGATGTCCCGGTAGTTCTGCATCAATGCGTATCCGTATTCGTCTTTCATCAATTCTCTGCCGCATTCGATGGCTTTCGTCCAGTTTTTTTCGTGCATGTACAGTTTCATTAGCACGGTGTAGGCCAGTCCTTTCGTAAAGCGTCCGTAGTTGGTGTCTTTCACTTTATAAGTGGCGGGCAATACGGCGATGGCTTTCTGCAGATCGTCTTCGATGAATTTCACCATGTTTTCTTTCGATAAACGAGGGGCCACTTCATCGGACAAAGGGCTATTCAGTAAGTCTGCAGAGGCTATTTGAATCGGTCCGTAGAGGTCATACAAAATATAGGCCAGCCATCCTCTTGCACAATGCAGCTCGGCAGTGAGTCGTTTTCGCAACTCTTCGTTCATGGGAATTTCGTCAATGCGTTGCATGGTTACCGTCATGATGCCGATGTCGTTGATATAGTTCTTGTAAGTGTTCACGATGGCTTCCGAGTTCGGTGTAAAGTTCATCTGAATCATATCGGGCCAAACGGAAGCATTCCATTGACAGTCGCCGATGTCGGTTGTCATGTCCGTCATGACATGGATGCCTCCGTAGGCGGAATTATACAGACCGCTGTAGTTGCTGGCCCGGAAAGGAGAATAGGCTGCGGCTGTGACCAGAGAAAGTGCATCTTGCTCGTTGTTGAGAAAAAGATTGGGGTTGATTACGTCATACATTTCCGACTTTAGATCTACACAAGAGGAGCAGAGCGATACTGCGCTCAGCAGTATGCCTGAATAGATGGATATTATTTTTTTCATTTCATTCTTGCTTTATATGGTTATTAGAAAGTGACGTCTACTCCGAGACTGAAGCTTCTGACGTTCGGATAAGCCCATACCGAGTTATCGGTTTCCAGATCAAGTCCTTCATACGGAGTAATGGTAAACGGATTGTTGATGTCCGCATAAATCCGGATGTTGGAGAAGAATTTTTTCATCGGAAGCGTATAGCCCAGCGTTATGTTCCGGCAGCGGACGAACCAGCTTTTCTGCAAATAATAATCGCCGATTCCCCATGTGCTTTGATCTTGAAAATATCCCGGACGCGAGGCCGATGGATTATCGTGTGTCCATACTTCGGTTGCGCTGACAGGCATGTTATAACCTCGTTTGATATTGATGATCCCCGTCATTCCGTTGGATCCCGTCAGCCATAAATCTTTGTATGAACCCTCGTTCAGAACGTTGAATTGCCCATAGAAGTAAATGTTCAGGTCGAAGTTTTTGTAGCGGAATGTGTTATTCAGCCCCATGAGATATCCGGGATCTTCACTGCCGTAGATCACTTTGTCGGCATCGTTCAGTTTCCCGTCAGGTTGTCCCGATTTCAGCGGAATGCCGTATTGGTCTACTTGGATAGACCCGTCGGTGTTGTATACATAGCCGTCGATGTCTTTAATCTTGACCTGCCCGGGCAAGGATCCGGGCATCCAAGCCACAGTCTCGCCGGCCTGAATAAGTCCGTCAGACAAATAACCGTATTTAAATCGTATGGGAGAATGGTATTGCGAGTAGGAGGAAGGTTTCCAACTGGCGTCGCGGGTATGCCATTTGTCGCGATATAAAGAAAATGTGAAATCGGTGTTCCAAGTAAAGTCTCCGGTGTTCAGATTCATCGTGT
>JBHAEN010000160.1:0-4835 GCA_041855645.1 Bacteroides sp. | reverse complement strand
GAAATTCGCCAATGCGGGCAGGAGAGGAGTGCTCACTTATCTGGAAAAGACCTTGCTCGAAAGCCTCAGTTATGAACCTGAGACCTACGAGCTGGAAACGGAAGACGGAATATATAGCTATAAAGCCTTTCTCATCGCATGTGGAAACGCCTCGCAATATGGCAATAACGCTTATATCGCTCCGCAAGCCACATTAACCGACGGGCTGCTCGACGTCACCATTCTCGAACCGTTTACCGTCCTCGATGTCCCTTCTTTATCTTTTCAGCTATTCAATAAAACCATCGATCACAACAGCCGCATCAAAACATTTCGATGCAATAAATTAACCGTACGTCGCACCAAGCCGGGAGTTGTACATTTCGACGGCGATCCGCTGGAAACGGAAGCGACCGTAAACATCGAACTGATACGTCAAGGGTTAAACGTATTGGTTCCGCCTCCCAAAGAAGAAAAAAGCATGTTGCGCAAAGCCCAGGAATATGTGAACGGATGGAAACTGCTGAACGAAGCCATTATGGACAATATTACCGACAAGAATAAAAAAATAATGAATAAGCTCACAAAGAAAGAATAGAAGTCTTGATTTATTCCGTACTTTTGCGCATTCTTTCCGATTGAAAGCCAACCGAATCGAACAAAACCATATACCATTATATATTATAACAAGCGTATGTTTAGAACACACACCTGTGGAGAATTAAGAATCTCCGACATCAATAAGCAAGTCACATTGTCCGGATGGGTACAACGGACTCGCAAAATGGGAGGCATGACTTTTGTCGATTTGCGCGACCGTTACGGAATCACCCAATTAGTCTTCAACGATGAAGTGGATGCCGACTTGTGCGAGAAAGCCAATAAGTTGGGACGCGAATTTGTGGTTCAGGTCAAGGGAACGGTAAACGAACGTTTCAGTAAAAACGCCCATATACCTACGGGCGATATTGAAATCATCGTTTCCGAATTGCAACTGCTGAACAGCGCATTGACCCCTCCTTTCACCATCGAAGACAATACGGACGGCGGCGACGACATCCGCATGAAGTACCGTTATCTCGATCTTCGCCGGAACAATGTGCGCTCCAATTTGGAATTGCGTCATAAAATGACCATCGAAGTACGCAAGTATCTGGACACATTGGGTTTCATCGAAGTGGAGACTCCCGTACTTATCGGATCGACTCCGGAAGGCGCACGCGACTTTGTCGTGCCTTCGCGCATGAATCCCGGGCAGTTCTACGCTTTGCCTCAATCGCCGCAGACACTGAAACAACTCCTGATGGTTTCCGGATTCGATCGTTACTTCCAAATTGCCAAATGTTTTCGCGACGAAGACTTGCGAGCCGATCGCCAACCGGAATTTACGCAGATAGACTGTGAGATGAGTTTCGTGGAACAGGAAGACATCATCACGACATTCGAAGGGATGGCCAAGCACTTGTTTAAGACCATACGTGGAGTGGAGCTGACCGATCCGTTCCCGCGCATGTCTTGGGCCGACGCCGTGAAGTATTACGGAAGCGACAAGCCCGACATACGCTTCGGCATGAAGTTTGTCGAACTGATGGATATTCTGAAAGGACACGGTTTTCCGGTTTTCGACAGCGCAACCTACATCGGCGGTATCTGTGCCGAAGGAGCCGCTCACTACACGCGTAAGCAACTGGATGCCTTGACCGACTTCGTGAAGAGACCCCAAATAGGAGCCAAAGGATTGGTCTACGCCCGTGTGGAAGAAGACGGAAGCGTGAAATCAAGCGTTGACAAATTCTATACACAGGAAACCTTGCAACGGATGAAAGATGCATTTCAGGCCAAACCGGGCGACTTGATATTGATTCTCAGCGGAGACGATACGATGAAAGCCCGCAAACAACTGAACGAACTTCGTCTGGAAATGGGAACGCAGTTGGGACTTCGCGACAAAAACACCTTTGCCTGCCTGTGGGTTGTCGACTTCCCGATGTTCGAATGGAGTGAAGAAGAAGGCCGTCTGATGGCTATGCATCATCCTTTTACGCATCCGAAAGAAGAAGACATTCTGTTGCTCGACAGCAATCCGGCAGCCGTTCGCGCCGACGCATACGATATGGTTATCAACGGGGTCGAGGTCGGTGGCGGTTCCATCCGTATTCACGATGCGGCATTACAAGCCAAGATGTTCGAGATTCTCGGCTTCACCCCCGAAAAAGCCGAAGCTCAATTCGGTTTTCTGATGAACGCTTTCAAATACGGAGCACCTCCTCACGGCGGTCTGGCCTACGGTTTGGATCGTTGGGTATCTCTTTTTGCCGGTTTGGATTCGATTCGCGACTGCATTGCTTTCCCGAAAAACAACTCCGGGCGCGACGTGATGCTGGACGCGCCTTCTGCAATCGACGAGGCGCAACTCGAAGAATTGAACCTGATCGTAAATGTTAAAAACGACTGAATGTATTTATAACCGAATCCCCCAAAAAAACGTCGGCAGCCTCTGATTTAAGCTGCCGACGTTTTTTTAATCCATATACCTTTGGGTAAGTCCTTCGTATGCGTCTATTCGTCTGTCTCGGAAGAAAGGCCACCAGCGTCGCACTTGCTCGGAACGTTCCAAATCGATTTCGACAACAAGGTTTTCGGGGGCAGCATCTCCCGCTTGTGCAAGCAACTCACCTTGAGGCCCAGCAACGAAACTGTTCCCCCAGAACTGAATACCGTTGGTCTGTCCCGAAGGATCGGGTTCATGTCCCACACGATTCACGGCAATTACAGGCAAACCATTGGCCACGGCATGTGCGCGCTGAGAAATAATCCATGCGCCGAGCTGACGCGTCTTTTCCTCATCCGCATCGCTACTTTCCCAACCGATGGCTGTGGGATAGATAAGCAATTCCGCCCCCTTGAGCGCCATGAGTCGGGCAGCTTCGGGATACCATTGATCCCAGCATACCAATACACCGAGCTTACCCAAAGAAGTCCGAATCGGTTCGAAGCCCAAGTCTCCCGGCGTGAAGTAGAATTTCTCATAATAGGCCGGATCATCGGGAATGTGCATTTTGCGGTATTTCCCGGCGATGCTTCCGTCGGTATCGAAAACAACGGCGGTGTTGTGATACAATCCGGGAGCACGTTTCTCGAAAAGCGAAGTGACCAGAACAATCCGGTGCGCAGCGGCCAATTCGGAATAAAAACCCGTCGAAGGTCCCGGAATAGGTTCGGCCAGTTCAAAAACATTCGTATTTTCCGTTTGGCAGAAATAAAGCGAATTGTGTAATTCCTGAAGTACCACGAGTTGGGCTCCCTGTGCCGCACAGGATTCAATGCTCTTGGCCAAGCGCATGAGATTCGACTTGACGTCGGAAGTATTGGATTGTTGAATCAATCCGGCTTTTATTGTCCTCATCTGTATATTTTTTTATCGTAAAACTCCTTGGGGATACTGCATCGTTACGCAATGAAGCGAACCGTGTTGCTTAATCAGTGCACGACAGTCGATGCCAATGATGTCGTGTTGGGGGAAAGCCTCTTTCAAGACTGCTTCAGCCCTTCTATCGTTGTCTTCCTGCCCGTAAGTAGGATAAAGAACAGCCTCATTCATGATCAGAAAATTGGCGTAAGTAGCCGGTAGTCGCTCGCCGTTTTCTTCGATCTTGTCCGCCATGGGCAAAGGAAGGAGGCGGTAAGGATCTCCGGATAGCGTGCGGAACGATTGCAACTGACTTTCCATGAGCCGCAAAGCCTCGTAATGCTCATCGTTTGGATCCTCACACTTCACATAGGCTATGGTGTCGGCGGAGCAGAACCGGGCAAGCGTGTCGATGTGACTATCCGTGTCGTCACCGGCCAAATAGCCATGATCCAACCACAAAACACGTCGAACATGAAAAACGGATTTGAGAAACTCTTCAATCTCCAAACGATTCATCTGCCCGTTTCGGTTGGGCGAAAGCAGACATTCGGAGGTCGTCAGTATCGTTCCCAAACCGTCGCTTTCTATGGAACCTCCTTCGAGAACGAAGCCCAGACGATTGACGTATTTACCCTTCAACATGCCTGCCTCGACGGCTTTCTTCGTAATCAGATTATCCCGATCGGAAGCGAATTTGAGCCCCCAGCCGTTAAACATGAAATCGAGCAGGGAAGGGGTAGACCCGTCCATCATTGTAATGGCTCCGTGATCGCGTGCCCAAGTATCGTTCGTCGGGCAATGGAGAAACCGCACGTTGTTCATGTTCACACGGCCTTCCAGTTGTCTCTTCACTTCGTCAGGAACAGGAGAAACAATGAGAAGAACCTCTCTTTTGGCTATTTCATAGGCAATTCGCAGAAAACAATCCTGTGCCTCGTCCAACATATAAGCCCAGTCTGTTTCTTCATGCGGCCAAGTCAATTGGATGCCGCTTTGAGGATACCATTCGGCCGGCAAGTGTGGCGCACGCATTTCCACTTGTTCGGACACGGTCTGTCCGAGCTTTACTTGAAAGTCTTTCTCCGAACGTGTCGTCAGAGGATAAATAAGATTGATTCCCATGAATGGATAGTTTAGTCTTTCAACAGGCAAAGATAGAGTTTTCCATAGAAAAGAGGAGAAATTTTTCGGGGATAATCCCGGGGTTGAGACATGTAGAGTCAACCGGCAAGTGCAAAATTAGTTGTTCCTTCTGTAAAACTCATTTTGGGGTGTTTTGAAATTGAGTTTTTGTCCGGGTCTTCTGTTTATTCTCTTTTGAACCCTCTTGTTTTTTTTTGGGGGGGGAAGAACAAGTTCCGTTCGAGAGATTTTCTGCCTGTTACATCCCGCGCTCGACGCTCTCTTTTTTTTACATGTTTTTCCTCGATTTCCGAATTGCGTG
>JBHAEN010000159.1:0-5513 GCA_041855645.1 Bacteroides sp. | reverse complement strand
GTACAAATGAGGTACAGAAATGAGCGAAAGAACAGCGTCGAACGATGAATAACGAGCAGAAAGGGCAAAAGAAAAGGCACTCATTATGAGTGCCTTTGTGATATATGGTGATGCTTCGTTATCGTTAGTAATCAGCGATTACTTGCCGATGCAGAAATTCTTGAAAATATGCTGTAATACCATGTCGTTAGTGACTTCTCCCGCAATATCCGATAGATGAAAGATTGTTTCGCGAATATCTTGGCTCAGGAAGTCGCCGGAAATGTTATCGACAAGGCCCGACTGTACGCGATGAATGGCTTCCAAAGCCTTTGTCAGTGCTTCGTGGTGACGAAGATTGGTGACGATAACCTCATTGGGGGCATAGGCAGGCAAGTGAGCTGCTGCAATTAATTGCTTTTCTAATTCGGGAAGTCCGGTTTGGTATTTGGCTGCCAAAAACAAATATGTGGTTGATGAATGGTTCGCAAATCTCCGTTCGAAGAGTGTACGTATCTGGGCTTGTTCTTTCTCATGAATCAAATCAGCCTTGTTGAAAATGGTGATTATACGCTTACCTTCACAACGGGAGAGTATTTTTTCCGACAATGGCCCGAATTGTGAAAGAGCATGGGAAGCATCGATCACCCATAAAACAATCTCCGCCTGTTCGAGTTTTAGGAAAGTGCGTTCGATACCTAGACTTTCGATTGTGTCGGTCGTCTCTCGAATACCTGCGGTGTCAATGAAACGAAACGTAATGCCGCCGATGTCAACGGTGTCTTCAATCACATCGCGAGTTGTGCCATGTATGTCGCTGACAATGGCTTTTTCTTCATTAAGTAATGCGTTGAGTAAAGTCGATTTTCCTGCATTGGTTTCACCGATAATGGCCACAGGCACTCCATTCTTGATGGCGTTTCCCACACTGAACGAATGCACCAGTCGGCCGATAGTTTGTTCTATTTCGTCGGCCAACAGACGCAATGCACTGCGGTCGGCAAATTCTACATCTTCCTCACTGAAGTCGAGTTCAAGTTCTATAAGAGAGGTGAAGTTGAGCAACCGCTCTCGTAATATCGTTAATTCTTTACTGAAGCCTCCGCGCATTTGGTTCATGGCCAAACGATGTGTGGCGGCTGTGGAGGAAGCAATAAGATCGGCCACGGCTTCGGCTTGACTAAGATCCATTTTTCCATTGAGAAATGCCCGTTGAGTAAATTCTCCCGGTTGTGCCAGCCGACATCCTTCCTTGATAAGCAGCTGCATTACTTTTTGAAGGATGTAGGGTGAACCGTGGCAGGTAATTTCCGTGCAATTCTCTCCCGTGTATGAATGCGGAGCCCGAAACAGGGCTACCAACACTTCGTCGATAATCTCCTCTCCGTCATATATACGGCCGAATGTAAGTGTATAAGGAGCTTTCTCCGCAAATGAAGCGGTTTGTCGGCCCGGTTTAAAAATGCGCTCGGTGAAAGTTATGGCTTCATGGCCCGAAACCCGTATGCTGCCAATGGCTCCTCCTTGTGCGGTAGCTATGGCGCAAATGGTGTCCCGGTTCTCGTTGAGGCTTTTAATCGTATTATTCATAAAAGGTTACCCCAATAAATCCAATATTTCTTCATGACACTGAGTCAGTTTTTCAACGCCTTCGTTGGTTACCACCCATGAGTTCTCAATTCCTACTGGACCTATGCCGGGAAGTACTATTTTAGGCTCGAGGGCAAAAACCATGCCGGGCTCCAGTTCTTGCTTAATGTTCGGAGCCAACACAGGGGCTTCATTGATTTCGAGTCCGATTCCATGACCAATAAATTTGGCCTGTTGTGTCGTTCCCATGAACCTGTCGGCAAACCCGGCTTTTGAAACGCATTCCATTGCCGTACTGTACAGAGTCTCGCACGACACACCCGGGCAAGCCATGGCAGTTACTTTTTCTTGCACTTCCAGGCATACTTTATGTGCGGTATATGCTTCTTCAGGAAGACGTCCGATGGAGAAAACGCGGCTCATGTCTCCGATATAACCGTTAAAATTGCCACCAATATCCACCATTACGCTTTGTCCTTCTTTCATTATTGTTCCGTTGGCTCCTCCCGGAATCGAAGGATCAAGTCCTTTTCCGCCTAATGCAAAGTCGTAAGGAGAAGGGGCTTCCGCATTGTCGCCGGCCAATACGCTCCCCATGAATATTTCCATGCTTCGACCGAATACGCGGAATATGCCTAAACAGCCTTGCAAGCGCATCAAACGTTCTATTTCGATGGAGAACTCAACATCGGTCATGCCGGGTCGGTAGACAGACGGTATCTGTTCGTACGCCTTGGCATGTGCTATGCCCGAATGACGGAAAAGTTCGATCTCAATCGGTGTTTTTATGCTGCGTGCTTGGCGAATCAGCGGTGTTCCGTTGACTATTTCCGTGTCGGGAAAGAGGGAGGCCAAACGAAGATATTCCGTATAAGGGAGTTCGTCGCCTTCGAGCATCAGTTTGGCAGGTATGGGTAAGCCTTCCGCTTTCAGGATTTCCGTGATTTGTTCCGGTTTGCGGATGGAAAATGTATTTTCTCCCGTAATGTTATTGGGGCGTTTGACAAAAAGCAATGCCGGAGAGTGGAGTGGGAGATACAAGTATCCGTTTACTATGTTCCCATTGGTGTATAGCAAATTCACATTGCAAGTGATGAGGGCTGCCTCGATGCCTTTGGCTGCCATGAGACTGCGGATCTTGTCGCGTCGGAATTTCAATTCGGGTTGTACCATTTATGCTTTATTGTTTTTGAGCTGTAATGAGTGCAAAGTTATTCCTTTACACTTAAAATGGCATCACGTCTCCTAAAAAAAGTGCTACCTACATCCTTCTCAGGAGGTAGGTAGCTAAAAAACCACAAATACAAATACAACTAAACAAAGTCTTTTTTATGCTATGAATATATCTGAAATGCCAAATTAGATGATGCCTTGTCCCATCATAGCATGGGCTACTTTCATGAAGCCGGCGATATTGGCTCCTTTCACATAGTTGATGTAACCATCGGGCTCTGTTCCGTATTTCACGCATTGAGCATGGATACCGTGCATGATGGTGTGGAGTCTTTCGTCTACTTCAGCTTCGCTCCAGCTAAGATGCATGGCATTCTGCGACATTTCCAGACCGGAAGTGGCAACGCCGCCGGCATTGACTGCCTTACCCGGGGCATACATCGTCTTGTGTTCGATAAACAAATCGATGGCTTCGGGCGTACATCCCATGTTGGAGATTTCGCCTACGCACAAGACATTGTTGTTTATCAGTTGCTTGGCATCTTCTCCGTTCAGCTCGTTCTGTGTTGCACAAGGTAGAGCGATATCTACTTTTACTTCCCAGGGACGTTTTCCGGCAACGAACTTCGCATTCGGATATTTTTCCGCATAAGGAGCGACGATATCATTGCCCGATGCGCGGAGTTCGAGCATGTAGTCTATCTTTTCTCCGCTGATGCCGTCCGGGTCGTAAACATATCCGTCCGGGCCGGAGATGGTGACCACTTTGGCACCCAATTCGGTTGCTTTGATTGCTGCTCCCCATGCCACGTTCCCGAATCCTGAAACGGCCACTGTTTTGCCTTTGATGTCGATACCTTTGGTCTTCAGCATTTGGTGCACGAAATAGAGACCGCCGAATCCCGTAGCTTCGGGACGAATCAGAGAGCCACCGAATTCCAGACCCTTGCCGGTGAAAGTGCCGGTGCATTCGCGGGTCAATTTCTTGTACATGCCGTACATGTAACCTACTTCGCGGCCGCCTACGCCGATATCGCCTGCGGGGACGTCCATGTCGGGTCCCAAATGACGCCACAATTCAAGAATGAAAGCCTGACAGAAACGCATGATTTCCGCATCGCTCTTTCCACGGGGAGAGAAGTCCGAACCGCCTTTACCTCCGCCCATGGGGAGAGTGGTCAGCGCATTTTTGAAGGTTTGTTCAAAACCTAAGAACTTCAAGATGGAAAGGTTTACCGACGCATGGAAACGGATACCGCCTTTGTAAGGGCCGATGGCGTTGTTGAATTGAACACGATATCCCAAGTTCGTTTGTACTTCGCCTCTGTCGTCTACCCACGTTACACGGAATGTGAAAATGCGGTCCGGTTCCACCAGACGTTCGATGATTTTCGCTTTTTCAAATTCGGGATGCTTGTTGTAGATGTCTTCGATGGAAAGAAGAACTTCTTTCACGGCTTGGAGGTACTCCGATTCTCCGGGATGCTTTGCCTCTAAAGAGGCCATAATTTTCTGAATGTTCATAATACTATGTTTAAAAAGGTTGTAGTTCTGATAAAATGATAGTCAGATGCTGTGCAAATATAGATAAACTTTTTTATTGCAAACGTTTTTCTCTGTTTTTTTTGTCCGAAAGGTAATAAAATGTCATTTTCTCCCTCCTGATCAGAACTTCATGCCTAAATTGTACATGATGAAACCGTAGATGTCGGCTTGTTCTTCGATCACTTTGGCCATGGGTTTGCCAGCTCCGTGGCCCGCTTTCGATTCGATGCGTATCAGGGTGGGGTGGGTTCCGTCGTTGGCGGCTTGCAGTGCGGCCGCAAACTTGAAGGAGTGGGCGGGAACGACGCGGTCGTCGTGGTCGGCCGTGGTGATGAGTGTGGCGGGATATGCCGTGCCCGGCTTCAGGTTGTGCAAAGGAGAATAGCCTTTGAGGTATTCGAACATCTCTTTGCTGTCTTCGCTGGTTCCGTAGTCGCTGGCCCAGTTCCATCCGATGGTGAACTTATGGTAGCGGAGCATATCCAGCACACCGACCTGAGGTATGGCCACGGCGAACAGTTCGGGACGCTGCGTCATGCAGGCGCCGACCAGCAGACCTCCGTTGGAACCGCCTACGATGGCAATCCGGTTCTTGTCGGTGTATTTCTGTTCGATCAGGTATTCGGCAGCCGCAATGAAATCGTTGAACACGTTTTGTTTCTGCATCTTGGTTCCGGCGACGTGCCACTCTTCACCATATTCGCTGCCGCCGCGCAGATTGACCTGCACATATATGCCTCCGCGTTCGAGGAAGGGTATTCTCATCGAATTGAAATAAGGGTTGAGACTGACGGCGAATCCTCCATAGCCGTAGAGGAATACGGGATTTTTACCGTCACGCTTCAATCCTTTTTTGTACGTGAGGAACATGGGAACCTTTACTCCGTCTTTGCTGGCGAAGAACACTTGTTCGGTGGTATATTCTTCCGGATTGAACTGTACCTTCGGCGCACGGAACAATTCGTAGGTGTTGCTGTCCATGTTATATTGGTAAGTGGCACCCGGAATCGTGAAAGAAGTGAACGAGAAGAAGCATTCTTTGTCGTCCTTGTCGCCCCTGAAACCTACCGAGCCCAGCGAGGGAAGTTTGATTTCGTGCTGCAAACTGCCGTCGAGGTTGTAGACGTAAGCATGGTTGGAAGCGTCTTTATCGTATGTGAGGAAGAACTTTCCGCCGATGACGTCGGCATTGGAGAGTACAGATCCCGATTCGGGAATCAATTCTT
>JBHAEN010000158.1:0-12693 GCA_041855645.1 Bacteroides sp. | reverse complement strand
CACTTCGTTTGCTTGAAGTGCACCCCGTTTCGCTTCGGCCTTTCGTCTTGCGGCCGCCTTACTCCTCTTCGAGTGCGTAATACTGATAATCCCGAAGCACCGTTTTTAAGAACTCTTCGCGGCTGTTGCCGCGAGGTTTTACCCCCAAGAGTTCTTGCACTTTCGGCGCCAGAAGAAGGATTCGGCGCATGCGATCCTTTTCTCTCGACTCCAACGCTCGCGTGATGACGTTCACTTGCTCCAGCGACAATTCCGAAGCCTGAGGATACACGGGCCGGTAATTTTGGGAGAGAAATTCGAATTCGTCAAGGCTGACGTGTATCTTTTTATAATTCTTTTCCTTCGTCACAATCGTTCCGGCAGCCAAGTCGCCCAGTCGTTGGCGGTTCTTGGTGAGCAGCATGAAGAGTACGCCGGAAAATGCCGTGAGCGGTCCTTCAAAGAGCAGGAGCAGCCAGCGCAGGAAATAATCGCCCACGCTCGGCGAACTTCCGTCGGCTTTGACCACCCGAAGGTTGAGTAACTTTTTTCCGAGACTCTGTCCGCGATTGAACGTTTCGCACAGAAAGGAATAAAACAGAACGGGCAGATAAACAAAGCTCACCCAGAATAGCAGTCCTCCCATCGTGCGATACCATTCGAGTTGAGACAACAGGTAATACATGGAAACGGAATAGATAATGATCAGGAGATAATCTATCAGAGTGGCAATCAGACGTTCACCCACATTGGCGGGTGTCAGGTTGATGCGCACATACTGGCCGGTGACGATGAAAGATGAACTCATTCGGAAAAAATATTTGAGGCATTGGTTTGCAAATATATTACAATTCGACTACTTTTGTTTTCCCTTAGATGCAAAAAAGATTATCTTGTTTAAAAACGAATGAAAGAAGCCACCTTCATACGGCAAAACATTGAAAAATGGAAACAAACCGAAAAGGTCGCCGAGCATCCTGCCGATTATTCGCCCGACAGGCTTGCGGATGCCTACATTGAACTGACGTCCGATTTGGCCTTTGCGCAAACGCATTTCCCTTCTTCGCGCATCACCATCTATCTCAACAATCTCGCATCGGCTTTGCATCACGACATCTACCGGGGCAAACGGGAAAAATGGTCGCGTATCATTACTTTCTGGACGCGCGAAGTCCCGACAACGATGTATCAGGCGCGTAAAGAGCTGATTGCTTCGTTTGTCATTTTCACCTTATTCGTCTTGCTGGGAGCCGTTTCAACGTGGAACGACCCCGATTTTGTCCGGCTTATTCTTGGCAATGCTTACGTCGACATGACCTTGGAGAACATCAAGAACGGAACACCGATGGCGGTTTATAACGGGGCGGACGAGGTCCCCATGTTTCTCGGTATCACGATCAACAACATATTCGTCTCTTTTTATTGCTTCGCCATGGGCATCGTGACGAGTTTCGGAACGGGATTCATTCTGATGCAAAACGGCATTATGCTCGGTTCGTTTCAGTATTTCTTCTACGAACAGGGTTTGTTGTGGGAGTCGGCACTTGCAATATGGTTGCACGGTACGCTCGAAATATCGGCCATCATCATTTCAGGCGCGGCAGGCTTGTCGCTGGGCAACGGTTGGTTGTTTCCCGGAACCTACTCGCGTGCCGAGTCGTTCAGGCGCGGTGCACGGCGCGGGTTGAAGATCATCGTCGGAACGATTCCCGTGTTCGTCGTGGCCGGATTCATCGAAGGATTCTTCACGCGCCACACGCATTGGCCCGATGCCGTCCGCCTGAGCATCATTCTTCTTTCGTTGTCATTTGTTCTGTACTATTATATTTATTTACCCCAAAGACTTTTCAATGGAAACAGAAAAACCTAAAATTGCCTTGTATGCACGCCGCAGTTTCGGCGAAAAGCTGAATGCGACGTTCGATTTCCTCAAACAGAACTACCGTCCGTTGTTCATGTATGGCGTTTACTTGTTGCTTCCGTTATGCCTCATTCAGGCGTTTCTCCTGAACTTCAGTATGGGCAATTCGATGACTTCGATCAGTATGTTGATGAAAGTTTCCATGGGAGTGGCCGATAATCTTTCGGAAGACATGTTGCCCAACCTGATTCTATTTGTAGTACTCAATACGGTGCTGTATGTCATCGGCACTGCCCTCAGTGCGGCACTCATCTTCACCTTCTTCCGGTTGTATCAGGAACGTGAAGACGGACTGCGGTCGGTCGTTTGGAAAGACATGCGTCCGTTACTGATATCCAACTTTTTCAAGGCTCTTGGAACTTCGCTGATGCTTGTTGTGTTCACCTCTTTGATTGTTGGGATATCCGTGTTTTGGTTAGTCCTCATTTCGGGTTATCTCATCATTCTGCTGCTCCCCCTCATTCTGCTGTTCTATTTTGGTCTCTCCTTGTGGTTGCCGGCATATCTGCTGAAAAACGGTGAGGGCTTTTGGAATGCGATGATTAAGTCTTTCCGGCTTACGATGTTCACTTTCGGCGGAACGCTGTTGCTGCTGTTCATCATCAGCCTGTTGACGTTTATTTTCCGGGTCATCTTTTCGTTGCCCTATCAGGTCGTTGTCGGTATTCAGGGTGTTTTTATGCTCAGCGATCCCGAAGCGCATACAAGCACATCGCCGATTTTGCAATTCTGCATTTATCTGTTCTCCGTTCTTCAGAATTTTGGCGGTTATCTTGCCATATTCATTTTCCAGACGGCCATGTCCTTCCAGTATGGTCATGCCGCCGAGACGATGGAAGGAGTGACGGTTGAGAGCGACATCGAACAATTCGACAAACTGTGACCGCGGCACGTATGACAACACCCCTGCACACTGTCGATACGCTTGCTTGCGACACCCTTCAGCTTGCCGAGTGGAGGAATAACCCCGATTACGACTACGGCCGCGAACTTCTGCAAGTGGATCGGAGTATCTGGGACGGCCTCATAGAGTGGTGGAATCGGCTGGTCAACCGACTCTTCAGTAAGGTCTTCGGCATGGACGACGCAACGGTTCTCATCTGGTGTCTCTGCGGCTTGGTGTTATTGATTCTCGTGTTGTGGTACGTTTACAAGAAAAATCCCCGTTTCTTCATCCGCTCAAAGGCTGCGGCGATTTCCTATACCGTCGAAGAAGATACGATCTACGGTGTCGATTTCGATAAGCGCATCGCCGAGGCACTCGCCCGGAACGACTATCGCACCGCCGTGCGAATGGTTTATCTGCAAACGCTCAAACGGCTCAGCGATGAAGGCCGTATCGATTGGCAGATCTACAAGACCCCCACGGAATATGTCCGCGAAATCTCATCGGCGGATTTCAGAATGCTTACCCATCATTTTATACGCATACGTTACGGAAACTTTGAAGCCTCCGAAACTTTGTTCAACTCGATGCGGACATTGCAGCGCGACACGTTGCGGAAAGGAGGCGAACCATGAAACCTATCAATCGTTGGTTCGTTGCCGGGGTATTGGTCTTTTTGCTCATCATCTTTCTTTTCCAGTTGCAAATGCCCCGAAAGTTTGTATGGTCGCCCACGTTCGATGCGCACGACGAGAATCCGTTCGGGTGTGCAGTCTTCGACAGTGTGTGCCGGAAACTCTTGCCACGGGGGTATGAAGTCTCCGACAAATTTCTTTCTAAATTATTTGCCGAAGACAGCACAGGCCGTCGCAACATTCTTCTCGTGGCGAAACGCTTCGACATGGACTCGGTCGATATTGCTTCGCTGAGAGCTCTTGCGGCCGCCGGAAGTCGCGTGATGATTGTCATGGAAGACGCCGGTTATCATTTTGAAGATTCTTTCTCCATCAGTTTCGGTTATGGTTGGTTCAGTGCTTCGCGATTGCAACATTTGGCACGCGACACGAGAGACACTCTCGTATGGACGGATACACGCGGAAATTATTCCGAACGGATGTACGGCATTCATTCGGAACTGATCAATACGTTCAGGTTTTTAAACGCCGATACGTTACGTGTGATTCCAATCGTACGGAATCTGACGAAAGGAGAAGATAGGTACTTTGTCAAGGACGGATCCGAGAATGAGGTCGAAGAAGTGCGCTTCGTGAAGTTCACTCATGCCTTGTCGATGCCCTACGGGAAGGGGGAAATCATCATGGTTTCGATGCCGCTCCTTTTCACGAACTACGGGATACTCGACGATTCGATTCGTCCCTTGCTCTTGCGCCTTGTTTCGCTCGTTTCCGACCGCCCGTTGGTGCGTACGCAGGCCTACAACAACAAAAAGGACATACCCTCGGAATCGCCCTTGAAATTCATCCTGAAGAGCGACCCGCTCCGATCTGCTTTTTATATGCTTATCGCCGGCATTTTCCTTTTCATGCTCTTCACGGCGAAACGTCGGCAGCGTGTCATCCCCGTGGCCGAAACACCCGTGAATCGTGAGTTGGAATTTGTCAAACTCATCGGAACACTTTATTTCCAGCGTAAAGACCATACCGATCTGGTGAAAAAACGATTTGCGGCCTTGGCCGACACCTTTCGTCGGGAAATGCAGGTCGACATACTCGAAGCAACCGACGATGAACGCACGTTTGCGCGCGTAGCGGGCAAGACGGGCATCGAGGTCGACGAGATTGCAGCACTGATTCGCGAGTTGCGTACCATTGATTATGGTGCGCGGACGCTGACGCAGGACGAAATGAAGAAATACATCGCCCGAATGAACAAAATCACCGAATCCATCAATTAAAGACTTCAATCATGGAAGAAACTAACCGACAACAAGCGGATCTTACCGCATTCAGCGAAAAAATTGATTTGCTCAAGCGGCAAATGGCAACTATACTTGTGGGGCAGGAGCGCGTTACCGACCTCTTGCTTACTGCCATTCTCGCCAACGGCCATATTCTCATCGAAGGTGTGCCCGGAGTGGCGAAGACACTTCTCGCGCGTCTTGTCTCGAAATTGATCGACGCGAAATTCAATCGCATACAATTCACGCCCGACCTGATGCCCAGCGATGTGCTCGGGACTTCGGTATTCGATATGAAAACGAACGAGTTTACTTTCCATGCCGGTCCCGTTTTCGCCGAGATGGTGCTTGTGGACGAAATCAATCGTGCTCCTGCCAAGACACAGGCCGCCTTGTTCGAAGTCATGGAGGAAAGACAAGTAACGGTGGACGGAAAAACGCACGCCATGAGCCCCGTCTATACGATTATCGCCACGCAGAATCCTGTTGAACAGGAAGGAACCTACAAACTTCCCGAGGCACAGCTCGACCGCTTCCTGATGAAAATCACCATGGGTTATCCGACTCTCGACGAAGAAGTGGCCATTCTCGAAAAGCATCATGCCGGCGCCGCTTTCGTTAAACTTGAAGGACTGAAGCCTGCGCTGACGCGCGACGAACTTCTTGCTTTGCGCGCGATGTTGCCTTCTGTCTTCGTCGACGGCAGTTTATTGCGCTACATGGCACTCATCACACAGCAAACCCGCACTTCCAAAAACATCTTTCTCGGTGCGTCGCCCCGTGCGAGCGTTTCCATGCTTCAGGCCTCGAAAGCGTATGCTCTTTTGCAAGGGCGCGATTTCGTGACGCCGCAAGACGTGAAAGACATCGCTCCTTTCGTGCTCCAACACCGGCTTGTGTTGACCGCCGAAGCCGAGATGGAAGGACTGACTCCCGTGAAACTGACAGAAAGACTCATCGACAAAGTTGAAGTTCCCCAATAATTGCCCCGTACAGCTATGTTTCTCACCCGCCGCTTCTATTTGATGTTCATCGTCGTGGCTTTGCTTACGGCGTGCGGCCATCTTTGGAGTCCGCTTCATACAGCCGGGCTTGCCGGACTGGCGATGCTTGCGTTGGCCGTTCTGTCGGATGCCCGAATGCTTTATACGCGGAGAGGTTTGGAACTTCGGCGTTCATGTGCCGAGCGATTTTCAAACGGAGATGACAATCCGGTGGAGATTCGTGTCGAAAACACGTATTCCCGGTCGGTTGCCGTCAATGTTGTCGACGAGATTCCTTTCATCTTTCAGCGTCGCGACGTCCTGTTCCCGATTCAGCTGCGCAGCGGGGAAGGGAAGACCATTCGATACATGCTCCGTCCCGTGAAACGGGGTGTCTACGGATTCGGACACATCCGGGCATTTGTCCGCACACGGCTCGGACTTGTCGAACGTCGTTACACCGGCGCGCAACCTCAGGATGTAAAAGTCTATCCTTCGTTCCTCCGCCTCAATCGCTACGAGTTGCTTGCCGCCCACGATGAACTTACGGAACAAGGCATGAAGCGCATTCGCAGGGTGGGGCATCACACGGAGTTCGAGCATATTCGTGCTTACGTTTCGGGCGATGACTACCGCAGCATCAACTGGAAGGCCTCGGCAAGGCGGCATGACTTGATGGTCAATGTCTATCAGGACGAAAAGTCCCAGCAAATCTACAATCTCATCGACAAGGGGCGCGTGATGCAACAAACGTTTCGCGGCATGACGCTTCTCGACTATGCCATAAACGCCTCGCTCGTTCTTTCGCACATATCCATGCGTAAGGAAGACAAGGCCGGACTTCTCACGTTCGCCGAAACGATGGACACGTTTGTCGCGGCCTCGAAAGAGCAGGGACACTTGCAGACGCTGCTCGAAAATCTGTATAACCAGCAGACACTGTTCGGCGAGACGGACTTTTCCGCCCTTTGCGTCCACGCCGCAAAACACATCAACAAGAGGAGCCTGCTTGTTCTTTATACGAATTTCGCCACGATAGGAAGTCTGAACCGGCAACTGCCTTATCTTCGGCAGCTGAACCGGCGACAGCGGCTTCTCGTGGTCTTCTTCGAAGACACGGAGATGAAGAAATACCTCGAAACACCTGCCGGCGATACAGAGGATTATTACCGCCACGTCATCGCGGAGAAGTTCATGCACGAGAAGCAACTCATCGCCTCCGTGTTGAAGCAGAACGGCATCTATGCCTTGCTTACGGCACCCGAGAATCTTTCCGTCGACGTAATCAATAAGTATCTGGAACTGAAATCACGTCAGGCCTTCTGATGCCGGATGCCGTACCGTCCGAAACACCCGTCGGTTTCCCCTTGTTATTGCCCTACAAAAACATTGTCATCCGGCAAATTCTCCATGCACACATGCCCTCACGGGGATGGTTGTTTTGTAAAATTCTTTCAAGTCGATCGGCGAGGTCGATTTCGGAATCGACCGGGATTTCGACCCTCTCCAAAGCCGCATGGGAAGGGGCTTTCCGAAATGCGTGCACTTGACGTCTGAAATGGGCGTGTCTGACGTCTGAAATGCACGTGTTTCAGACGTCAAATGCACGCACTTGTCGCGTGAATTACACGTGATTCGGAAAACCGAGGAACCCGTGTAAAGAAAAGAGAGCGTCGGGAGCGGAGCGGAACAGGTGGAAAAACGCCCAAGCGAGGGCTTGTTTTTCCCCAAGAACATCAGGAGGATTCAAACGAAAACAAACGGAAGATCCGGCCAAATACTTGAACTCAAAAACACCCCAAGGCGAGCCTTACAGAAGAACCAACGAATTTTGCACTTGCCGGTTGACTCTACGTCTTGGTTCTGCCGCCTCACCGCCCCGTTATTTCGTCGGAATTATTTGTGGGAAACAAAGAATTTCTGTTTATTTGCACCTATATTTAATATATCAAACCATGAATAACACTTACACGGCGGAAGAGAATCTTTCGGGACTCGACTCCAAAAATTTTCAGAAAGAGATTAACGGGAAGAAAACCGACCTGTACATTCTCAGAAATAAAACCGGTATGGAAGTCGCCGTAACCAACTACGGATGTGCCATCCTTTCTATAATGGTTCCCGACAAGAACGGCAAATATGCCAATGTCGTACTGGGGCACGACAGCATCGACGGCGTCATTCACAGCCCCGAACCTTTCCTCAACACCACGATCGGCCGCTATGGCAATCGCATCGCCAAAGGAAAATTTACTCTTTACGGCGAAGAGCACAAACTCACGATCAATAATGGTCCTAATTCTCTGCACGGAGGGCCTACCGGATTCCATACCCGTGTGTGGGATGCCGTGCAAACGGACGATATGACCGTTGAGTTTACTTACGTTTCGGCCGACGGTGAAGAAGGATTCCCCGGTGCGTTGACCGTGCACATGAACTATCGGCTGGATGAAGAAGCGAATGCATTGTGGATCGAATATCGAGCCACGACCGATAAAGCCACCGTTGTCAACCTGACCAGCCACGGCTTTTTCAACTTGGCCGGAGCAGCCAGGCCGACTTCCCGAATCGAAAATCACGTTGTGACGATCAACGCGGATTTCTTCATTCCCATTGATGAAGTGTCGATACCCACCGGAGAGATCCTGAAGGTGGAAGGCACGCCGATGGATTTCCGTACTCCGCACGCGGTGGGCGAACGCATTGAGGAAAAGCATCCGCAGCTCGTATATGGTGCGGGTTACGACCATTGCTACGTGCTGAATAAACAAGAACCCGGACAGTTCGAACTCGCCGCCACTTGTAAGGACCCCGAAAGCGGCCGTGTGATGGAGGTCTATACCACTGAGGCCGGTGTACAGCTTTATACCGGTAACTGGCTGAACGGATTCGAGGGTGCGCACGGAGCCACGTTCCCCGCTCGCAGTGCCCTTTGTTTCGAGGCGCAATGTTTCCCCGACACGCCCAACAAACCGCATTTCCCCACGGCCGTACTGCTTCCGGGAGATGAGTATCAACAAACCACCGTCTACAAATTCGACGTAGAGAAATAGCCACAACAACTAACTTTTTTATAAACTAAACACTCTGTTAAAACCATGACACAAGAAAAAAAGAACAGTAATCTCATCGCAATTATTACGATGTTCTTCATTTTTGCGATGATCTCTTTCGTGACCAATTTAGCTGCACCATTCGGTACCATTTGGAAGAATGAGTATGCAGGATCGAATACGCTGGGTATGATGGGAAATATGATGAACTTTCTCGCCTACCTGTTTATGGGGATTCCCGCAGGCAACATGCTTGTAAAGGTCGGCTACAAAAAAACGGCTTTGTTTGCTATGGCAGTGGGTTTTCTCGGTCTGTTCACGCAATATCTTTCCAGCTTGGTGGGAGCCGGTACCGAAGTGTTCGCTTTCGGTGAATACGCCATCCGGCTGAATTTCATTATTTATTTGCTCGGAGCATTCATTTGCGGTTTTTGTGTGTGCATGCTCAACACCGTGGTCAATCCCATGCTGAACCTTCTCGGTGGCGGCGGTAACAAAGGCAACCAGTTGATTCAGACAGGCGGCGCGCTCAATTCCTTGTCGGGTACGCTGACTCCTCTCTTTGTGGGAGCTTTGATCGGTACGGTGACTGCACGGACGGCCATGTCCGATGTCGCTCCGCTGTTATTCGTGGCTATGGGCGTATTTGTGGCTGCATTCGTCGTTATTTCGTTTGTGGCTATCCCCGAACCGCATCTTCAGAAGGCAGGAGCCGTAAAAGAAAAATTTTCGCACAGCCCGTGGAGTTTCCGTCATACGGTATTGGGCGTTTTCGGTATTTTCATTTATGTGGGCATTGAAATCGGTATTCCGGGAACACTGAATTTCTATCTTTCCGACGCAAGCGAAAAAGGTGCGGGAATTCTCACCAACGGTGCCGCCATCGGTGGAGCCATCACTGCCATCTATTGGTTGCTGATGCTTGTAGGTCGGACGGCAAGTAGTGCTATCAGCGGCAAGGTGTCAAGCCGTACGCAGCTCATCGTCGTATCGTCTGCCGCCATCCTGTTCGTGTTGATTGCCATCTTCACTCCCAAAACCATAACCGTGTCTATGCCCGGTTACACGGTGGGTGAAGGCTTTATGATGGCTCAAGTGCCGGTCAGCGCATTGTTCCTTGTGCTTTGCGGTCTTTGTACCTCTGTGATGTGGGGCGGTATTTTCAATCTTGCCGTAGAAGGATTGGGCAAATATACGGCGCAAGCTTCCGGAATCTTCATGATGATGGTTGTTGGCGGTGGCGTATTGCCGCTGATTCAGCAGGCAATCTCTGACTCGGTAGGCTATATGGCCAGCTATTGGCTGATCATCGTTGCCCTTGTCTACCTGCTCTTTTACGGATTGATAGGTTGCAAGAATGTAAATAAGAACATTCCCGTAGAATAACTTTTTTATTTATCAATATACTTAACACTTCAATATCATGGATATAGAACACGTAAGAAGTCGCTTCATCAAGCATTTTGACGGAAGCACAGGATTTGTATATGCCTCTCCGGGGCGCATCAACCTCATCGGAGAACATACGGACTATAACGGCGGATTCGTTTTTCCCGGCGCCATCGACAAAGGCATGATTGCCGAAATCAAACCGAACGGAACCGATAAGGTAAGAGCATATTCCATCGACCTGAAAGACTATGTCGAGTTCGGACTGAACGAAGAAGATGCTCCTCGTGCAAGCTGGGCGCGCTACATTTTCGGTGTATGTCGCGAGATGATTAAGCGTGGTGTTGATGTGAAAGGATTCAATACAGCTTTTGCCGGCGATGTGCCTCTGGGTGCGGGTATGTCTTCTTCTGCGGCTCTCGAAAGCACGTATGCTTTTGCCCTGAATGAATTGTTTGGCGAGGGAAAGATCGACAAGTTCGAACTGGCCAAAGTAGGGCAGGCCACGGAGCATAACTATTGCGGCGTGATGTGTGGCATCATGGACCAATTTGCCTCCGTATTCGGTAAGGCAGGCAGCTTGATTCGCTTGGATTGCCGTTCGTTGGAGTATCAGTATTTTCCGTTTAATCCGAAAGGCTATCGTCTGGTGTTGATGGATTCGGTCGTGAAGCACGAATTGGCATCTTCGGCCTATAACAAGCGTCGTCAGAGTTGCGAAACGGCCGTGGCCGCCATTCAGAAGAAGCATCCGCATGTGGAGTTCTTGCGCGACTGTACGATGGAGATGTTGCAAGAAGCCAAGGCCGACATCTCTCAGGAGGATTACATGCGTGCAGAGTATGTGATCGGAGAGATTCAACGTGTGCTCGACGTGTGTGACGCCTTGGAAAAGGGAGACTACGAAACCGTGGGACAAAAGATGTACGAAACGCACTACGGCATGAGCAAACTCTACGAAGTGAGTTGCGAAGAACTCGACTTCCTGAACGATTGCGCCAAGAAATACGGTGTCACCGGTTCGCGCGTCATGGGAGGCGGATTCGGCGGCTGCACCATCAATCTGGTGAAGGATGAATTGTATGACAGTTTTGTGGAGAAGACCGTGGAAGAATTTAAAGCCAAATTCGGTAGAAAGCCGAAAGTATATGACGTTGTCATTGGCGATGGTTCACGCAGATTGGCATAACTGTTGCACATTGTACGCGATAAAAAAGAAATTAAGGCATCCCGTTCAAAGGATGCCTTAATTGTTTTTAAATTCTGCTCGATGCGAATTTTATTTTTCAGGCGTTCACCACATTTTCCGGCTTGCCGTTGATGAAAGCCTTTACGTTACTCACGGCAATGGTCATCAATCGTTCGCGAGCTTCGGCCGTGGCCCATGCGATGTGTGGAGTAATGTAACAGTTCTTGGCCGTCAGCAACGGATTGTCGGCATGGGGTGGTTCTTTGGAGAGCACGTCTACACCGGCGGCATAGATTCGTCCGCTGTTGAGAGCGTCGGCCAAGTCTTGTTCGTTAATGAGCGGTCCTCGTCCGGTGTTGATGAGGATGGCTGTGGGCTTCATTAAAGCGATGCGTCGGGCGTCGACGAGTTCTCTCGTTTCGGAAGTGAGCGGGCAGTGAAGGCTGATGATGTCGCATTCCGCAAACAGTTGGTCGAGTTCCATTTTCTTGATTTCCGGCGGAAGCTGGAAACGCGATTTGGAGGTAAAAGCATATACCTGCATGCCGAATCCGATGGCGATGCGGGCGGTTGTGTAGCCGGTATGTCCTAAACCGACCAGCCCTATCTTCTTGTCGCGCAGTTCGATCAACGGTGTATCCCAGAAACAGAAGTCCCGACTTTTTTCCCATCGCCCTTTGTGGACTTCGTCGGAGTGGTGTTTCACCTGCTGCGTAATGTTCAATATGTGCGCGAAGACCATTTGTGCCACGGATGCGGTTCCGTAGGCCGGAATGTTCGTCACCACGATGCCTCGTTCACGGGCTGCATCCGTGTCGACGATGTTGTATCCGGTGGCCAACACGCCGATGTATTTCAGGTGGGGCAAGGCAGCCATGTGCTCTGCTTTGATGACGGTTTTGTTGGTCAGCAACATTTCGGCATCGGCTGCCCGTTGCAGTAAGTCTTCGGGCGATGTGCGGTCATGAATGTCGCATGTGCCCAATGCTTTGATTTCTTCCCACGAGAGGTCGCCGGGATTGGCGGCAAAGCCGTCGAGAACTACTATTTTCATCTTGTTCATGTTTGGGTTAATGTTTCTATTTTTTTTCTTGACTG
The DNA here is from genome assembly GCA_041855645.1 of Bacteroides sp. GTDB lineage: Bacteria > Bacteroidota > Bacteroidia > Bacteroidales > Bacteroidaceae > Bacteroides. The sequence goes on along the minus strand of JBHAEN010000158.1, from coordinate 277 downwards.
TTTGTCCGGTTAAATCGTTCTCCCCAAAGTTTCTGCATCTGTTCGGCGTGTCGTTGTTCCGCCGCGTTGTCTTGCGGATGCCAGAGCCGTTGTGTTTTGATTTCGTCGGGTAAAAACTGTTGTTGCACGAAATTGCCTTTATAGTCGTGTGCATATTTATAGTCTTGTCCGTAGCCCAACTGTTTCATCAGTGAGGTGGGGGCATTGCGTAAGTGGAGGGGCACGGGCAGATTGCCGGTTTCGCGAACACACTCCAAGGCGCGATTGATGGCTGTGT
>JBHAEN010000157.1:0-15160 GCA_041855645.1 Bacteroides sp. | reverse complement strand
ATTTGTCTATAATGAAGAAAAAATTTTAGATATATTGGAATAACTCAAATTCTTAAATATTATTTTGTATGAAAAGTTTAAGAGAAATTTTAGAATTTAGAAGAGCAGTTCGCGATTTTGATACTTCAAAACCCATGGACTGTAACTATTTAGCGGTAGTGACCAGTCACTACCGCTAAATAGTTACTGATAAATTCAAAATAATCAATTTTTTAATATTATGAACCTCAAATCAAAAACTTTCAGAAATGTACTAATATTCGCCATTGTATCGCTCACTTGCGGGTGGATAGGCGTTTGGGTGGATAAGTTGCTTGGTCAGCCCTCGGATTTGGAATCGCTTGGGGCATTGATTTTTATTGCTACACCGCTTTTGTGTACGATTTTGCTTCGCCTTTTCGGTGGCGGCGGTTGGAAAGACTTTCCCCTAAGATTGAGTTTCAGACAAAATGCCCGCTGGTACTTATTCGCCATTGTGGTCTATCCTGTGGTTATCGGTATCACGCTGTTTATCGGTAAATTGTTGGGTTGGGCAGATGTAAGCAAGTTTAGTTTTACGGCATATTTGCCCATATTGGCAGTCGCTTTCTTGCCCGAGTTTATCAAAAATTTCTTTGAAGAAAGCGTTTGGCGGGGCTACCTCACCGTAAAAATGGAGCAATTTACCCGAAACGAATGGCTTGTCTATTTGGTTGTGGCCTTGGTGTGGAACCTCTGGCACGCACCATATTATCTGGTGTTTTTGCCGGATGGCTATGCGGAGCAATTTTTCCCTTACGGCGATGTGTGGCTGTTTGTGTATGGTTTTGTTACGATAGGCATCTGGACTATCATGTACACGGAAGTCTTTTTCCTGTCGCGGTCGCTGTGGCCGGTTGTTTTGATGCACACGATGGAAGACGCCCTCAATCCGCTCATTGCTGAAGGATTTGCCGTCATTCCGCTTGATAAAACGTTGCTGATTTCACCGACATTCGGAGCGATACCTTTGCTGATATATTTAGCTATCGGGTTCTATCTGAGAAAAATACGAAAGAAAAAAGAGTTGAAACACATCCAATTAGCATAAGTATTTGTCATTTTTGTCCCTCGCCACTATTCCCGCAAAGAACGTGCTTTGAGCCGAAACGTCAACCCGACGGACTCATTGGGAAGAAGGGGAAGACCTTACAATTTTTAATGTTGCTAAAGTCTTATGAATGATGTCTTTTTCGCCGGGCCTGCGCATTTTTTTTCCGAAACGAAGAAAATTTGTTCGACTCTAAGTTTTCATGTATGATTTTACTCTATATTTGCATCGCTAAAACCTATACTATAAAACATCGTTATGGCTTATACGAATAATGTGATGATTGTTCGTCACAAACTGCTGGCTAAGTTAGTGGAATTATGGAAAGAAAATCAACTGGTTGAAAAAATCGACAGATTGCCTCTCGAACTTACTCCCCGTAAGGCGCGTGTCATGTCCCGTTGCTGTGTGCATAAGGAGCGTGCCGTATGGAAATACAAATGCCTGCCTTTGCTGGGTTACGACATGAGCGACGAAACGGACGAACTGGATCCGTTGTCGAAATATGCGCGCGATGCGGTCAATCGTCGCGAAATCCTGAAAGAAAACCTGATGTGCGTCATCGACGAGGCTTGTTCCTCGTGCGTGCATGTGAATTATGAAGTCACCAATCTCTGTCAGGGATGTGTGGCGCGCAGTTGCATCTCCAATTGCCCGAAAAAATGCATCACGTTCGACAAAGAAAGCAAGGCGCATATCGACCACGATGTCTGCATCAGTTGCGGGCTGTGTCATGAACACTGTCCCTATCACGCCATTGTGTACATCCCCGTGCCGTGCGAAGAATCGTGCCCGGTAAAGGCCATCAGCAAGGACGAGTACGGTGTGGAACATATCGACGAAACGCGCTGCATCTATTGCGGCAAATGCTTGAATGCTTGTCCTTTCGGGGCCATCTTCGAGATCTCGCAGGTGTTCGATGTGCTCGAAAGCATCCGTCGCGGCGAAAAAGTGGTGGCCATCATCGCGCCGTCCATACTGGGACAATTCAAGACCACGATTGATCAGGTGTACGGAGCTTTCAAGGAAATCGGTTTCCATGACGTCATCGAGGTGGCGCAAGGAGCGATGGACACCATCAGCAACGAAGCACACGAACTGTTGGAAAAACTTCAGGAAGGTCAGGCCTTCATGACCACTTCGTGCTGCCCTTCGTACATCGAGTTGGTCGAAAAGCACATCCCGCAGATGAAGCCCTATGTCAGTCATACCGGGTCGCCCATGTACTACGCCGCGCGCACGGCCAAGGCAAAGCACCCCGACGCGCGGATCGTCTTCGTCGGCCCCTGCATTGCCAAACGTCAAGAGATGCGGCGCGACGAATGTGTGGACAATGTGATGACCTTCGAGGAAGTAGGCTCCATATTCGACGGTATGGGCATCCATCTCGAAACCGCTCCCGCCTATACGATGGCTTTCCGCTCGGTCAGGGAAGCGCATGGCTTTGCCAATTCGGGCGGTGTGATGGGAGCCGTGAAGGCTTATCTCGGCCCGCAGAAAGCCGCACCCATACAAGGTATAGAAGTGGCGAATTTGGACAAGAAGAATATCGGCCTGCTGCGCACATACGCCAAAACGGGCAAGGCTCCCGGACACTTCATCGAGGTGATGGCCTGCCCCGGAGGATGCATCACGGGGCCCAGCGCGCATAACGACATGGTCTCCGGAAAACGCCAGTTGAACAAAGAACTGGCCAACGTGAAAGAAACCTATGCCGACATGGATCGATAGACTTCGCGAAGAACATACGCTGCCCGACGAAGGCTACCGCGAACTGCTGACGACAACCGAGAGAGAGACTGTTGAAACCCTGTTTGAGGCGGCAAGAACGTCGGCCTTGAACACGTTCGGCAACAAAGTGTTCATCCGAGGGCTGATCGAAGTGTCGAATTACTGCCGCAACAACTGTCTCTATTGCGGCATCAGGCGCGGTAACCGCGAAGTGCCCCGCTATCGTCTTTCTAAAGAACAGATACTGAGTTGCTGTGCCGAAGGTTACGCCATCGGCATACGCACCTTCGTGCTGCAAGGCGGAGAAGATAACCGCCAGACCACGACTTGGCTGGCCGATGTCGTCAAGGCAATCAAGTCCGCCTATCCCGAATGTGCCGTCACGCTGTCATTGGGAGAAAAGGACGAGGCCGATTACCGCGCGCTGTCGGATGCCGGAGCCGACCGCTATTTGCTCCGCCACGAGACGTACGATGAGGAGCACTATGCCCGGCTTCATCCCCGCGAGATGAGTGGAGCCCATCGGAAAGAATGCCTGTACGTGCTGAAGCGCGCGGGCTTTCAGACGGGAACCGGTGTCATGGTGGGCAGCCCCGGGCAAACCACGGAACATCTGGTGCAAGACTTGCAGTTTATCCGCAGGCTTACGCCGGAGATGGTGGGCATCGGGCCTTTCATTCCTCATCATGCCACACCTTTCCGCGATGAACCGGGCGGCAGCATCGACCTTACGCTGCGCATGATTGCCCTTTGCCGGCTGATGCTTCCCGCCGCTCTCATTCCCGCCACCACCGCTTTGGCCACGTTGGGCGGTACGGACGGACGACTGCGGGGCATACGTTGCGGTGCCAACGTCGTCATGCCGAATCTTTCGCCGAGAGAAAACCGCGCCAATTATGAATTGTACGACAATAAAGTGCACAGCCACAGCGAATCGGCTCAAGGGCTGATCGAACTCGATGCCCAACTGCGCACCATCGGATATACCATCAGCCTCGAACGGGGCGATCACATCAACTTTTCAAACCACAAAACGTCATGAACACCTATAACAGTGCTTCGCCCACGGCTTCGGTCTTCATCTCCGACGAGGAGATACGCGCCACATTGGCCTATGCGGAGCAAAACCGGAATAATCTGCCGCTGCTGAACGACATTCTCGCACAGGCGGCTCTCGGCAAAGGAATAGATCATCGTCAGGCCGCCGTGCTGCTGGAATGCGATGACAAAGAGATACTTGCCCGCGTTTTCGAACTGGCAGGCGCCATCAAAGAGCGGTTGTACGGCAAACGCATCGTCATGTTCGCCCCGCTTTATTTGTCCAACTATTGCGTCAACGGCTGTACTTACTGTCCTTATCAGGCGTCGAACCGGAACATTCCGCGGCGCAAGCTCTCGCAGGAGGAAATCGAACGCGAAGTGACCGCGCTGCAAGACATGGGACACAAGCGGCTGGCCATCGAGATGGGTGAGCATCCCACCGTCAACACCATGGACTACCTGCTGGAATCGATTCACACCATATATTCCATTCGCCACCGCAACGGAGCGATACGCCGCGCCAACGTCAACATTGCCGCGACCACAGTCGAAAACTACAAACGGCTGGCCGCTGCCGGTATCGGCACATACATTCTGTTTCAGGAGACGTACAACCGCAGCGTCTACGAAGCGTTGCATCCCAGAGGCCCCAAGAGCGATTACGCCTATCATACCGAAGCCATGGACAGGGCAATGGAAGGAGGAATCGACGATGTGGGTATCGGCGTACTGTTCGGACTGAACACCTACCGGTACGATGTGGTGGGCATGCTCATGCACGCCGAACATCTCGAAGCCCGCTTCGGTGTGGGGCCGCACACGATCAGCGTACCGCGCATCTGTCCTGCCGACGGCGTGGATACCGCACACTTCCCCAATGCCATATCCGACGAACTGTTCCTTAAAATTGTCGCCATTCTGCGCATTGCCGTTCCTTATACGGGCATGATTGTGTCCACGCGCGAGTCGCAACGTGTGCGTGAGCAGGCGTTGCGCGTCGGCATCTCGCAGCTCAGCGGGGGCTCGCGCACCTCGGTGGGAGGATACACGGGCGAAGCGGAATCCGAAGGAACGGAGCAGTTCGATGTGAGCGATCACCGTACACTCGACGATGTGGCCCAATGGCTCATCCGTTTGGGTTACATCCCCAGCTTCTGTACCGCCTGCTACCGGGAGGGACGCACCGGCGACCGATTCATGCAGCTCGTGAAGAGCGGACAGATTGCCAACTGTTGCGGCCCGAATGCGCTGTTCACCCTTCAGGAGTATCTGCACGACTATGCCTCGGCCGAAACACGACGCCTGGGGCAATCTCTCATCAGGCAAGAACTTCAGGGCATACCGCATCCCAAGATCAGAGAGATTGCGGTGCGAAACCTCATGAAGATTGATCAGGGCGAGAGAGATTTCCGATTCTGATTCCCGACATAACGACATCACCTCATCCATGACCTCATTGCCCAACCCCAATTCCACTCACGCTCACGAAGAGCGACTCCGCATCGGCATCTACGGACGGACGAACAGCGGAAAATCGTCCCTCATCAATGCGCTTACGGGACAGACGGTTTCGCTCGTTTCCGAACGGGCCGGAACGACAACCGACCCTGTGCGCAAACTGATGGAACTGCCCGGAACGGGAGCGGCCCTGCTTATCGACACGCCGGGATTCGAAGACAAAACGCCTTTGGGACAGGAACGCGAGCGATTGGCATTGAGCACTACCGACGAAGTCGATTTGGCCATTCTGCTCTGTTCGCCCGACATGAGCGAGGAACTTCGCTGGATGAAGCGTTTTCGCCTGAGGGAAACGCCGGTCATCGTGGTGCTTCCGAAGAGAGACATCGTTCGATATGCGGCGGACGACATCGAACGCGTGACCCGAATCACGGGTGAAGTCCCGATTCCGATAAGCGTGTCGGAACCGGATGACATCGCCCTGCTCTACGAACGTATTCGCACGCTTCTCACTTCGCTCAGGCAGGAAGAACGCACCCTCACGGGAACACTCTGCGGAAAGGAAGACGTGGTGATGCTGATCATGCCTCAAGACGAGTCGGCTCCCAAGGGGCGTTTGATCCTTCCGCAGGTGCAGACCATTCGCGAATTGCTCGACAAACAGTGTACCGTGGTCTGTGCCACGCCCGAAGGCATGGAAACGGCCTTGGGCAGCCTGCGCAAATCGCCCGATCTCATCATTACCGACTCTCAGGCTTTCCGTTACGTCTTCGAACGCAAGCCTGCGGAAAGCCGGCTGACTTCCTTCTCCATACTCTTTGCCGCACTCAAGGGTGACGCGACGATTTTCCGCGACGGGGCGAAGCGTCTCGAATCCTTATCTCCCGACGCCCGCATCCTCATTGCCGAGGCCTGTACGCACGCGCCCCGGCAAGAGGACATCGGCCGGGTGAAACTACCCGCCATGTTGCGCCGTCGGTTTGGCGACGGGTTGCAGATTCATATACGCTCGGGCAAGGAATTCCCCGACGACTTGTCAGGCTACGACCTGATCATCCACTGCGGAGCCTGCATGTTCAACCGCAAACTGGTGATGAGCCGCCTTGCACAAGCCGTCGATCAGGGAGTGCCGATGACGAACTACGGCATGGCCATCGCCCAACTCGGCGGCATTCTCGACAGCGTGGAGCTTCCGCGTTGACCGTCTTGTTTTTTCTTCATCCCTCATCGTTCATTATTGACGATACTGTTCTATATTTGTAGCGCATTTCTTCCGAAATGCCCCGATGCGCTATTCTCATTTATTCTCTTGCATTTACTTATGTATATCACATTAGCTATTCTGCTTATCTCGGCCGTGTTCTTTATGATGGGCAAGGTCCGTTCGGACTTGGTGGCCATGTGCTCTCTGGTTCTGTTGGTGTTGTTCGGTATATTGACTCCCGAAGAGGCTCTGTCGGGCTTCTCGAATTCCGTGGTCATTATGATGATCGGTTTGTTCGTCGTGGGGGGAGCCATCTTTCAGACGGGGCTTGCCAAGATGATCAGCAGCCGCATACTGCGGCTGGCCGGTGACAGTGAAACGAAGCTGCTGGTGCTGATTATGTCCGTCACGCCCTTTATCGGCGCGTTTGACAGCAACAGGGGAACGGTGGCTTTGATCCCCCCCATTGTGGTGAGCATGGCCATGAGTTCTCGCATCAACACCAGCCGCCTGTTGATGCCTTTGGCCTTTGCCAGCAGCATGGGCGGCATGATGACGCTTATCGGGACGCCTCCCAACCTTGTCATCAGCGGAGAACTGGTGAAAGGCGGACTTGCGCCTCTCGGTTTCTTTTCTTTCACGCCTGTGGGCATCGTCTGTCTGCTTGTGGGAATGCTTTTTCTGATTCCCGCCAGCAAGTATTTCCTGTCGAAGAGGAACGGCAGCGGTTCGGAAAAGAAGAACGGCGACAAGTCGCTGGACGATTTGGTCAACGAATACCGTCTGTCGGCCAATCTTTACCGCGTGTCTGTCGGCAAGAATTCGCTTTTCGCGGGGAAGTCTCTCCGGGAAATCAACCTTTCGCAACGCTATCATCTTTCGGTGCTGGAAATCCGAAGGAAACCGACGACGAACAATCCTTTCTTTAAAACCACGCATCAGGAAGTGGTCAAGGCCGACACGGTCATTGCCGAAGGCGACATCCTCTACGTGCAGGGAGCGTTTGAAAACGTGGAGCTGGCCTGCCGCGAGAACGGGGTCACGTTTCTGGATGTCCATCAGACGGAAGAAAGACAATCGGAGGGTCTCGACTTCAATCAGGTGGGCATTGCCGAGGTGTTGATCATGCCCACGTCCAAACTGGTCAGCATTCCCGTGAAGGAGTCGAAGTTGCGGGAACTTTTCGGCCTGAACATTTTGGGCATTCAACGCCATGATGCGTATATTTTGCAGAACCTGAAGGATGAGAAAATGCACTCGGGCGACATTCTTCTCGTGCAGGGAACGTGGGAGAGCATCGCCAAGTTGAGTCAGGAACGTTCCAGCCTGCTGGTTTTGGGGCAGCCTTTGAGCGAGGCTTCGAAGGTGACGCTCAACCATAAAGCTCCCGTCGCGGCCGTAATCATGATAGGGATGGTGCTGGCGATGATGTTCGATTTCATTCCCGTTTCTCCCGTAACGGCCGTGCTCGTGGCTTCTCTGCTGATGGTCATATCGGGTGCTTTGCGCAATGTGGAGGCGGCATACAAGACCATCAACTGGGAGAGTGTGGTGCTGATTGCGGGCATGCTGCCGATGGCTTTGGCGTTGGAAAAGACGGGAGTGTCGAAACTGGTTTCCGAAACGCTGGTGGGCAGCTTGGGCGGATACGGGCCTTACGTGTTGCTGGCCGGGATTTACTTTACCACTTCGCTCATGACCATGTTCATCAGCAATACGGCGACGGCGGTTCTTCTGGCGCCCATCGCCCTTCAGTCGGCCGTGGCTCTCGGGGTCAATCCGCAGGCTTTCCTTTTTGCCGTGACCGTGGGCGCAAGCATGTGTTTCGCGTCGCCCTTCTCCACGCCGCCCAATGCGCTGGTCATGTCGGCGGGCCGCTACACCTTTATGGACTACGTCAAGGTGGGGTTGCCGTTGCAGATTGTGATGGGCATCGTGATGATCTTCTTCCTGCCCCTGATATTTCCGTTTGGCTGATCGCGGGGCGACGTCGGCTTGGGCATGCGTGCCGATGAGTGATGTTCGGTTTTCCGATTTCTTGACATGGTTTTTGGGGCTTCGACAATCGCGCGCAATTCGGACGACAAGTGCGCGTGTTTGACGTGTCAAGTGCACGTGTTTCAGACGTCAAGTGCGCGTGTTTCAGACGTTGAATGCACGTGTTTCGGAAACCCCCTTCCCAAGGGCTCCGGAAAGGGGTCGGACGGTTGTCCGGTTTCGGGAACGGCGTCAGGTTGTCTGTTGAAAGAGTTTTACAAGTCTTCCTGGTTTGGCCGGACGGCTACGGATAGGAATCAAAGAAAAGGCTCCCGCCCGGCTCCGCGGATGCGGCTGTTGGCCGGTCCGGAACCGGGCGGGAGCTTCTTTCGTGTGTTCTGAGGAGGATGCCGCCGGGGCGCGGCTTCGGGCTTCAGCCTTGCGGCATTCCGCGTTTCAGTTCGTCGTCCACAACGGCCATCATGCCGTCGACTTGGGCGAGGGCGAACATGCGTCCGTGGAACGAGTAGCCGGCATTGTATCCCTTGTCTTCGTCGCCGAGCATCATCTTGCCGTGGTCTACGCGCATGGGCAAGCCCGGATTCTCTTTCTCGAAGATGCGAATCAGTTCGATGAGGTGTCCGCGTCCGCCGAGGTGGGAGCTTTCGATGAAGTTCCCGCCGGGCATGGCTTCCGTGCTGCGCAGGTGGACGAAATGCGTGCGGCGGGCAAACTTGCGGGCCAATTCGCGCGTGTCGTTGTGCACACCCGCGCTGAGCGAACCGGCACAGAAGGTGAGTCCGTTGTGCGGATTGTCCACGGCTTTCAGGAACCAGTCGATGTCTTCTTCATTGGTCACGATGCGCGGCAGTCCCAGCACTTGGAAGGGCGGGTCGTCGGGGTGCACGCACAGGTTGACGCCATACTGTTCGCAGACGGGCATGATGGCCGCCAGAAAGTAGCGCATGTTCTCGCGCAACATATTGCGGTCGATGCCTTTGTAGAGCTCCAGCAGGCGTTTGAAGATGGCCACGGGGTTTTTGTCGCCTTCGCGTATGTTACCGTTGACGAAACCTTGCGTCTTGACGATGATGGTGTCAACGAGTTCATCCTTTTCGGCTTGGGTGATGGTCTTGTCCAGTTCGTCGACTTTGCGCAACTCCTCTTCGTTGTAGTCGCGTTCGGCCCCCTCGCGTTGCAGGATGCGGAGGTCGAAATAGGCGAAGCGCACGCGGTCGTAATACAGCGAGCTTGTCCCGTCGGGCCAAGGGTGATAGAGGTCCGTGCGTATCCAGTCGATGACGGGCATGAAATTGTAGCAGACGGTTTTCACGCCGCATTGTCCGAGGTTGGCCAGGCTTTGTTTGTAATTCTCGATGAGGCGTTCGCGATCCGGTCCGGCATATTTTATGGCTTCGGACACGGGCAGACTCTCCACGACCGACCAGCGGAGGCCGTGCGATTCGATGTAGTTTTTCAGGTCGGCGATGGCTTCCACACTCCAGACCTCCCCGTTGGGGATGTCGTGCAGGGCGGTAACGATTCCTTCCACTCCGATTTGGCGGAGCATCGGCAGCGTGATTTTGTCTTTTCTGCCGAACCATCTCCATGTTTTTTCCATCATGATGCTTTCTGTTTTTTGCGTTATCCGTATCTTGTTCGTTTACACTCCGCTGAATGCGCTGAATCCGCCGTCGATGGGCAGCATGGCTCCCGTCACGAATGAGGCCGCGCGGCTGCAAAGGAACTGCACGGCTCCGTTAAGCTCGTCGATGTCGCCGAAGCGCTTCATCGGTGTCTTGGCCATCACTTTCTTGCTTCTTTCGGTCAGCGACCCGTCGGGGTTGATGAGTACGCTTCGGTTCTGGTCGCCGATGAAGAAGCCCGGAGCGATGGCGTTGACACGGATGCCGTCGCCGTATTTGAGTGCCATTTCGGTGGCGAGCCATTGGGTGAAGTTGGCCACGGCGGTTTTTGCGGCCGAATAACCCGGAACGCGGGTGATGGCACTGTAAGCGGCCATGGAAGACACGTTGACGATGCACCCGCTCTTCTGACGGGCCATCACTTTACCGAAGACCATCGAGGGATAGACCGTTCCGTTCATGTTCAGGTTGGTCACCTTTTCCCAACAGGCGATGTCCATGTCGTGAAACGCCTGATCGGGGTCCAGCGTCGCGCCCGGCATGTTTCCTCCCGCGATGTTGAGCAAGATGTCGATGCGTCCCCAATGCGCCACGACTTGCCCGGCCACCTGCTCCAGCCCGGCAATGTCGAGCACATTGCCCACGATGCCGATGACGTCGGTTCCGTGTTGTTTCAATTCCTCGACGCGGCTGTCCAACTGCTCCTGTCGGATGTCTATGGCCACCACCTTGGCCCCCTGTTGCACGAAGTGGCGGGCTATGTTCCCTCCCAAAACGCCTCCGGCCCCCGTAATGACGGCCACTTTTCCGGCAATGCTGAATAATTCGTTCATGATTGTTGTAAAATTGAGTGAATGATTTTCCGCAAAAATAAGCTGATTTTTCCCTCCTCTTTGTGCGTGTATTTGCAAATTCTTTGTCTATTTTTGCAGAAAGAGCACCCTTGTTACGGCTTATGAAGAAAATAATGAACGAAAGGCTGACCATTTCCACGGCCGATCCCGTGCGCGCCCGTATGTACGACTACGAGCGGTTCACCTATCCGTGGCACTTTCACGAAGAATACGAGATACTTTACGTGGAAGAAGGCTACGGAAGCTGTCTGGTGGGCGACAGCGTGGTTCCTTACGGTGCGGGCGACGTGTTTTTCTTCGGGTCGGGCTTGCCCCATTGCATGCAGAATCCGGCGGAATACGACATGCGTCCCGAACTTCGGGTGAAAGGTTCCATCATTCAGTTTGAGAAAGGGTTCATGCACTACTCCGTATCGCAATACACGCAGTTTGCCCAGATACGCAACATGCTCGACGAAGCGGTTCGGGGGCTGAAGTTCTCTTTTCGTCCCGCCTGCAAGACGGTTCGTTTGCTCAGGCAAATACCGGCGGCGCGGGGAGCCGAGCAAATCATCCTGCTGCTTTCGTTGTTGCAGCGGCTTTCCGTCACGAAAGAAAAACGCTTTCTCGCCACGTCGCACTACACCTCTTCGCTCTCCATCCGCAGGAGCGAGCGCATGGAGAAAGTCATGAACTACCTCAATAAGCACTATGCCGGCCCGGTCCGTCTGACCGACGCGGCTTCCTGCGTGGCCATGTCTCCTTCCGCTTTCTGCCGTTACTTCAAGGAAAATACGGGAAAGACATTTCTGGAATACGTCTACGAATTACGCATAGGCTACGCCTGCAAGCTCCTGACCGGACGCTTCGAAAGCATCGGCCGGGTGGCCCTGCTCTGCGGTTTCGAGTCGACGGGGCATTTCAATCGCATCTTCAAACGGGTGACGGGGCTGAAGCCGACGGCCTATCGGGCGCAGATGAAGTGAGGAAAGTCGGCCTGCAACCAAAGAAAGAAAAAGATATGCTTGATTTTTCAAAGAGGATTATAGGGCTAAACAGAAAAAACGGCTCCGTTTTTAATGGAGCAAGTACCTTGCTATCCATCTCGCGGTCGGGGTTTCAAGTGTGCGAGTCTGCTTGCTTGATGTGAAGCAGGGTTTAGAGTATCTACTTGTCTTTCTTACTCTTCCATTCTTTCAAAGTAAGTTTCGTGAAATGTTCTGTGCGAGAATCGTTCAGCAAGGGAACGGGCTTATCGTATTCCGTATGGCTGTAAGTAAATCCGCATTTATCCTGTACTCGCCTTGATTTCTCATTGCCATCAAAATACCCACACCAAACGGCAGTCTGCCGGAGGTCTTCAAAAGCATGCCGAAGCAATTCGTCGACGGCTTCGGGTATTAAACCTTGTCCCCAATACGGTTCGCCAATCCAATAGCCGATTTCGCACTCGTCGTCTTCCATCCTTGCGCTATTAACCTCACTCCTTGCAGTCATGATTCCCACGCTGCCAACTGCCTCGCCTGTCTCTTTCAGAACAACAGCGTATGTTTCGGGAGCAGACAACACACTCTTGATGATTTCGCGGCTGTTTTCGACGCTTACGTGCGGTTGCCAACCCGCTATGGGGCCGATATTCGGATTTCGGGCATATTTATAGAGAGCTTCTGCATCGCTTTCCTGCCACGGTCTTAAAATCAGACGGTTTGTTTGTAGTTTCATATTTCTCTGTCCTTATGCTTTATCCGCTGTAATCGCTCTATATATGTAAAGGCCTGTTTCTTCTTTCGTCAAAAGTATTTGTTTCAGTTGAAGAATCCAAATAATTATGTATTGTACGGATTTGGAAGAAACAAATGGTAAGGTTATCAAGAAAATCTTGAAGCGGCAAGAGAGAAAAACGAAAACATGATTGGCGTGAAATATGGAATGCAATCTTCTGCTTGGTGAAAACAGGATGTCAGTGGCGTATGTCTCCTTCGCATTTTGTACTTTGGGAGCCGTTTATCTTTATGTTATTGCAGCAAATGGTGTTTCTTATGCTTTCCTTATATATTAAGCCATGCGTTAAAAACAAGTCATAGTTTTTGCGAAATAGTTGATTTTCAGATTCAAAAATAGGGGAAAACGAATTTTTGAATGTTTGAGAAAGCGAAGTAAAAGCCAGCGCAGTGATTTTTGGGGACGACTTTTCCGGCGCGTTAAAAAATGCATAAATGTGTGGTATATATAATCTTATATTCCGTACTCTCTAAATTCTACCGAAATTAGCGGTTACACTCTCCAAATTCTACCGAAATTAGCGGTTGAGTCTCTGCTTTTGTGTATCTTTGCAAGAAAAAGAGATGATAAAGCGTATAATCAAAGGTTCTATTTTGGCGGATTACAAACGTAGAAAAGTAATAGTTCTGTTAGGGGCAAGACAGGTTGGTAAAACCACATTACTCTCTGAATTACAAGAGGGAAAAGAAAAAATATTATCGCTGAATTGCGATAATGCGGATGATGTATTGTTGTTGGAAGGTAAGACAACGACCGAACTGGAACACCTGCTATCGCCTTATGAACTTGTCTTCATAGACGAAGCCCAAAGAGTAAGGAATATCGGACTGACATTAAAAATGATTGGTGATTTGAAGCTGAAAACACAGGTTGTAGTAACAAGTTCTTCATCGCTCGATATGGCAGACGAGATAAACGAGCCAGCTACAGGACGATTAATTGAGTATAACCTTTTCCCCTTTTCTTTGACGGAATTAGCAGGGAATAGCTCAGAAAGAGAGGAACATAGGCTATTAGAAAACCGTATGATATATGGTTTATACCCGGAAGTGGTAACGGAACCGGGAGATGCAAAGCGCACGTTAATGACACTGACAAACAATTATCTTTACAAGGACTTGTTCACATACAAGGGTATCAAGAAGCCTGAACTTATCCAAAAATTAGTGAGGGCATTAGCTTTGCAATTAGGCAGTGAAGTTTCCTACAATGAGCTAAGCAATCTTTTGGGGGTCGATAAGAGTACGGTTGAGAACTATATCAATTTGCTGGAAAAATGCTTTGTCGTATTCCGGCTGGATTCATTTAGCCGGAATTTGCGGAATGAAATTAAAAAAGGAAAGAAAATCTACTTTTATGACAATGGAGTAAGAAATGCTGTTCTTTCCAACTTTGCTCCGTTGGAGTTAAGAAACGATGTAGGGGCTTTGTGGGAAAATCTTATGATCAGTGAGAGAGTTAAACGTAATTCATATTCAGGTAACTTCGCACAGCTTTTCTTTTGGCGTACCCATGAGCAACAGGAAATAGACTTAATTGAGGAACAGGACGGTGGCCTGCATACCTTTGAATTCAAATGGAACGGCAAGGGAAGGAATAGCCAACCGAGAGCATTTGCCAATTCTTATCCAACTTCTACTTATGAGGTTATTACGCCAGATAATTACTGGTCGTTTGTGAAATAGACCTTGTTGGGCATGGGATTTTTCCGAAAGTATAAGTTTGATTACCTTAACGATAAGGTCGTTTTTTGTCTTTTTGCTCATGGATGTAATTCCGAACTTTAGTTTATAAAGAAACGGGGCTAAATACAGCACGAATAAAGCGGGCATAGAGTATTTAGCCTCATCTTTTTCTTTGTCGTAGAATAGAATCCGGAAGGCCCTTTTCTAAGGATTTCACCGGATAGAATAGAGGGAAACCTCACTCTTTTACCGGACGGCAGCTAGAATTCGTTATGTCATAATCCGGCGAATAATTTTATGCGACGAAAGAAAATAAATGGTACGCAGGTAGCGGATGACGGGCACTCGGTTTGCGGCCTTCTTTCTCAAAAATTGGAACGATGCTTTGAGAGTGATTTCAGATTCACTTATATAATATGGTGTCCCCTTCGCACGTTCATAATCTCCCTCCCGATTTTCTTTCTTTTCTATCCTGTTTATTTTCAGCCTCTTTTCTTTCTTCTTGTTATTTTCTTTGTTTTTTCTTTTCCTTTTATTTGCATGTTTTGTTTTTAGTGTCTACTTTTGCACCCGCTTTCCGCGAGAGGCAAGCTTTGTGAAGATATTCCTTTGACATGTTGGTGTTTTTTTTCTCCTCTTATTTGCGATGCGATTTTTTCTTTGAAAATTTCTCCTTGTAAATTTGGTCGGAATGCTTAAAACTCCTTATCTTTGCAACCGCTTTCCTCTTTTTT
>JBHAEN010000156.1:0-7511 GCA_041855645.1 Bacteroides sp. | reverse complement strand
TGATAGCGATTGTTTTATTGGGTTAGAAAGGGCGGCAACTATGGATATGAAAGGAGATTTCTCCCAATTCCATGTTTTGACACAGCTCCAGATTGTTTATATAAGATAAGGCAGTCCGACTCTTCCCGGCCGGACTCCGGATGATCAGCGTGCGGCCAGCTTAGAGTCGATGAAGAACAAACCGGCTTCGCCCGCCTTCTTGATCATGTCGATCAAAGACTGGGCCGTGGCTTCTTCTTCTACCTGCTCGCGAACAAATCCCCACAAGAAATCTTGAGAGGCTTTATCTTTTTCCGCCGAAGCAAGATCGACCAGTTTGTTAATCAGTTCGGAAACATGACATTCGTGTTTGTACACTTCTTCCATAATTTCCAAGGGGCTTCCCCATGAGGCGGGAACACCTTCTATGGGAGAAACTTTCGCCGTTCCTCCGCGCTTGATGACATAAGACGCCAAAGCAAAAGCATGCTCCAATTCTTCGGCATGTTGTTTTTTCATCCAATGAGCGAAACCGCCGTAGCCTTCTTTTTCCAAATGAAAAGCCATGGACAAATAAAGATTGGCAGAGTGCATTTCGGCTTTCACCTGCTCGTTGATTGCGTGCTGTAATTTTTCAGAAATCATAATTTTATCGGTTTAATTGAACGATTAGTAATCCGTAGCCCGGAAACCCGGTTTATACATGTAACAATGCTATAAGTGGATTGTTTAAACGAAAAAAAGTTTTTAAGCTACATTCACATCTCGCGTCGGCTACAACAGTTCGTCGGAAGTATAGCTTTTCGGCAACTCCCGACAATTATACCCGAAGGCCATAATCTCACCGTAAGCCCCGGCCGAACGCAACGCAATCAGGTCTCCTCTTTTGACCTTGTTCAAGTCGATGGATTTGCCGAACACATCCGATGATTCGCAAATGGGGCCTACTACGTCATAAGCCTCAGCAGGCTCTTCGGAAGTAATGTTCTCCATCTTGTGGTACGCCTGATAAAAGGCCGGACGAATCAGGTCGGTCATCCCCGCATCCAAAATGGCAAATTGCTTATTCGTTCCTTTTTTGACGTACAACACACGACTGATCAATGAACCGCATTGTCCCACCAGTGCACGCCCCAACTCGAAATGGAGCACCTGATGAGGCCGCAACTTCAGTTGTGAGCCGTAGACTGAGAAATAAGACCGGAAGTCGGGTATCGGCTGGCGATTGGGATGAGCATAATCTATGCCCAATCCGCCGCCGACGTTGATGTGTTCCACCAAAATATGGCGGGCTTCGAGCTTATCTTGCAATTCGTTTATCCGATTGCAAAGCGCACCAAAATCTCCCATGTCCATAATCTGCGAACCGATGTGGAAGTGCAGACCGATAAACTTCACGTGTTGCATGGACAAAGCTATGTCGACAACCTTATCCATATCTTCCATACTGATGCCGAATTTGTTTTCGGCCAATCCCGTCATGATATTGGCGTGCGTGTGCGCCCCGACGTCGGGATTGATGCGGAAAGCCACACGAGCCACCTTATGCCGAGCGGCAGCAAGCTCATTGATTACTTCCAGCTCGGGAATGGATTCCACATTAAAGCAGAAAATATCATGTTCGAGGCCGAGATCGATTTCCCAATCGGCCTTACCGACACCGGCAAAAACAATCTTTTCGGCGGGAAAACCGGCACGAATGGCCGCACGTATTTCGCCACCGCTCACACAATCGGCCCCGAAGCTCGCCTCGCGGATACTCGCAAGCAACTTCGGGTTGGCATTGGCTTTTACGGCATAATGTACGGTATAGCGCGGATGCTTGCCCAATTCCCGGTTAACGGTAGCAAGCGTCTGACGCAAGACCTGCATATCGTAATAATAAAAGGGAGTTTGCAGCGTATGGAATCTGTCTGCAGGAAAAGTTCCTTTCATTGTGTTGCTTCTGATAAGTTATATGAACGGAATAAAAAAAGACATCAGCGTCGTACCGCAAGCGACACAAGCGCTTACGATACAACGGCAATCATCATCCACGAAGTTTTACGGCATCAAGCCTCACCAAACAGCTTGTCGCTCAATTCTTGCAGAGCCTTTTTCTTGTCGCATTCGCGGATGAGGAAAGAAATGTTGTAGTTGCTTCCTCCGAATGAAATCATACGAACGGGAATCTCGCGCATGGCATCGAGGGCCTTGGTTTCGAAGCCGACATTCTCCCATTCCAAATCGCCGACGACGCAGACGATACACATGTCTTTATCCACTGTCACCGTACCGTATTTCTTCAATTCATCCAGAATTTCATTCAAGTGTTTCGTATTGTCCACGGTGACCGACACGCCCACTTCCGATGTGCAGATCATGTCGATGGAAGTCTGGTAACTCTCAAATATCTCGAAAACTTTGCGCAGAAAGCCATGAGCCAGAAGCATGCGGCTCGATTTTATCTTAATGGCCGTGATGCTGTCTTTCGCGGCCACCGCTTTGATTTTTCCCTTTTCCGTGTCGTTGGAAATGAGTGTGCCGGGCGCTTCGGGATCCATCGTATTCAGGAGGCGCACCGGGATGTTGGCGTATTTGGCCGGCTGCACGCAGGTGGGATGCAGGATTTTCGCACCGAAATAAGCCAATTCGGCCGCTTCTTCAAAATGCAGCTGACGCACGGGAGAAGTTTTGTCGACGATACGGGGATCATTGTTGTGCATGCCGTCGATGTCCGTCCATATTTGGATTTCGGATGCGCCGACCGCCACCCCGACCAATGAGGCCGTGTAATCGCTGCCGCCGCGCTGCAAGTTGTCGATTTCGCCATAAGCGTTCCGACAGATGTAGCCTTGGGTGATGTAAATTTCGGCTTCGGGATAAAGTTCGAGCTGCTGATACAGTTTTTCCTTGATGTATGCCGGATCGGGCTCGGCGTTTTTATCGGTGCGCATGAAATCCAGCGCGGGGAGCAAAACGGATTTTACGCCACACTCCTGCAAGTAGTAGTTCACCATGGCCGTGGATATAAGCTCGCCCTGGGCCAATACCACTTTTTCCTCGAACAGGGTGAAGAGGTCTTTGGTGTAAGAACGGATATAGTCGAAATGAGACTTGACCACTTCCCAGGCTTTTCGCTTGTATTCATCGGTGGCATAAAGCTCGTCTACGTGTTGTTTGTACTTACGCTCCAAGGAGTTGATTATTTCATTGGCTCCCTCCGGATTTTTTTTGTACAGATAATCCGAAATCTCCACCAACGTATTCGTCGTTCCCGACATGGCGGAAAGCACCACAATTTTCCGTTCGCCATCGGTAATCAATTTAGCCACTTCTTTCATGCGTTGGGCCGAACCAACAGAAGTTCCTCCAAACTTTAAAACTTTCATCTTCATTGCTATTTAATTGTATCTATCGTTCTTTTTATTCTTATCGGCTCAGTTTTCCGTCCGATATTCATTCGTCACGTCGGTGATGCAATGCCCGTCGCAGAGATATACCTTGCCGGGGTATTGCCTGAGGAGTTGCAGGTTGTGCGTGGTCATCACGACCAAAGTTCCGGAGCCGCAAATATCGTGCAACAACTCCACAATGGATTTTCCCGTTTCCGCATCCAGATTGCCGGTGGGTTCATCGGCAAGGATGATGTCCGGCGAGTTGAGTACGGCGCGGGCAATAACGATACGTTGTTGTTCTCCGCCCGAAAGTTCGTTGGGCAGTTTATAGCCTTTGTTCGACATGCCCACCAAACGCAGCACCTCTTCGATCCGCGCGTTTATTTCTCCTTTGTCTTTCCAGCCGGTGGCCCGAAGCACGAACTCGAGATTACTGTGTACCGAGCGGTCTGTCAGCAACTGGAAATCCTGAAAGACAATGCCCAACTTCCGCCGCAAACGGGGAATATGTTTGCGTTTGATCAGGCGCATATCGTGTTCCAAGACTTCCGCTTCGCCGGTCTCCACGCCGAGCTCTGCATAGAAAGTCTTCAGCAGGCTGGTCTTTCCCGAGCCCACTTTCCCTATCAGGTAGATAAATTCTCCGCGCCGGAACTCCAAGTTCACGTCGCTCAACACGCAAAGCTCCTGCTGGCAAACTTCCACGCCGGAATATCGAATCAATGTTTCTTCCATGTCAAACTATGTCTTTCCTGCAATTCGCGAGATAAATCTTCGATGCCGTATCCTTTAGAGGTGAGAAGAACCATGAGGTGATAAATCAGGTCGGCGCTTTCGTAAATCAAGCGGTCGTCCGTTCCGTTGGTGGCCTCGATTACGGCCTCGACCGCTTCTTCTCCCACTTTCTGGGCCATCTTGTTGACGCCGGAAGAAAACAGGGATGTGGTGTACGATCCTTCGGGCATTTCTTCATAACGCCGGCGAATGAAGTCTTGCAGCAACCGGAGGAACATCACCGGCTCTTCGTTCTTTTCTCCCCAACAGGTGTCGGTTCCGGCATGACACACCGGCCCCGCAGGTTTTGCCTGAATGAGCAGAGTATCGTTGTCGCAGTCGGCTTTCACGGAAACGACATGAAGAAAATTGCCGCTCTCTTCGCCTTTTGTCCACAGACGCTGTTTGGAGCGACTGAAAAAAGTGACTTTCCCGGTTTCCAAGGTTTTCTCGTAGGCTTCTTGATTCATGAAACCCAGCATAAGCACCTTTCGCGTGCCGTAGTCTTGCACAATGGCCGGAACAAGGCCGTTCATTTTATCGAAATCCAATGACATTTTTTCTTCTTTGAGTTTATAGGGGTCTTTTTTTGTTTCAAATATTCCAATCGGCCCGAGGCTTGTATCCGACTGATAACAAATCACCTGACGGTTATTCCTTCGCCACAAAGATACGATTTTAATTCGGGAATTTTAATCTCGCCGAAGTGAAAAACACCGGCAGCCAATGCGGCATCCGCCTTCCCTTTCGTAAAGGCATCGCGGAAATGCTCCTTGCGGCCCGCACCTCCCGAAGCGATGACCGGAATGGAGAGCCGGTCGCTCAAAGCCGCCAACGCGTCGTTGGCATATCCTTCTTTCACACCGTCGTGATTCATGCCGGTAAACAACACTTCGCCGGCCCCGCGTTCCTGTGCTTCATGCGCCCACTCCGACAATTCCCGGTCGGTTTCGACGCGCCCGCCGTTGAGGTAGCATTTCCAGCGACCCGCAACGGGACAGGCATCTATGGCCAATACGCAAACCTGCGACCCGAAATGTTTGGCTATTTCGTCAATGAGTTGCGGCCGGCGCAACGCCGAAGAATTGACGGAGATTTTATCGGCACCGGCATTGAGCAGGCGGTCGACGTCTTCCAAAGCGTGCACTCCCCCACCCACGGTAAAGGGAATATTTATATTGGCCGCGATGCACTTCACGAGTTCGGTGAACGTACGCCGCCCTTCGTGACTTGCCGTAATGTCCAAAAACACCAGTTCGTCGGCACCTTGCTCGCTATACGTCTTGCCCAGCCCGACCGGATCGCCCGCCTGCCTCAGATTCAAGAATTTGGTTCCTTTCACGGTTTGTCCGTCTTTTACGTCCAGACAAGGTATTATTCTCTTTGCCAACGCCATACATTCGTTCTTTTATCTTTCCGCCGATTTCTTATATAAATTCCCGCAGTTCTTTCAAGGTGATTCTCCCCTCGTAGAGCGCCTTGCCGAAAATAACTCCCGGAACTCCCGCTTCCTGAAGGGCGACAATGTCTTCCATCCCGCCTACACCTCCGCTCGCAATCAACTCCATCGAAGGGTGTTTCGCCAAAATTTCCCGATACAGGCCAAGCGAAGGGCCTTGAAGCATCCCGTCGCGCTCGATGTCGGTACAGATGACCTTGGCGATTCCTTTTTCCACATGGCCGGCCAAAAAGGGGAACAATTCGCAGTCGGTATCATTCTTCCAGCCGTCGACGGCTATCTTCCCCTCTTTCACATCCGCTCCCAGAATGATCCGTTCGCCGCCATATCGCTCCACCCAGCGATGGAACGTATCCGGTTCTTTGACGGCGATGCTTCCTCCCGTCACCATCCGGGCTCCGCTTTCAAAGGCGATTCGCAGGTCTTCGTCGCTCTTCACGCCGCCGCCAAAATCAATAATCAGCGAAGTGCGCAAAGCGATTTGTTCCAGCACCCGATGGTTGACCACGTGACGGGAAGCCGCTCCGTCCAAATCGACCAAATGAAGACGGCGAATGCCGTTCGCTTCAAACTCGCGAGCCACTTCCACGGGATTTTCGTTATACACCTTTTTACTGTCGTAATCTCCCCGGGAAAGGCGAACGCACTTTCCTCCGATAATGTCTATGGCGGGTATAAGTTCTATCATGGTTTAATCTGATTACCGGATGCGCACGAACGACTTCTCTGTTCTTACCGCAACCGAAGAAAATTTTCCAAAATCCGTTCGCCCACGCTCCCGCTCTTTTCGGGGTGGAACTGAGTCGCATAAAAATTATCCTTATGCAAAGCCGCACTGAAAGGATGAATATAATGCGCAACGGCCGCCGTAAAAGCACAAACGGGAACGTAAAAGCTATGCACGAAATAAACAAATTCTTCGCGGGCAAAACCTTCGAACAAGGGTGCTTTCGTCTCGGCAATGGTATTCCAGCCCATGTGGGGCACTTTTTCTTCTTTTTTGAGGGGGACAAAGCGTTTCACTTCGGAATCGAAAATACCCAAACCATCCACATCTCCTTCTTCGGAATGCCGGCACATCAGCTGCATGCCCAGACAAATACCCAAAACGGGCTGTTTCAGGTTCTTGATCAGCACGTCCAAACCGGTTTTCCGCAGATGCCTCATGGTAGTTCCCGCTTCGCCCACTCCGGGAAAGATCACTTTATCCACTCCCTCAAGCGTTGCGGGATCCGCAGTAACCAAAGCCTCCACGCCCAACCGCTTCAAAGCATGCTCCACGGAATGAATATTACCGGCATTATATTTTATGATCGCCACTTTCATCGGGTGTATATTCTTCTGTCCATTCTTACGTTTCATTTTCGGCCTCTTTCTTCAAAGCCGAAGAAAGAACTGCAAAAATAGCAATCTATTGCCAAAACAGGAACTTTACAATCAAAAAGTTGACACAAAAAGCAAAAACCGACAGAAGACAAGGGAAAACGAACCGAATAAAATGACAATTCGACTTCCATTTGGCGACACTTCTCCCCCTTTGCGTGTCCTCGACGGATTTGGTCGAACCATTTTAGAAACAGATTCGGAATAAAAAGTTTTCCGAGAGGGCCGGACAAGAATTTCAGGTTGTTTTTTGTCCGTCTATTTTACCACACATGCTCTTCTTTCCGCTTTTTCACTCATTGGTGTTTGAAAAAACAGAACAAAAAATGCAGATTCATCAATGCCGGATTTAAACAAAACAGGTGGTGTTTTTGCATAAAAAATTTTTCGCGGTTTAACAAACGCAAGTATGTCGTTTAAAGGGGAAATCATCCGATTTTTCAACAAAAAAGGCTGCAAAACTCCGCAGAGTCCGCAGCCTTTTCCCGTGTTCAAGGGTATCCGACACCGCCGTTTATCCGGTGCCGAAGTATTTTTTG
>JBHAEN010000155.1:0-2869 GCA_041855645.1 Bacteroides sp. | reverse complement strand
TTTCTAAATCGTTACCTATTCATCTATCCTAAAAAGGTAACACTCTACTTCTCAATAAGATAGTTCGTAGGCAAAAAATCATTTAGGGATAAAAGATTGGTTTTGTGCAGATTTGCGTTAATTGCTCATTCCTGAACACTAATGGCCTGAATCCTTTCGCATTCCATGCCGTGAACGTAATGAAGTTCTTTGCGATACCGTGTGCTTCCGGGCAAAACACAATGTCTTTCAGCCTTGGGATTTTGAAAAATGTCGTTTGGTTTGCCAAGCCGCGGGGGAGGAGCCTTCAAAGCCTCTGACAACCATACAAAAAAAGGGAGACGGACGGTCTCCCCAAGATTAACGGCTTTTGCATTGAAAAATTCCCAATGCGATAGAAAAAACGGTATTTGTCATCATTTCGATGAGTACGCGAAGAACAGTGGCTTTTCTTTTTTCATGGTAGAAACAGTCTTGCCGATTCGTCAGACATCTCCCCGTCACTCCGCTGAGTTCATGTGCAGAGTTCCGTCGAATCCTACGATCAGGTCTATCGTGGCACACACAGAACTTTCGGGTATGGAAAGCGTTGCCCGATACAGAAAGCCTCGTTTGTCGACTTTCACGAAACGGATGTCCGAGAGAATGGCCTGACTCAGGAAGTCGGCCGGAAGGAGAGAGGTGAAGAGGTTCTTTTTGATGTCGCTTGCAAAGAGACTTTTCTTGCCTTCGTAGACGCAGATGTGCATCACGTTGTCGTAATATACATTGTCTACCTGAATACCCTCTTCGGTATAAGTTCTTTTGACGACTTTCATCGTCGAGGGATTGATGTAAGCATAGACATGATAGCGTGTGTGCCCATGATATACTACAGAGTCGCGTTTGACAACTTCGTTGTATATGGGAATCTCCGTCATGCTTTCGTCGAAAACCAAAGAATCGGTTGCGCTATCCGAGCGTCGCAGGCGAATCAAATTATCGGCTATGGGATGAAACCAAAATTCTTGTTCCGTCTGTTTGTCAATTTTGTACGACATGGTGTCGCTGCCATAGGTGTAGAGTGAATCGTCTACGATGCGAAAGCGGACGGGAGTACTCCGTTCGTTGGCATAGCGAATCGTGTCGCCCCTGACGCTCATCAAAGGCTCCTCGCTGTCTTCGTCTATCCAAATTCCTTGCAACAGACGTTTAGCCTCAAGATCTTCTTTTTGTTCGTGTGAGGCTTCTTCCCGTTTCGACGTCTTGCTCGGCAAGCAGGCCGCGAACAGGATTGCGATGAGTATTCCCATCGTAATCGGAACCTTGCGGACGAGACAGTTATGATGATTGCACGGTGCTTTCATGCTTCGTTTTTGTTCATTGGCCGATGCAGGCGTATTGGAAACCGAGTTCTTCGAGTTCTTTCTTCTCGTAGATGTTTCGTCCGTCTAAGACGAGAGCTCTTGCCATGCTTTTCTTCACCACGGGCCATGAGGGAAGGCGGAACTCTTTCCACTCTGTCAGCAGTAACAAAGCGTCGGCGTCGAGCACGGCGTCGTACATGTCGCGTGCGTAATGAATGGCTTGCCCGATTCGTCGTTTGCATTCTGTCATCGCCGCGGGATCGTAAGCTCGTATCCGGCATCCGGCTTTCAGAAGTCGATCGATCAATACCAATGCGGGGGCTTCGCGCATGTCGTCGGTTTCGGGCTTGAAGGCCAATCCCCAAAGGGCAATGGTTTTTCCTTCGAGTTTGCCATCCATGTATTGCTTCAGCTTCTCGAAAAGGATGCTTTTCTGATACTCGTTTACCTCTTCCACGGCTTGGAGCACACGCAGTTTATAACCGTTTTGTTCGGCTGTTTTGATAAGTGCCTTTACGTCTTTGGGAAAACAAGAACCTCCGTAACCAATGCCCGGATAGAGAAATTTGCGCCCGATGCGTGTGTCGGAGCCAATCCCGCTGCGCACACTGCCGACATCGGCCCCGACCAATTCGCACAGGTTGGCAATGTCATTCATGAAGCTGATGCGGGTGGCCAACATGGCATTAGCGGCATATTTGGTCATCTCGGCCGAAGGGATGTCCATAAAGATGACGCGGAAGTTATTCAGCAAAAAAGGTTTGTAAAGTTTGGTCATGAGTTTCTTGGCACGCTCGGATTCCACTCCCACAACCACTCGGTCGGGACTCATGAAGTCGTTGATGGCGTTCCCTTCTTTCAAAAATTCGGGATTTGAGGCGATATCGAACTCGATCTTCTCTCCCCGTTTGTCCAGCTCTTCTTTGATGGCGGCTTTCACTTTGCGGAAAGTGCCTACGGGAACAGTGCTTTTCGTGACGATCAGCTTGTATTGTTTCATGTGTCGGCCAATGGTTCGGGCCACTTCCAACACATAACTCAAGTCGGCACTTCCGTCTTCATCGGGGGGGGTACCCACGGCACTGAAGACCACTTCCGCATCGTCGAGACATTCCTCGAGCGAGGTGGTGAATTTCAGCCGGCCGGCCTTGACGTTGCGGAGCACCATATCCTCCAGCCCGTTTTCGTAAATGGGGATGATGCCCTTGCGCAACGAGTCAATTTTAGCGGGGTCGGTGTCGACACAAGTCACATCGACTCCGATTTCAGCGAAGCAGGTTCCCGTGACCAGTCCCACGTAGCCTGTTCCAACGATTGCAATTTTCATATCTCTTTATTCAAAATGTGGAGCGTCATTAAAGGCCATACCCGCTTTATCCTTGGCCGAGAGGAGGATGTGCGACGTGTCGAGCCCCCAGTCGATTCCCAGTGTCGGGTCGTCATGGCGGATGGATATTTCTTCGTGCGGGGCGTAAACGTTGTCTACTTTATAAAGGAACACGGCTTCGGGGCTCAACACTACAAATCCGTGGGCAAAGCCGCAG
>JBHAEN010000154.1:0-3514 GCA_041855645.1 Bacteroides sp. | reverse complement strand
CTCGATACGATGGTTATTCGTCGAATTTGTATAAATTTGCCATAAACGTTTCTGCAATGAACATTTCGCAGTGCATAAAACGCTTGTCGGCGGCGATGATATTGAGCCTGTTTCTTTCGGTGGCGGAGGGATGGGCGGTCGATTTTGCGGAGCGTCCTTTCGAACCGCATTCATTCTCGGCAGATTCCGTCATCGACAGGCTGATGTTCTTTGCCCCGACGTACGAAAACATCGTCGACGAATATTGGGCCACGCTCTATATCAAAGGACAGATGAACGCGCGGAAGCGGAACTTGCTGATGAGATACATCCCCTCGATGTTCAGGGTGCGGCGCGGCGTGGATGATTATATTCTGGAAACGGTCAGCGATCTTCACTACACCTCGCCCGATATTTATGACCAAAAAATACGGGCTTCACAGGGAACGGTGGGCGGCGACAGGAACGTGCCGGGTATGCCGTTGTACTTTTGCATCGATATTTATTCCTCTTCACTCCTGAACGACGGCAGATTGTTGTCGCCTTTGGCACGACACGCGCGAAAATATTACACGTACCGGATCGACAGTGTGATGGGCGCGCCCAACAAGCTCGATTACCGCATCCGCTTCTTCCCGAAATCGATGAACGACCAGTTGGTGGCCGGATACATGATCGTGAGCGGCGATGTGTGGAGCGTGCGCGAAATCCGGTTTTCGGGACGTTCGGAGATGATCACTTTTACCTGTCTGATGAAAATGGGCGACGTCGGGGCGGACAACGAATTCCTGCCCGTGTCGTACGATGTCGAAGGACAATTCGATTTTTTGGGAAACAGAGTGACGGGACGCTATACCGCCATTCTGGATTATAAAGATATTCGCCTGAACACTCACCGAAAGCCGAAGCGGGGAAAGAAAGACTTCAACCTGTCGCCCTCTTTTTCCCTGCAATGCAGCGAGGAGGCTTACACCACGGATTCGACCGTCTTCTCCGCTTTGCGCCCCATCGCCCTGACCGAGCGCGAGAAGGCCGTCTATCGCAATCACTTCGCTCGACAAGACACGGTGAGTGTCGTTTCACGACCTAAAGGCAGAGATTTCTGGAAAAAGCTGGAATATTGGACCCTGCACGATTATAAATTCAATCTGACCAACGTGGGTCACATTCGTTTCACGCCCTTCGTGAATCCGCTTCTGTTCAGTTACAGCGGAGGCAACGGCCTTTCCTATCGGCAAGACTTCCGATACAGTCGTCTTTTTCCCGACGATCGTTACTTGAGCATCGTTCCCAAGATGGGATACAACTTCACGCGCAAAGAGTTTTACTGGTCGGTTAATGTCGACTTCGATTATTGGCCCCGTCGCAAAGGAGCCTTTCATCTGAGTGTGGGCAACGGCAACCGCATTTACAGCAGCCGGGTGATCGACGAGCTTCGTTCGATTCCCGATAGCATTTTCGATTTCAACCACATCCATTTGGACTATTTCAAAGACTTGTATCTCGATTTTCGCAACAGCATCGAACTGACGAACGGACTTGACCTCAGCATCGGCTTCTCGGCCCATCGGCGTACGGCTTTGAAGAAATCGCAATTCGTGTTGACCGGCAATTACGAACTTCCTCCGCAGGAATTCCTCAATCGTTTCCGCAATACTTACACCAGTTTCGCTCCGCGCATACGCCTGGAATGGACACCTTGTCTATATTATTACATGAACGGAAACCGGAAGATAAATTATCGCTCGGATTACCCGACAATCACCATAGATTACGAGCGGGGACTGAAAGGAGCGTTCAACAGCACGAGCAAGTACGAACGCGTGGAGTTCGATTTGCAACATCGCGTACCCTTGGGAATGATGCGGACATTTTACTATCGTATCGGCGGAGGCGCTTTCACCAATCGCAAAGAACTCTATTTCGTCGACTTCGTCAATCTCTCCCGCCACAATCTCCCCGTGGGTTGGAACGACGAAATCGGAGGCGTCTTTCAGTTGCTCGACGGACGTTGGTACAACTCCTCCCGCCAATACCTGCGCGGACACCTCACTTACGAAGCGCCTTTCCTCATCCAGCATCTATTGAAACGCACCCGCTATATACAAAACGAGCGGCTTTATGTCAACATCTTGTCGATGCCCAGATTGCGTCCGTATCTGGAAATAGGCTACGGCATCGGGTCGCACATTCTCGACTTCGGAGTGTTTGTCGGCAGCGAAAACGGCAAGTACAAGAACATAGGATGTAAATTCACCTTCGAACTCTTTAATAATTAGACTTTTTTCGGAAGAATATGCCGAATAAATACCTATATTTGTCCGTGTTCGGCAGACAAGAGAACTTTAATGGAATAATTATCAATAAACCGTTTTTATGAACAACTTTATTTTTCAGAACCCCGTAAAACTCATTTTAGGGAAGGGCACGATTGCCCGTCTGGGAGAAGAAATTCCCAAAGATAAACGCATTATGCTCACCTTCGGCGGAGGAAGCGTAAAGCAAAACGGCGTGTATGCGCAAGTGAAAGAAGCATTGAAAGAACATTTCGCCATCGAATTCTGGGGAATCGAACCCAATCCCGACATCGATACGCTTCGCAAAGCCATCGCATTGGGCAAGAAAGAAAAAATCGACTTTCTCTTGGCCGTCGGCGGAGGTTCCGTGCTCGACGGTACTAAACTGATCGCTTCGGGCATTTGTTTCGAAGGCGATGCGTGGGACTTGGTGCTGGCAGGCTCTCCGGCCAACGGAACCGTGCCGATGGGAACCGTGCTTACGTTGCCGGCCACCGGTTCCGAAATGAATCGGGGAGCGGTGATATCCCGACGGGAAACCAAAGAGAAATATGCGTTCATGGCCGACTATCCCGTGTTTTCCATTCTCGATCCCGAAGTGACCTTCACCTTGCCCCCTCATCAGATTGCTTGCGGATTGGCCGACACTTATGTCCACGTGATGGAACAATATATGACCACACCGGGACAGAATCGCCTGATGGACCGTTGGGCGGAAGGCATTCTGCAAACATTGGTCGAGATCGCCCCGAAGATTCGGCAAGACCAACACGACTACGCCGTCATGGCCGACTTTATGCTCTCCGCCACAATGGCTCTGAACGGTTTTATCGCCATGGGAGTGTCACAAGACTGGGCAACGCACATGATCGGGCACGAATTGACGGCATTGCACGGCCTCACTCACGGACATACTCTGGCCATCGTCTTACCGGGAACGCTGAGCGTGCTGCGCGAGGAAAAAGGCGACAAACTGGTGCAGTATGCCGAACGGGTGTGGGGCATCGTCGGCGGAACAAAAGATGAACGCATCGATGAGGCCGTTCGCCGTACCGAAGAGTTCTTCCGTTCGTTGGGACTCACCACGCGTCTGAGCGAAGAGCATATCGGACGGGATACGGTTCTTGAAATAGAGCGTCGCTTCAATGAGCGAGGTGTGGCGTATGGTGAAAACGGAAGCGTGACGGGAGCCGTGGCCCGCGCCATATTGGAAAAAGTAATGTAAAAAGACGCCGTAT
>JBHAEN010000153.1:0-7288 GCA_041855645.1 Bacteroides sp. | reverse complement strand
CTCGCTTGCGCAACTGGGCTGCGTTGTCGTTTGTGTCGGTGGGCGAGGAAGTTCCCCGCTTCGCGGACGCGACTTCCACTGCTACGGATATGGTAACCTGCGCGACTATCCGTTGGCAGACGATAAACACGTCATCGAAACTCTTGCCCGCCGCCATCCTTTCATGGACATCGATCGGGTGGGCATTTACGGACACTCGGGCGGAGCCTTCCAGACGGTGGCCGCCATGCTGACCTATCCGGAGTTCTACAAAGTGGGAGTGGCCGCTTCGGGCAATCACGACAACAACATCTACATACAATGGTGGGGAGAAACCTTCCACGGTCCGGAAGAAACGAAAGACGGAACGACGGGACGGAGGAAGTTCTCCGTGAGGATACCGACGAACATGGAACTGGCAGACCGCTTGCAGGGCAGGCTGCTCCTGATGACGGGCGACGAAGACAAGAACGTGCCTCCCTCCTCTACGTACCGGATGGCCGATGCGCTGATCAGGGCGGGCAAACGGTTCGATATGTTCCTGTTTCCCGGTAAGGCTCACGAACTCTCGTCGCCTTACTATCAGAATCTCATCCGCTATTATTTCCTGGAAAATCTTCTGCAACCTTCCGCAACACCCCGACATACGGATATAATCAATCACCAATAATATCTATGAAGCAAACAAACCTTTTGAAAATCATTCTTCCGGTACTTTTGTGCTGCATGTCCATCGGTCTGCCGGCGCAAAATCCTCAGGACGATGCGTTGCTTTCCATTCAGGTAACCATCGTCGACACCGACGGTCAACCCTTGCCGGGAGCGACGGTACACGTGTCGGGCAATGCACAGGGCGTCATTGCCGATCATAATGGCAACCTGTCGTTGCGTGTGGAGAAGAACGCCCGTGTGGAATTCCGTTACCTCGGAATGAAACCCGTTGTCATGAACGTCACGAAGCCGCTGACGGGTAGAATCGTATTGCACGACGAAGTTTCCGAACTCGATCAGGTGGTCATCACCGGCTATCAGCGGACAACGAAGCGGCGCACGACAGGCTCTCTGGCCACAATCACGGCCAAAGAACTGCACGACCGCCCGATGGCCAATCTTGACGAACTGCTGCAAGGCAAGTTGGCCGGGGTCGACGTGAAGGCCGTTTCGGGAAGTCCGGGTTCTTCCGCCAAGGTACGCATCCGCGGAACCAATACCATCACCGGCAATGCCGAGCCGCTTTGGGTGGTGGACGGTGTGCCTCTTCAGCGCGATGTCCCCACGGTGGGCGGATCGAATATTGTCCGCACACAAGACTTCAGTGACATTTTTGCCAACGGAATCGCGGGAATCAATCCTGCCGACATCGAATCGGTGACGGTACTTAAGGACGCTTCCGCGGCCGCCATCTACGGTTCGCGGGCGGCAGGCGGCGTCATCGTCATCACCACCAAACGCGGACAGGAAGGAAAGCTGCGCATCAACTACGGAGGCAACCTCTCCGTGGTGAGCAAGCCCTCGCGCAGCGCAAACCTGATGAATGCACAGGAGAAACTCGCCTGGGAACAGGAACTCTGGGACGAGTTCTCCGCCAAGAAACAACTGGCCGGAGAACGCTATCCTGTGGTGGGAGCGGTAGGCATGATCCGTTCCGGTTACGGAAAATACGCCGGGCTGACCGAAGCGCAACAGAACGAAGCCATAGCGGCTTTGGGACAGCACACGACGGACTGGTTCTCGGAACTGTTTCACAACTCTGTTTCTCACAGCCATTTCCTGTCCCTTTCGGGAGGAACGCAAACCACTGCCTATTACTTCTCTTTGGGCTATGCGAAGAACAACGGCTTGATGAAACGCACCGAGTACGACCGGTATAACGTTTCCGCCAAGTTCGACCTCAAGCCTTCGCCGCGCGTGAAGTTCGACTTCACGGCCGACATGTCCATGCAGCGGTCAAAGTCGCCTTCGCTGAGTGTCGATGCTTTCCGCTACGCTTATTTTGCCAATCCCTACGAAAGAGTCTATAATGCCGATGGCTCCTATGCGGCGGACGAAACCTACCATGCCCTGCCTTTCATCAACGGTGCGGTGGACGAAAAACTTCCCGCCAACGGTTTCAATGTCATACGCGAGATCAACGAAACCTCTAACGAGGGAAAGAACCTTTCCGCCTCATTGCTGGCACGGCTCAACATCAATCTGCTCGATAACCTGAGTCTGGAAGGACTGGCTTCCTACGGATACGTGACGGATGTGTCCGACCAGGTGAACGGACAACATACTTTCGCCGCATGGCGCGACCGTCCGTTCGACGATGCGATGACTTCGGAACGCACATACGGATCCATCCTTCAGCGTTCGGCCTACAATACGAACTACACGCTGCGCGGACAACTCCACTACTCGAATACCTTCGCCGGCAAACACTACCTCAGCGCACTTCTGGGTTCGGAGATACGCGGACAGTACATGAAGTCCATCTACGAGAAACGCTACGGATACGACCCTGTCTCGGGCAATTCGGCCATACCCGTCTACCCGGAAAGCAAGAAGCTGGAATATAGCAACATGCTGTCTTACGCCTCCATTGTCGATTTGCTTTCCGGTCAGAGCATCGTGGAAAATGCTTTCGCTTCGTTCTACTTCACGGTAGACTATGTCTACAACCAACGCTATGTGGTCAGTCTCACGGCACGTACCGACGGTTCGAATAACTTCGGACGCGATGAGCAGTTCAATCCCACAGGCTCTCTCGGATTGTCGTGGAACGTCGATCAGGAAGCCTTCATGCAGAAACTCAAACCGGTGCTGAGCAGCCTGTCGTTGCGCACAGCCTTTGGATACACGGGTAACATCAATCAGACGGTGTATCCTCAACTCGTCATGGACTATCTGACCGACTTCCGACGCACGGACACGGAGATGTACCGCATGGGCTACATCAAGAACGCGCCCAACCGACACCTGAGGTGGGAGAAGACGCGCGACATGAAGTTTTCCGTCGAAGCCGGCCTCTTCAACGACAGGCTGCGCCTGCTTACGGAAGTGTACGACCGACGCACACGGGATGCCGTGACTTCCGTCCGCATTCCCTATACCACAGGATTTACTTCACAGAGCTACAACACCTCGGAGCTGCTGAATCAGGGAATCGAGTTCACCCTGAGCGGGACAATCGTGAAGACGAAAGACTGGCGTCTCTCTGCATCGGCCAACATTGCCTATAACCTCAACAAGCTGTTGAAGTACGACTTCGCCAACCTCAGCCTGTTCGACGCGAACTACGAAGGCTATCCGCTCTCGAGCATCATCAGCGGTAAGGTGAGAGGCATAGATCGTAAGCTGGGCATTTACGTTTACGAGACACGCCCCGGAACGGTGCTTACCACTCCGGCAGACAGAGGACGGTCGGAACACTATGCCTTCTATCTGGGCACCTCATCGGCTCCCACCAATGGAGGATATTCGGTGAGTGCTTCGTACAAGAAACTTTCGCTCAGTGTGGGAGGTTCCTACTCTCTCGGAGGCATCGTGCTCAACTCCATCAAGGCTCCCGTATCGTACAATCTCTTGCACAGAGGAAGGCCCGTGGAACAAATACCCACCCCGCAGAACGACCTCTACGTACATCATCTCAACGGAAAGAAAGACGTAATCTACCGATGGACGCCGGAGAACCCCCGAACCGACGGATACCCTCGCATCATCGATGCCTATGGAGACCATCTGGGACTGTACAACTACATGATCACGAGCGAAAACATCACGCGTGCTTCCATGCTCGAAAAGATCTCCTACTTCAAGCTCAACTCTCTCACACTGGCCTATAACTTCGATCATGGACTTTGGATGAAGAAGGCGGGCATCAGTTCGTTGGGACTTTCGTTCAACATGACCAATCTATTCACCATCACCGACTACAAAGGCATCGACCCCGAGACACCGGGAACGGTATATCCCGCTCCGCGTACATTCTCTTTCGGTATGTCCGTCGGTTTCTAAAACAAGACATTATGAGGAAGATAAACAAGATAGGGCTATATGCCCTCACGGCACTGCTGAGCTTCTCCTGCTCGGAGCATCTGGATGTGAAACCTTACGGACGGACCATCCCCAAGACGGCGGAAGAGTTCTCCGCACTGCTGCATACCCACCTGAACAGAATAGACAGGGGCGAAGACCGGCTGCTGGTGGGAAGCGCATCGACCACAGCCTTGTTCGACGCAGGACTGGGCGACGACTTTGAAGTGTCGCTCACCGAGGCGGGAAGCTCGCTCAAAAACTACGTGGGCGACTACTTCAACACCGCCAGAGAAGACTACGGATACCTGTATCAGGTCATACGCGACTGTAACATCGTGCTGAGCGAAATGAAGGAGAGCGGAACCGAAATCTCCGATAAAGTGAAAGCCACGGCCTATGCCATGCGCGGGGTGGCCTACTATCAGCTGATGAGGCTCTTCTGCGAAGCACCGCAAAAGGGACAGTACGACAATCAGCTCGGCGTTCCTCTGGTGACCACCTTCGACATCGAAGAGAGACCCCTGAGAAGCTCGCTCCGGGAAACCATCGACCGCATAGCGGAAGACCTCAGCCGGTCGGCCGCATACGGCATGAACGATGATATATACCGCTTCACGCACGACGCCGTGAGAGCCTATCAGGCACGTTTCTACCTCTGGACCGAACAATGGCAGCAGGCCCTCGACATCGCCCGCGAACTGCTGGCGAAGCACCCCCTGTTGGAACGCCAGGCCTATGCCGATATGATGAACACGGCCTTCGACCTGAAGGGAAACCAGCTCATCAAAGCCAATCGCCTGCTCAGTGAAAGCGGCAACTCGGGCACGGTGTCCACTACGGAGGCGAGCATCAAGAAACGGCCCGTAAGCAAACGCTTCCTCGATGCCTTCGACGATGCAGAGAAGACAACCGACATACGCTATTCACTTTCGGTGAACCCGAAGAGACTTGTCATCAAGAAGTTCTTCTGCGGGGCACGCGCCGCGGAACTCAAACTGATTGAAGCCGAATGCTGCTACCATCTGGGCGATGAAGCAGGTGCGCTGACCGCCATCAACGACCTCCGCGCACGGCGCATCGACAACTACGTGCCTCTCACCGCGGCCACACTGACTCCGGCCAAAGACACCGAACGCATCGGCCAAGACGCACTCGGGAACACACTCACGCCGCTCATGGCGACCATACTCCGCGAAAGGCGTAAGGAACTCTTCTTTGAATGCGACAGGTTCTTCGAACTCAAGCGCAACGGATCGCCGGAATTCTGGACTGCATACGAAGGCTTGAAATACACCACCCGCAAGTACATGTATGCCTTACCCATACCGGCCTACGACACGGAACTCGTCAAAGGACTCGTGCAGAACCCGGGATACGAGACCGTCGGGCAGTAAAGGCGGCCCTCTCCATTCATTCGCATCACCCTAAAAACAGAACATCATGAAACGAACAAACTCATACGCCTCGCGGACACTCACCGCAGCCCTGTTCATCGCCCTGTGCGCCCTCTGCTTCTCCTGCGAGAAGGTCGAAGAGATTCCTCCCATAAAGAAGGAAGGAATGACAACGTCCAAGGAGATACGCCTCCCCGAACCCGAACGGCTCACGCCCGAAGAGCAGGGAACCGTGGCTGCCATAAGGAAAGAATACGAAGACAGCACGAATTGACCCACACCTATTATATATAAGGAGGAAAAACAATGAACAACATCCGTCGTTACACACTCGCCGCCCTCGTCGC
The DNA here is from genome assembly GCA_041855645.1 of Bacteroides sp. GTDB lineage: Bacteria > Bacteroidota > Bacteroidia > Bacteroidales > Bacteroidaceae > Bacteroides. Next base: position 1,551 of record JBHAEN010000153.1, on the reverse strand, counting down.
CCTGTTCCTCGGAGCATGCACGCGCGACACGCAACGGGAAGAACTCCCCGAAATCTACATCGACACCCCCAACTACGCCTTGGGAAACGATACGCTCGCCATACGGGTGCTCGCCGAGGCTCCCCTTGCCGTCGACACCGAGATACCGCTTATCTACGCGGGAACATCGGCACAGGGAGTCGACTTCACCGCCGACAGACTCGTCTTCAAGGCCGGACAGACAGAGGCCACGCTCATACTCCGTCGCATCAAGGAAAGCATCCCCGAAGCGAACAAGGAACTCATCGTCAACCTCGCCCAAGCCCCGCAAGGCTATCGGCTCGGCGTGATGAATTTCACCACCGTGCAGCTCCTCGGGAGCAACGGACTGATACTCTCCTTTCTGAAGTCGGGTTATGATATGTCTACTCTTGTCGACCTCACCGTGAGTCTGAAGAACATGAAAGGAGCGAACCACCGTGCCGCAAGCGATATGCAGCTCGCCGTCGAGGTCGATCCGTCGTCGACCGCCGTCGAAGGAGAGCACTACCGCTTTGTCACGGGGAAGTATGCCACCGTCAAACGCAGATCGTCTGAAGGAACACTAAGCCTGCAATTCCTCAAGAAAGAAGAAGGCAAAGACAAGATTGTACTGAAGCTCTCCGATGCCTTCGGCTATATGTTCGGAACCCATCGCACGGCCACCGTCAGCATACAAGGACCGTACATGCTGCAAGGCTCGTGGCGACTGCACCGCTTTGAAAACAAGGACTGGTGGACGGACAGCTACGGATGGACGACAGACGTGTCCAAGTTGCCCCGCTTCGACGAAGCCGATACCTTCACCTTCACGGGAACCTCGCATACGTCGTATGGATTCAACCCGCAGCTCACCGGCGATCTCCGTAACTACCTCATCGCACCCTGCCGGGCCGTCTTCAAGGGCGAAAAAGGCAAGATGCTCCACGGACTCGGAAGCGGAAAACCCGAAACCGTGTACATGGCGCAATACGAATTCGAGAAGGTGAACTACCTCTTCTCCGCCACCAAGACACAGGAGCGCACGGCGATACTCTCCTTCCGCATTCGTAAGGTCGACGGCGAAGACATGCTCGAATGCACCATCGACGACTATACGCCCACCGACTTCGCCACTGAGTTTGCCGACTATGGCATGACTATGGAAGAAGCCCCCTTCCGCCTCTTGTTCAAACGACTGCCGTAACACAGAAGCCGCGCAACACCGCAACAAAACATCGACACAGGCCTCCCTCCGTCGTCCGTCACCCGGATACGGAGGGAGTTCTTTTTTCCGCTCACTCCCATCATGCCGACGATGACGCCGACATCGCAAAAACAGTCTCTATATGAAGACCGAGTCGATGTCTATATGAAGACCGAGACGATGTCTATATGAAGACCAAGTCGATGTCTATATGAAGACCGAGTCGATGTCTATATGAAGACCGAGACGATGTCTATATGAAGACCGAGTCGATGTCTATATGAAGACCGAGACGATGTCTATATGAAGACCGAGACGATGTCTATATGAAGACCGAGACGATGTCT
>JBHAEN010000152.1:0-2910 GCA_041855645.1 Bacteroides sp. | reverse complement strand
TTGTCTAGGTTCGAATCCTGGTAGTCCAACTCCGAAAGCTCCGGTAACTGTGGAAGTTGCCGGAGCTTTTTCGTTTCTTCTCTTTTAATCTTTGGCGTGCATACCCTTGTAAAATTCTTTCAACTATCTTCGCAAGGCCGATTTCGGAACCGGCCGGGATTCCGCCCCTCTCCAAAGCCCCTCCGGATGGGGCTTTCCGAAATGCGTGCATTTGACGTCTGAAACACGTGCATTTCAGACGTCAGACACGCGCATTTCAGACGTCAAATGCACGCATTTCAGACGTCAAACACGCGCGATTCGGAAATTGAGGAAAGGCGTGTAAAAAAAAGAGAGCGTCGGGAGCGGGATGGCACAGGTGGAAAAACGTTCGAGCGAGGGCTTGTTTTCCCCAGGAAAATCAGGAGGAGGATTCAAACGAAAACAAACGGAAGACCCGGTCGGATACTTGAATTCAAAAACACCCCAAGACGAGCCTTACAGACGAATCAACGAATTTTACACTTGCCGGTTGACTCTACACGAGAGCATTGTCCGACGTGGCGCGGTGAAAAAAAGCATTCTGAAACTTGCGAGATTTGATTTTTTTGTATTTTTGTGTTTCCTAAACAACTCGTATGAAGAACATCTTTTTATTCTTATCGTCATGAATATGAATGCATGGAAACCTTTATCCTTGTGGCTTTGTTTCATGTTGCTTTGTCCCGTTGTGATGAAAGCACAGAAAAAAGCGCAATTCGCCCGGCATGAGTTCTCCGTAAGTATGGGGTATAATTATTTTTGGGGCAATATCGAAGGGCTGACAAGTTCTGACCCCGGTTATAAAAATGATTTCCGAAACGGCTTTTCATGGGCGGGGCAATACCACTTCCGACATCTTTCTTTCCTCGGTTACGGAATGTTGTACTCCGGAGCCACGGCCGCGAGCAGTCATGATGAGGGAAAAGACTGTGTGACGCATCAGTATCTTGCTCCGGAAATCTGCTTCACGGCCCAAATCAACCCTCGTTGGGACATTCGTTTGGGAGGCGGATTCGGCATTCTCTTTTATAACAATGACAGTCGGGTCTTCGGCATAAAACGGACAATTTATGAGAGCATTTTAGGTGCGCATCTCAACCTTTGCAGCACGTGGATGCTCGACAAGCATTGGGGGCTGGGCTTCGAAGTGCAATGTTTTGAAGGAGGGGGCATCGACACCATTCATCCGCATCTTCGGCATGAAGGTTATGTCGTAAAACTGCCCGTGGGTAACTACCTTTCGACAGGACGGGTGAACGTCAACGTACGTGCGGTCTTTCGGTTTTGATTCTTTATTCCGATCATCATTTACGCTATAATAACGTATGAAAAAACTTATTTATCTACTGATTCCCCTCTTCATGTTGAGCGGCTGTTACGGGTGCCGGGAATATGACTATACGGATGAGGGAATAGATCCCACCGTGATGCCTCCCGTAACGGCGGAGGGCAAGAATACTTTCGGCTGCCTTGTCGACGGATGGCTGTATGTGGGCGGAAGGTGTGGAGAAGAGTTCGACCGGTATGGCTATTCCGTGACCTCTTGGGTCAAACGTATTGACTTCATTTACAGTCAGGGGGATAGCATGTATGTCGAAGTCCTTGTCAACAAAGGTTCCATTACTTTCTGTATTCCTCAGCCTCGGGGCAATAAGAAGTGTGAACTTCTGAACTTTTCCTGTGTCGAAGATTCGTGTGGAAACGGAGCGGTGATGATCAGTCGCTTCGACAAATCGAAGAAGATAATCAGCGGCACGTTTACAAGTGCCAACGGAAGAGTGACGAACGGACGTTTCGACGTGCGTTACACCCCCAGAAGTCAGTATCCGTTCCCGACGCTTCCCGGGGATCCGAAATCGGCGACCGAAACCCCTTGATGAATATTTCACCCGAAACGCTCCGATTCATTCGGGAGCATGCCGAGGCCGACGTGCGTGCATTGGCCTTGCAGGCGCACAAGTATCCCGATGTGGACATGCCTGTGGCCATCGCTCAAATCGCCGGACGCCGTCGGGCCGCCGGGAAGATTCCCTCATGGGCAGCCTTGGAAGGAATAGGCTATCCGGCACATTTATCGTTGGAACAGTGCTCGTCCGAGCGGACGGCTCGCTACAAGGCCTCGCTGTTGTCGGGCGGAAACCGTCTTGTCGACCTTACGGGAGGTTTCGGGGTCGATTGTGCCTTTCTGGCTTCCCGCTTCGACTCGGCGACCTATGTGGAGCGACAGCCTGAACTGTGCGCTTTGGCGGCACACAACTTTCATGTGCTCGGTCTGACACACATCCGCGTGGTGCAAGGCGACGGAACAGATTACCTGCGAAACATGGAACTTGCCGACGTGATATTTGCCGATCCCGCCCGGCGCGACAGGCATGGCGGACGGGTGGTTTCGCTGAAAGATGCCGATCCCGACGTTACGTGCATCGAGTCCCTTCTTGTCGCCAAAGCCCGTCGCGTGCTGTTGAAACTTTCGCCCATGCTCGACCTGTCGCAGGCACTTCGGGAGTTGAATCGTGTGCATGAGGTGCATATCGTATCGGTGGATAACGAATGCAAAGAACTTCTTCTGCTGCTTGCCGACGATGCGCCGCCTGCCGAAATACCCGTTCGCGCCGTCAACCTCACGGCAGAGGGCGAACAAAGCCTCGTGTTTACCCGGGAAGAAGAACAACGTTGCGAGGGACGTTACGCCCCGTCCGTGGGCACTTTTCTTTACGAACCCAATGCCTCCCTGCTCAAGGGCGGGGCCTATCGGTTGCTGACGGAACGTTACCCCGTGGCCAAGCTCCACCCCAACAGTCATCTTTACACGTCCGAAGAACCGGTCCGGGACTTTCCCGGCCGTTCGTTCCGCGTAACGGGTCAATGCGGTTTCGGGAAGAAAGAACT
>JBHAEN010000151.1:0-16852 GCA_041855645.1 Bacteroides sp. | reverse complement strand
TGATGAGAAACATTTTCATGACGCCCGGTATCTCGTCGACCACTTTGGTTATGCGGTTGTTCGTCTTATCCGCACACCATTTGTTGATGACGTCCGGCGATTCGGCTGCGTTGAAATCGAGTTCGCGCACATCGGCATCGTACATGCTTTTGTTGAGGGCAACGAACGAAGGGCGCACGTCGAACCCGCGGCGTATCCAGATGGAGTTGGCTATGCCGAGGTCTGCCGTATTGTCGAGTTCGAGCAGAGCCGACGTAAGTTTCCGGTTGTAGGCGTTCAGTTCGGACAATGAGAAGGAAGACGCGGGGAACCCCAAGGTCTTCTGCATCTCGTCGAGGGTGTTTCCGGCGGCTCCATTGCTTATCATCGACAAGCAGAGCGATGCGCTCAGAGGCGAGACGAAGAGATTGGGCCGTTCTGTTTCGGTGAGGCACACCTGTCTGAAGAAACGGAAAGCGAAATCGGTATTCGTTTCCAGTAATTGCCGTTCTCCGACGGTGAGCGGCACGTCGACCCGTTCTTTAGGGGTGTCTCGGGGCGAATCGACCGGGTCGTTGTGGTTCGTGCAAGAGGCCAAGGTCAGTACCCCTGCCACAAAAAGCATTGTTTTCATAAGCTCTGTGTTTTTATGGAGTTCATCCGGAGTGGAACCGGGCAAAGGTACGCCGTTATTCCGGATTTCCGGCATTTTTTCATTCGCTCATATCGGCCGGGGAACGATAATCGAATTCCACCGATTTGTCGCCCGTAAACGATTTCCATTTCACTTTCAGCTTCACGGTTTTTCCGTTGGTGTTCGGCAGTTTGTCGAGCCGGAAGGCTATCAGGCCGTCGTTCACGCGTCCTTCGGTGTCGCCGAACGCATTGTGGCGCAACTCCACTTCGTAGCGGGTGTCCGACACTGCGACGGGGATGAGATTCAGCGCGTGCGTTATCTTGCGGTCTCCCCAAATGGTGCGGAAGCGCATCGTGAAGTATCCGTCTTCGACAATCGTCACCCAGTCGCGCACCAGTTCTATCGGGTCTTTTCCGTAGGCTGCATCGTTGCCGTCATTCAGGTTTTCGGCCATGCCTTTGGTACGGATGGTGTCCAGCCAGTTCACGTGTACGGCCTTGGTGTATCCGTCGTGCGGTTCGTTCACTTCTTTGAAGTTGGTCAATGCCCTTACGTGCTTCTTGTCTTTATAAGGATAGGACTTGATGTTGACGGGAAGCAACGTCTTGGTGTCGTCGAGTTGCAGGAAAAAACGATTGTCGTCGATTTTTTTCACCGTAACGAGAGCATTGGGATAGATGGTGTTCTCGTAAGATTCTTCGCTTTTCAGACACGATTGCAAGGCGAGCAGCATGGGCAATGCGCCGGCGATGAGGAAGTTGATTCGGATTTTTTTCATTGATTTGGAGTTTTAAGATTATACGTTGACATCTTGTTTCATGATGTGTTTCTACCTGATAAAACTCACGAACGGACAAAACCTTGCACGGAAAAGAAAAAAAAATCACGGCAGGCCGGCTTCACCCGCATCGGGCGAGGGAGAGAACTTCACGTGCGACAGGTGTGTGTACTTTCTTCCCCGGCTTTCGTAGAGGCGGGCTATGCGCGCCGAGGCCACATGCAGGATTTCGCCCGAACGATAGGCATGTTCAAAGGCGGGCAAGACGCCGCTCGTCGGGGAAGGACGCTTCGACCTGACGGTTATCGTGGCCAGATTGCCCTCGGCGTCGTGCAGCACCAGAAACTGCCTGACATAAAACCGGGCCGCACCCTGACGGAAGACGGTGCGATAAGGATCGTCGTCGACGCGCACGCTCAAAATCCGCAGCGTCTTTTTCTCCAAACGGTCGCCCGCCTGCCCCATGTATCCGCCTTGTGCCTTGCGTTGTTTGTTCTTGCGCAGCATGACGTCGAGATGAACCGTGTGGTAGGCGCGCGCCATCTGCACGAAACGTTCATGTTTCGGGATGTCGGGACTGAACCGGTAGGCTATCCAAGCCAGATAGCCGGGGTCGATCTGTAAAATCTCATGCAGGAAATGTCCGCGGTACTTTCCGAAGAAGATAATGTCGTCGCCCCTGCTCCGCATGCGTTTTTCGTTGTAGGGCATGACGGCGATGCAGCGGCGCGAATAGTAGAGCATCGTTCCCGCAATGCGAAGCGATTCGTACACATCGGGCGAAAGTTCATTGATGTAGAGAAAGGGATGATGCGACGTGGAAGGCACATAAAGCCACAGGCTGTAATTCGGTTTGCCCGGACGGGGAAGCACAATCAGGTAGATGCCCGCTTCTTTGAAAGAGGCTCTGCCCCGATTGTAGTCGCGCAACTTATCGTACAACAGGGCTTGTTCTTTTTCGGCGATGCCGGGTAATTGAGGGTTGGGCATACGGATGAACGCTGTTGAAGGAAAGCCGATGTTCAAATATACGAAAAATTATCGGGAAAATCAAGCAATCGGCCTTTTAAATAAGGTGTATGCAGCCCGCGGCAGACAGTAGCCGGGACGAACGGGTGCGGTTTCGCGTCTTCTTTCCCTCTTTTTCTTCGGGAAACAAGGCGATTTCATGCGACGAAGGTGAAATTCCGCTTTGCATCCGACCGACAAAAAAGATGCAAATAGCATTTATTAACAAATATCGAGCGACATAGAAGGATGTCGATAAGATTCCTGCCGGGAAAATACCTGCATCGCCATGATTTTTTTAAGTCTGTGACGGGAAAGTACCTGCATCGCTATGATGTTATTAAGTCTGTGACGGGAAAGTACCGACATCGCCATGACAATTTTAAGTCTGTGACGGAAAATGGCGACATCGCAGCGATGTCGATAGTTTCCCGGCAGGTTTCTTATCGACGTCGCTCGTTTTCAATATATTCTGTGTACAAATTTTATCCGTGCAAACAAAATACGGGGAATTTCTGCGGAAAAAGAGGAGAAATGACGTCGATTTCGCAAATATCGCACCGAGTTTCGAGCCTTCTCCCTGCAAAATCTTATATTTGCGGAAATAAAAAACGGCAATATGAAGAAAACACTACTCGCCTTTTGGCTTTGCGGAAGCCTTTCGGCAACGGCATGGGCACAATTCACGCCAACGGATACGCTGAGGTTTCGCATCAGCCTGAAAGACAAAGCCGCCACACGATACTCGCTCGAACGTCCCGAGGATTTTCTCTCTCCGAAATCCATCGAGCGTCGGCGCAGGCAAGGCATCAAGGTCGATTCGACCGACCTTCCCGTGTGCAAAGACTACGTGGAAGCCATTCGCCGAGAAGGCGTGCACATCGTGACGTGTGCCAAATGGGAAAATACGGTCGTGGTGTCGTGCGACGACTCCACGCTCATCGACGGCATCGCCCGGCTGCCCTTTGTGCGGCACACGGAGCGGGTCGGCCGGGGAAGAACGAGGCAGACCACGCTGCGCGATTCCATCGGCGGAACCCCGCAGACGACCGACAGCCTCTACGGCGTTGCCGACAGGCAGATTAAAATGAACAACACCCACCGGATGCACCTTGCCGGATTCAAGGGCGAAGGCATGACCATCGCCGTGATCGACGCCGGGTTTCACAATGTGGACCGAATAGAAAGCATGAGCAACATCCGCATTGCCGGCACGCGCGATTTCGTGAATCCCCGGTCGGACATCTTCGCGGAGAACAGCCACGGCACGGGTGTGCTCTCCTGCATGGCCATGAATCGGCCGCACCTGATGATGGGTAGCGCACCCGAAGCCACATACTGGCTGCTGCGCAGCGAGGACGAATATTCCGAATATCCGGTGGAAGAAGACTACTGGGCGGCGGCGGTGGAATTTGCCGATAGCGTCGGCGTCGACCTCGTCAACACCTCGCTGGGCTATTACAGTTTCGACGATGCCTCGAAAAACTATCGCTTGCGCGACTTGGACGGACGCCGGTCGTTGATGTCGCGCCAAGCCTCGCACGTGGCCGGCAAAGGCATGGTCATGGTGTGCAGCGCAGGCAATTCGGGATCGGGCGTCTGGAAAAAAATCACGCCTCCGGCCGATGCGATGCATGTGCTCACCGTGGGAGCCGTCAGCAAGAGAGGCGAAGTGGCTCCTTTCTCTTCGGTGGGCAACACCGCCGACGGCAGAATCAAGCCCGACGTGATGGCCATAGGCATGAGTGCCGATGTGATGGGAACCGGAGGCTATCCCCACCGCAGGAACGGGACTTCCTTCGCCGCACCGATTGTCTGCGGCATGGCAGCCTGCCTCTGGCAAGCCCTTCCCGAACTGACGGCACACGAAATCATGGATCTGCTGCGCCGGGCAAGCGACCGCTACGACTTCCCCGACAACATTTACGGCTACGGCATCCCCGACCTGTGGAAAGCCTATCAGTACGGACTGCTTTTACGCCCATGATGCCGGAAAACACACTCTCGTTATTCGACCTCAACGGCCTTGTGCGCCGAAGCATCGAGCAATGCCTGCCCGGCGAATACTGGTTGCAGGCCGAACTGAGCGACGTGCGCTCCAACGCCACGGGACATTGCTATCTGGAATTCATTCAGAAAGACTCGCGCAACAATCAACTCGTGGCCAAAGCCCGGGGAACCATCTGGGCACAGACCTTCCGCCTGCTCAAACCCTATTTTGAAGAATCGACGGGACAGCGCTTCACCTCGGGCATCAAGGTGCGCGTGCTTGTGACCGTACAGTTTCACGAACTTTACGGCCACAGCCTGACAGTAATCGACATCGACCCGACCTACACGCTGGGCGACATCGCGCTCCGTCGGCGGGAAATCCTGAAACAACTCGAAGCGGAAGGAACGCTGACGCTCAACAAAGAGCTGAGCATGCCCGCACTTCCTCAACGCATCGCCGTCGTATCGTCGGCAACCGCCGCGGGCTATGGCGACTTCCGCCATCAGTTGGAACATAATCCCCGCGGTTTCTTCTTCCGCGTCGAACTGTTTCCGGCATCGATGCAAGGCCATCAGGTGGAAGAGTCGGTGCTTTCGGCTCTCGGCCGCATTCATGACCGTTCCGACGAGTTCGACGTCGTGGTGATTATCCGCGGAGGAGGCGCCACGTCCGACCTCACGGGATTCGACACCTACCTGCTTGCCGCCGCTTGCGCGCAGTTCCCCCTGCCCGTCATTACCGGCATCGGTCACGAACGCGACGACACCGTGCTCGACGCCGTGGCCCACACCCGCGTGAAAACGCCCACGGCCGCCGCCGAATTACTCATCGCCTGCGCCCAAGCGGCCGCCGAAAAGCTCGACCACCTGTCGGACAACCTGCGACGGAACGTTCTCCTGTGGCTCGAGCAGGAGCGCAACCGGCTCACCGACCTGAACCGTCGCCTCCCGATGCTGGCCGAACAACGCCTGACCGAAAAACGCTACGTCCTCTCCGGCCTGCAACGGGAACTTCAACGCTCCGCACACGCTTTCCTCGCCCATCGGCAGCACCGGCTGGAGCTTTTGCGGCAACGCATCGCCGACGCCTCGCCCGAACAGCTGTTGAAGCGAGGATACAGCATCACCTTGAAAGACGGAAAACCCGTAAGCCGCTTGTCCGAACTGAGCGAAGGCGACCGCCTGACCACCCGTTTCCTCGACGGCACGGTGCAATCCGACGTCGTCGGACTCAGACCCGGCCCCCTCAAAAAGTTCACTTCATAAATCCAAACCCTTAATCCGCACATTCATGCCCACTCCCTCCTATCAAGAAGCCATCGAACGGCTGGAAACCATCGTCCGACAAATCGACAACAATGAACTGGACATCGACCAACTTGGCGAGAAGATCAAAGAAGCCCATTCCCTCATCGCTTTCTGCTCGAAGAAACTGACAAAAGCAGAAAACGAAGTCGAAAAATTATGGAAAGAAAAGCGACACTCTGAAGAATAAAGGCTACTTTTGTACGGTCATCGGAAACAATTCGTTTAACCCAATAATAAACTAATCATTATGGAACAAATCGACTGGGGTAATCTGTCTTTCGGATACATGAAGACAGATTACAACGTAAGAATCAACTTTCGCAACGGGGCTTGGGGAGAACTCCAAGTGAGCGACAGCGAGTACCTCAACCTCCACATGGCAGCCACCTGCCTCCACTACGGGCAAGAAGCCTTCGAAGGCCTGAAAGCCTTTCGCGGAAAGGACGGAAAAATACGCATCTTCCGTCTCGAAGAGAACGCCGCGCGCCTGCAATCGAGCTGCGAAGGCATCATGATGGCGCAACTCCCGACCGAATTATTCAAAGAAGCCATCCTTAAAGTCGTCAAACTGAACGAACGGTTCATCCCGCCCTACGGCACGGGAGCTTCGCTCTACATCCGTCCGTTGCTCATCGGCACGGGTGCGCAAGTGGGCGTGAAACCGGCAAGCGAGTACACATTCATCGTCTTCGTAAGCCCCGTAGGCCCCTATTTCAAAGGAGGATTCTCCACCAATCCCTACGTCATCATCCGCGAGTTCGACCGCGCCGCACCTTATGGCACAGGTTGCTTCAAAGTGGGCGGTAACTACGCCGCAAGCCTCCGCGCCAACAAGAAAGCGCACGACTTGGGCTATACTTCCGAGTTCTATCTCGACGCCAAAGAAAAGAAATACATCGACGAATGCGGCGCGGCCAACTTCTTCGGCATCAAAAACAACACGTACGTCACTCCGGCATCCTCGTCCATTCTGCCTTCCATCACCAACAAAAGCCTCATGCAGCTCGCCGAAGACCTCGGCCTGAAGGTGGAACGACGCCCCATTCCCGAAGAAGAGTTGAGCACGTTCGAAGAAGCCGGCGCATGCGGAACGGCAGCCGTAATCAGCCCCATCGAGCGCATCGACGATGTGGAACGCGGAAAATCCTACGTCATCTCGAAAGACGGAAAGCCGGGCCCCATCTCCACAAAGCTCTACAATAAGCTGCGCGGCATCCAAGATGGCGACGAACCTGACACTCACGGCTGGATAACGATTGTGGAATAAACCGGCGACAGCAATAAACGAAAAACGGATGGACACCGACACGGCGTTCATCCGTTTTTTTCATGCTTTCCGCCACACAGACTTCTCATTTTCCTTAATGAAATACTAAGAAAACATTAAGACAATCTTAAGGCAATTCGGGAGAAGAACGCACTACCTTTGCATCGTCGATGAAAGATGAGAAACAATCCGAATCGACAAACGAATATTAGAAATACCAATAAAAAAAAGGAACAATGGAAGCAAAGAAATCAATCGAAGCATTACAGTTTTTTGTAACGGGTTTAAGCAACGGTGCTTTTGTACACTTGGCGCAAGGGAAACACTTCGAGTCACTCGGATTCAAAAAACTGGCAGAGAAGTACACAGGCCATTATCAGGAAGAAATGGGATGGGTGGAAAAGTTCATGACCCGCATCAATGACCTCGGCGGTGAAATCAAGCTCGAAGACCAAAAAGGCCGCGAACTCGTGAAAGATCCCATAGAATATGTCAAGGCCGATCTTGCCATTCAGGAAAAAGGCATAGAGTTGCTCTACAACTGCATCAAAGACCTAAAAGACGATCCCACCACCTACGACATCATGAAGGCCTACCTCGCCGACGAAGAAGAAGACCTCTACTGGAGCCGGGAGCAACTGGAAATAATAGAGATGATCGGCCGTCAAAACTGGCTGATAAGACAACTCTGAGACAAGCGAAAAGAATAAATCACCATACTCAAACGAAACGCCTGCGGAGCGAAACCTCCATCGCTTCAGGCGTTTTGCTTCATACACCGAAACATCATGACTGCAATATACGATTTCAAAGCACTGACAGGAAAAGGCGGGGAACTCCACTTCAAGGATTTTGAGGGAAAAGTACTGCTCATCGTCAACACCGCCAGCAAATGCGGCTTCACTCCACAGTTTGAAGGATTGGAAAAACTCAACCGAAAGTATAAAGACCGGGGACTTGTCGTTATCGGATTCCCGTGCAATCAGTTCGGACATCAGGATCCCGGCACCGACAGCGAAATCAACAGTTTCTGTCAAATCAACTACGGCGTCAGTTTTCAAATCATGAAGAAGATCGACGTCAACGGCAACAACGCCGACCCCATCTTCAAGTATCTGAAAAAAGAAGCCGGCGGCTTTCTCACCGACGCCATAAAATGGAACTTCACCAAATTCCTCGTCTCACGCGACGGCAAAACCATCAGACGCTTCTCGCCCATCACAACGCCCGACAAATTGGAAAAAGACATCGAAGAGATGCTGGGATAACCCGATTCGTCGGGAAGAAACAAGGCAGGACGAAAGTCGGTTTGAGATTGCTCGGAAAGCCGACGCCCCGAAACCACTTGTACAATACGCCATTTTTCATTTCTTTTGCGGCATGAAGATATTGATTGTTGAAGACGAACCGGGCATCTACTCTTTCCTGAAAGAAGGCCTGGAAGACGAAGGCTACGAAACGGAAGTCGCCACCGACGGGCTTTCCGCCTTGGACATCTTCTGGGGATGGCGTCCCCACTTGGTGTTGCTCGACCGGATGCTGCCTCTGATGAACGGCATCGACGTATGTGCCCATATCCGTGAGAAAGACACGGAAGTGCCCATCATCTTCCTCACGGCAAAAGACACTGTGCACGACACCATAGAGGGATTGCGCAAAGGAGCCAACGACTATGTCAAGAAACCCTTCTCGTTCGAGGAACTGCTCGAGCGCATCAAAATCCATTTACGCAACAGCAAAGACGACGAAATATTGACACTGGGCGACATCAAAATCAACCTGACGAGCTATCGGGTGAAGAAAAATGAAGTCGAAATAAAACTCACCTCACGCGAGTTCGACCTGCTCGTCTACCTCGTCCGCCGCAAGGGAACGGCCTGCACACGCGACGAAATCATTCAAAACGTCTGGGGTGTGAACTTCCGGTACGACACGGGCGTGATCGACGTCTTCATGAACGCCCTGCGGAAGAAACTCGGCATGAAGGCCGAAGGATACATCAAGACCATAAGGAGTGTAGGATTCATTGCCAACGACTGAAAATGAGAAACAAGAAACTTCAGGAAGAAATAGCCCGCAAAATCATCGTACAGGCCGGTATCTGTGCCATGATTCCCTGCGTTTTGCTCATCGGCGTGTTCGCGTTCATGTATTTCGAGGCGGCAAAAACGGAAGTGGACATGGCGTTCTTCCAATCTTCGTTGCTCTACATTCTGCTTGCCACTTTCGTGCTCTGTGGGGTGCTCTTTTTCTGCATCTACCTCATCGCGCGCAATGTGGCCAAGGACAGCATCCGCCCGTTGCAGGAAGCACTGGAACGCGAAAAATCATTCACCGACTATGCCTCTCACGAATTTCGCACACCATTGGCCGTGCTCAAAGGCTCGATGGAGGTACTCATCCGCAAGCCGCGCACGGAAGAAGAATACCGACGGAAGATTCGGGAGAACCTACGTGTGGTGGACGGCATGAACACCATGGTGGACAACCTGCTGATGATTACACGAGTGGAAAAGGGCGACATCAAACTGCAACCCGCAGACTGCTCCATTCAGGAGTTGTTCACGGAGATTTGCAGCGCACATGCCGACGAGATATTGAAGCGCAACCTGCATATCCGGCTGAGCGTTGAGCCGGAGGAACTGACAGTCCGCACCGACTACAACGCCCTTGCCATCATTGTGAACAACCTGGTTTCCAATGCCATAAAATACGGCAACGAAGGCGGAGACATCCTGCTCAAAGGATTTGCCGACAAGGAAAAACGCATTATCATCGTGGAGAACACAGGTCGTGGCATACCCGACGAGGATTGCGACAAAGTGTTCCGGCAGTTCTACCGCTCCATCAATGCCGGACATCAAGAAATCAAAGGTTTCGGGCTGGGTCTTGCCGTGGTACACAAATTCGCCGACACCATCGGGGCTTCCGTGCGGCTGAAGAGCAGCCTTAACGGCCCGACAACCGTCGAAGTCCGTTTGGGATAGACCTCCCTAAAAGTCGCCGCCCCGCAGATTTGTCCCTCGCGCAATAACACAGAACCGTTTTTTAACGTAACTTTGCGCCAATGAAACCATTTAATCTCTAACGAACATGGCAGCAAAACCGAGCATACCCAAAGGAACACGCGACTTCTCGCCCGTTGAAATGGCGAAGCGCAACTACATTTTCAACACCATTCGCGACGTTTATCACCTCTACGGATTCGAACAAATCGAAACTCCGTCGATGGAAATGCTGTCCACCCTGATGGGGAAGTACGGTGAAGAGGGTGACAAGCTCCTGTTCAAAATCCAGAATTCGGGCGATTACTTCGCCGGCATCACCGACGAAGAACTTCTCGGCCGGAACGCAGCCCGACTGGCTCCCAAGTTTTGCGAAAAAGGACTGCGCTACGACCTGACCGTACCTTTCGCCCGCTACGTGGTGATGCACCGCGACGAAATCACCTTTCCTTTCAAACGCTATCAGATACAACCCGTTTGGCGGGCCGACCGTCCGCAAAAAGGACGCTATCGGGAGTTCTATCAATGCGATGCCGACGTCGTGGGCAGCGATTCACTGCTGAATGAGGTCGAATTGATGCAGATCATCGACACCGTGTTCAGCCGCTTCGGCATCCGCGTGTGCATCAAGATAAACAACCGGAAAATCCTTTCGGGCATCGCCGAAATCATCGGTGAAGCGGATAAAATCGTGGACATCACCGTGGCCATCGACAAACTCGACAAAATAGGGTTGGAAAATGTCAATGCCGAACTTCGCGAGAAAGGCATCGGCGAAGCGGCCATCGAACGCCTGCAACCCATCATTCTGCTGAGCGGAAGCAACGAAGAAAAACTCTCGACGCTGAGAACCGTACTGGCCGAAAGCGAAACCGGACTGAAAGGAGTGGCCGAAAGCGAATTTATTCTCCGCACCCTCCAAAGCATGAATCTGAAAAACGAAATGGAACTCGACTTGACGCTCGCACGCGGACTCAACTATTACACGGGAGCCATCTTTGAGGTAAAGGCGCTCGATGTGCAGATAGGCAGTATCACCGGAGGCGGACGTTACGACAACCTGACGGGCGTTTTCGGCATGGCCGGCGTTTCGGGCGTGGGCATCTCTTTCGGAGCCGATCGCATCTTCGACGTGCTCAACACCCTCGATCTTTATCCCAAAGAAGCCGTGAACGGCACGGAAGTTCTGTTCGTCAACTTCGGCGAACGTGAAGCCGCCTTTGCGCTCGGCATATTGGGAAAACTGCGCGAAGCAGGCATCCGTGCGGAGCTATTCCCCGACGAAGCCAAGATGAAGAAACAGATGAGCTACGCCAACGCCAAGCAAATCCCCTATGTAGCCATCATCGGCGAAAATGAACTGAACGAAGGAAAACTTACGCTTAAGGACATGAACAGTGGCGAGCAAAACCTCGTCACGCCGGAAGAATTGCTTGCCGTCCTCACTCGCTGACAGAGCCGCCGGGCGGCGGGCATTTCACGTCATCCGGCCTTGCTCAACGCACGCCTGAGGCGAGTCAGGAATTCATCGGCTTCGGTTAAAGTGAGGCAAAGCGGAGGAAGAAGGCGCAAGACGTGCGTTCCGCTCGCTCCCGTGAACACCCGTTCGTCGGCAATGAGCCTGTCGCGCAGAGCCTTGACGGGAGAATCGAACTCCAAGCCGATCATCAAGCCGAAGCCGCGTACTTCGCGAATGGCGGGAAACTTCGCCAGTTCGTCTGCCAGATAACGCCCCACTCGGTGGGCATTCTCGATCAAATGCTCTTCTTCCATGACATCCAGCACGGCCAAAGCGGCCGCACAAGCCAGATGATTGCCGCCGAACGTTGTGCCCAGCTGTCCGTGAACCGCCTTGAACAGAGGCGAAATGAGTACGCCGCCCATCGGAAAACCGTTTGCCATGCCCTTGGCCACTGTTATCAAATCGGGACGTATGCCCCAATGCTGATGGGCGAAGAACTTACCGCTGCGACCGTATCCGCTTTGTATTTCATCCAAAATCAAGACGGTTCCCGTCTCGGTACAGACCCGGCGGAGTTCCTGCATAAACTCGATTTCCGGAACCCGGATGCCTCCTACCCCTTGTATGCCTTCGATGATTACGGCACAGGTTTCCCGCTTCCGCAATTCGTTGCGCATGGCTTCCGTGTCGTTGAGCGGCAGGAAAGCGACACGACCGCTTCGGTTGACCGGTGCCGCAATGGCAGGATTGTCCGTCACTTCGACGGCCAGGGATGTGCGTCCGTGAAAAGCTCTCGCAAAAGAAACTATCTGTGTACGCCCGTTGTGAAACGAAGCCAGCTTCAGCGCGTTCTCATTGGCTTCGGCCCCGCTGTTGATGAGAAACAACGAGTAGTCGTCGTAGCCGGACAATCGTCCCAAACGCTCGGCCACCTGTTGCTGCAAGCGGTTCACCACAGAGTTGGAGTAAAAGCCCAAGCGGGCTGCCTGCTCGCTGACGGCTTTTACGTAGCGGGGATGCGCATGACCGATGGAGATGACGGCATGGCCTCCGTAGAGGTCGAGATAGTCGATTCCGTTATCGTCGCGCACGCGACAGCCTTTGCCCTCGACCACATGGATGTCGTAGAGCGGATAAACGTCGAATAGTTGCATGAAACGTAAGAGGGTTGATGAATGACGGGCAATAAAGGTCAGAACGCCGAGGGTTTCAGTCGCAAACCCACGGTTTCTTCCAGATTGAACATAAGATTCATATTGTGCACGGCCTGTCCGCTGGCTCCTTTCAACAGATTGTCGATGCAGGAGACGATGAGCAGTTTATCGCCATGCTTTTCCAGATGCAACAGGCATTTATTCGTGTTGACTACCTGTTTCAAGTCGATGTTTTCGGGAACGATATGGACGAAAGAGTCTTCGGCATAATATTCCTCGTACATGCGTACCAGCTCTTCAAGAGCCACTTTCGTCCGTACCACCAGCGTGGCGAAAATGCCTCGCGCAAAATCGCCGCGGTAGGGAATGAAATCAATGTCGACATTGAAACTGTTTTGCAACTGCCTCAACGACTGTTTGATTTCGGGCACATGCTGATGTTCGAAAGGTTTGTAAACGCTCAGGTTTCCGGTGCGCCAGCTGAAATGGCTCGTAGCGGACGGCTTCACGCCCGCTCCCGTACTTCCGGTGACGGCGTTCACCATCACGTCGTCCGTCAGCATAAGGTTTTTGGCCAGAGGTAGCAAGCCTAACTGAATGCACGTGGCGAAACAGCCGGGATTGGCCACGTGACGCGCCTTGCACGTGGCACGGCGGTTGAGTTCGGGCAATCCGTAGACAAAATCGTGATCATCGCTCTTCAGCCGATAGTCTGCCGATAGGTCTATAATTTTCAACTCCTCGGGAAGCGAATGGCTTTCGATGAACTTCTTCGTGTCGCCGTGCGCGGTGCAACAGAACAGAACGTCAATCCGGTCGAGAGGAAGCTCGTCGGTAAAGGCGAGTTCCGTTTCACCGTAAAGTCCCTCGTGCACATCGGTCAACCGGTTTCCCGCATTGCTGCCGCTGTTCACGAACACCAGCTCCGCTTCGGGATGGTTCAATAACAGACGGATGAGTTCGCCGGCCGTATAGCCCGCTCCGCCTATAATTCCTACTTTAATCATGAGACATGAGTTTTATTGAATGGAAAGTAACTTGGTCGTTCGGTCTTGTCTGCAAACTTACAAACTTCATCGGCAATCGTCAAATTTGAATACCGAAAACTCACCGGCCAAGCTATCACCGTCCCGGCGTGTTTTCCTCAAAAGGCTTCGTCTTTGTGATTGTTGTAGTAGACGCGCAACGGCGTGGAAGTCACTTTGATGAAGCCTTTGGCGTCTTCGGCCGTCCAACCTTTCTGCATTTCGCCATACTCGCCGAACTTGGTCTTCACCAAATCGTCCGCAGACTCCACGCCCACGGTGGAAAACGACAGCGGACGCAGCTCGAGAATGACCGTCCCGTTCACGTGACGCTGGCTCTCGCGCAGCATGGCTTCGATGTCGCGCATCACGGGTTCGAGGTATTGGCTTTCGTGCAGGAACATGCCGTACCAGTTGGCCACCTGATCTTTCCAGTACTGTTGCCACTTGCTCAGCGTGTATTTTTCCAGAAAGCGATGCGCGCCGATGATGAGCATCGGAGCGGCGGCCTCAAATCCCACACGTCCTTTGATTCCGATGATGGTATCGCCCACGTGCATGTCGCGCCCGATGCCATAGGCCGCACCGAGCTCCTCGACCTTGCGGATGGCGGCTATGGGATCGGCGAAGACTTCGTCGTTGACGGCTTTCAGCTCGCCCCGCTCAAAGGTCAGGCGAAGCCGTTCGCTGCCTTCTTTCACGGGATGTTTCAGGTAGGCCGATTCGGGCAGCCCTTGTGCGGAGTCGAGAATTTCCCCGCCACAGATCGAGGTTCCCCACAGCCCCACGTTGTAGGAATATTTCAACTTGGCAAAGTCGGCATGAAAACCGTTTTTGTTCAGGTAGTCTATTTCTTCCTGACGGCTCAGCGCCATGTCGCGCGTCAGCGTAATGATTTCCACCGAAGGTGCCAGCACAAGGAAAGTCATGTCGAAGCGAACCTGATCATTGCCGGCTCCCGTAGACCCATGCGCAATGGCTTCGGCACCTATCTCGTTGGCGTAACGCGCGATGGCAAGGGCCTGAAAGATGCGTTCGGAACTGACGGAAACCGGATACGTCCCGTTACGCAACACGTTGCCGAACACCATGTATTTCAAACTCTTTTCGTAATATTCCTGCATGACGTCGAGGGTCACATAGCTCACCGCGCCCAGCTTGTAGGCATTTTCTTCGTTCGCTTTGAGCTGTTCGGGGCTGAAGCCTCCGGTGTTGGCACAGGCGGCATACACTTCGCAGCCTTTTTCACGCGTCAGGTACATCACCGTGAACGAAGTGTCGAGTCCGCCGCTGAAGGCCACGACTACTTTTTTCTTTTTCTCTCCCATAATCTTATCTGTTCTTTTGATGATTCGTCACAACATATTGCGGGAATCCGCATACTGTCCGTTACTCTCAGAAACGGCTCCGTTCTTTTTCGCGGAGCACGTTACGCGGATCCGCGGGATCGTAGAGCATGGCCGTGCAAATGCAGAACTTGCGTTCTTTGGCCACGAGGATGGAGTGATTGACACATCCTTCGCAGCCCTTCCAGAAGGCGTCGTCGTCCGTCAGTTCGTTGAAGGTGACGGGCACATAGCCCAGCTCGGTGTTCATCTTCATCACGGCTCCGCCCGACGTCAGGCTGAAGATCTTGGCCTTCGGCCAGCGAAGACGGGCCAACTGAAACGAAGCCTGCTTGATGCGCTTGGCCAGCCCCAAACCGCGGAAATCGGGATGTACGATCAGCCCCGAAGTGGCCACGTACTGCTTGTTGCCCCACGATTCGATGTAGGTGAACCCCGCAAACACTTCGCCATGCAGGGCGATGATGGCCTTTCCCTCTCTGATTTTGGTGGCCACGTACTCGTGCGTGCGTTCGGCAATGCCCGTTCCGCGCACGGCGGCCGCTTTACGGATGGTATCCAGAATCGTTTCGACGTAGACCTCGTGCGAGGCATCGGCCACCATCACATCTATTTGTTTTTCTTCCATTTCGGATTCTCTCTTAAAACGTGTTAAGTTGTCGTTATGAAGCGTGCGCCGTCGCTATCGGATATCGGGAATCACGGCGGCAAGTGTGCTGACGATGCGTTCTTTCCGTTCGCCCTCGCGCAGCACCAGCAAGATGGTGTCGTCGCCCGCAATGGTTCCGAGTATGCACTCCGCCTCCTGCGCGTCGATGTCGTAGGCCATGCTGCTCGCGTACCCGGGACGAGTGCGTATCACGGCTATATTGCCCGAAAACTGCAACGAGATAAAACCGTTGCTGCGCAGCATTTCGGTGGTGCTCACGCTACGATCCGTGGAGCGTTTGTACATGATGTCATTGGGCAACACATAGACGTACTTCCCGCTGATGGTGGCCGCCTTGGCCACTTTCAACTGCTTCAAATCGCGTGAAAGCGTGGCTTGCGTCAACGCAAAACCCTCGTCCCTCAATTCCTTCAGAAGTTCACCCTGCGACCCTATCTCTTTGCTGGAGATGATGAGCTTAATGGTATCCAACCGATTTGCTTTCTTTTTCATTGCATAATTATTTAACCAACGGCGCAAATTTATGCAATAATATTCGATATACACAAGAAAAAGAGAATATTTTTGCAACAAATCCGATATCCGGCTTTCCCGACCGTAAGATTGCGGCATGGGAACAAGGGCAGTTGTTCCGCCACAATCGGCATTTTTCGTTTTTTGTATCATGCCCGTTTGCCGCATAAATTTGCGACGTTTGCGTATATTTGCATCACTCATCCGCTCATCTGCATGAATCATGGAAAAGAAAACAGTAATCAATTCGGACAAAAACACCATTCATTCGGGATAAATTCCCGCATGTGAAACCTTCACATACGATGAAAGGCTGCAAATCTTACGGGATCTTGCAGCCTTTTTTGTTGAAAAAACGGACTATTTTTCGTTCGACGGCCTCATGGTCGTTTTAGCAAAACGAAAAAATCGTTTTTGCAAAAACGACGCCTTTTTTGTCGAAAAAGCAATTTTAAAGAAGACGAAAACACTTCCGTATTTTTTACCGAAAGCAACAACCGGGCAAAAGTTCAACCTTCGCCAACGGTAAAATAAGAATACAAAATAATCTTCAACGAAAATAGACGACAGGACACGTGCGTTCCATCGGGCGCAAGGCGTGTCACCGATGTTCCGGCGCCCCCAGATACGAGGGTTTCAGTCCGCCCGTATCAATGAGAATCTTCTGAATCACGATGCCCGGGTCCATCGGACGAATGCGCAACGTAT